>JBAUCK010000326.1:0-1747 GCA_049677525.1 Xanthobacteraceae bacterium
GCGCATCAAAGCAAAGCCGCGACCGCAGCGAACCGCTCGTAGCGTCAAAGAGCTTGCGAAGAGTTTGCCTGTAATCCGGAATATGCACCCAACAACCGGTGCGAACCGAGGCCCGGATTGCACGCGCTGACTTGCGGACACCTAGCGGCACACCCGTTACGCCCGCAAGTCGGAATAATACACGCGATGAATCGAAATCGCGTGGCCTGAAAGTCATCCCCGCGGGCGCGGTCTCGATCCGCGCCAAACCAAAACCACAAATCTGCGAGGATCACGGAGGCCGGTGTCATAGCCGGCCTCCAGATTTTTTGCGTTTCTAGGATGACGGATCAAACCCTACAGAGCCGGCTGCCATTCGACCGGAACGTGCTCGTATCCGGTTGCGGTCTTGATCATATGGCCGCAGGCCGGGAAGGGGAAGTGATAGCCGGTCACCAGCATACGATCGGCTGCGGCGCGATCGAAAATCCGCTTGCGCGTTGCAACCGCTTCCGCGCCGTCGATATCGAACGCAGCCTGCCAATCGGGATGGCGCGCGAACACGGCCGGATGCTGAGCGGTGTCGCCCAAAACCAGAAGCGACTCATTGCCGGAGTGAATGGCAAATACCGTATGCCCCGGCGTATGGCCCGCGGCGGCCAGCGTTTCGACGCCGGGAGCGACTTCCTTGCCCGGCTCGAAGCGGGTTACTTGCGCCGCGATATCGGAAAAAATACGCCGCTGATTGCGGAAGGTGAGCTTCAGGTCCGGCTCCGCCGCATCCATATTGGCGTCGCTCATCCAATAGGCCCATTCCGGCTCAGGCACCATGATCTCGGCATTAGGGAAGATCAGTGCGTTGTCCTTGTCCTTGATGCCGTTGATGTGGTCGGGATGAAAATGCGAGATGACGATCTGATCGACGGCTTTGGAATCAATGCCGGCCGCCGCGAGATTGTCGCGCAACACGCCGGCTGACGGCGAGATCTGGCCGCCGGTGCCGGTGTCGATCAGCACCAGTTTCTTGCCGGTATTGACGATCAGCGTCGTGAACGGCGTCGCGAGCTTGTCGTGCGGCATGAAAGCCTGATCGAGCGCGCGTTCAACCTCGGCAAATGGCGCCTTGATGAATTTGTCGGTGATCGGTCGATACCAGATGCCGTCATAGAGCGCGGTCAATTCGTAGGTGCCGATCTTGTAGCGAAAGATGCCGGGTGTCGCTTTGTCGGCGGGCGCCGTCTCTCCCGCTGCTTCGTTGGCGCCGGAGGCCAGCGCCGCCGCGGCAGAGCCGGCCAGTAAGGTCCGGCGCGTCAGTGTCGAAGAGGTGTCGCGATCGCTTGTCATGCGAAGGTCTAACAATCCTTCATTGTCATTATTCCAATTCGCGCGCGAAGAGTTTGGGCCGCATTCTTGCATAGGCCGCAGGCGCCACCGTCGCTTGGCGGTGTGTCGATATGGTGGCACACAGCCGCACCACAATTATCCGCGGCGGCTCGTCGCGGCGCTGTCATGGAAGTCCCGCCTTGAACGTCATGCCTCCGGCCAAAACGGTCCAACCGGCGCCCGCGCCACGCTCATTCGCGGCGATGCGCAATGGCGGCTTTCGCGCGCAGTTTTCGACCTATGTGATCGCGATGATGGCCGACAATATCGAGCACATCATCAGCTACTGGGTGCTGTTTCAGAAATTTCATTCGCCGGCATTGGCGGGCTTTGAACGCGACGGCGCGTTATGTCGGCGTGCTCATCGGCCCCGCCGTCGGCGGGG
>JBAUCK010000327.1:0-26062 GCA_049677525.1 Xanthobacteraceae bacterium
GGCAAACAGCTGCGCCATTTCAGAGATCAACCCAAGCGCCGCGAGCATGGCGTTTTCGGCATCGTCTTCGTGCGCCTCCGGATAGCCGACATAGACCAGCACGCCGTCGCCCATATATTTGGCGACATAACCGCCGAAGCGGGTGACGGTCTCGGCGGCGCAGCCGTGATAGGCGGCGATGACCTCGCGCAGGTCCTCGGGATCGAGCTGCGTCGACAACGCCGTCGAGCCGACAAGGTCGCAGAACATCACCGCGATCTGGCGGCGCTCGGCGACTTTGGCGGCGCGGGTGGCCGGCGGCGGAGCAGGTGCGGGGGAGGCCGCGGTAGGTGCGTCGCCGAGCTTGGCGCCGCACTGCGCGCAGAATTTCGTTCCCGCGGCATTGGCGTGGCTGCAGGACGCGCAGGCCAAAGCCTGCGGCGCGCCGCATTGCGGGCAGAACTTGCTATCGACCGGAATGTCGCTTGCGCAACCCGGGCAGGCTTTGGTCGTCGGCATATGACTTCAATCCTGGCGCAATCATATCGCGCCGCGATGACGCGACGGAAGGCGCGGAACACCGCAAGCCAGGAATAGTTTGCGAATGTTCATAGTTTGCGCCCTTTGCAAGCAAAAGGCCCGGGATCGCTCCCGGGCCTTCGCATTTCGTTGGACCGATGGATTTCTTAGAAATCCATCCCGCCGCCGCCCGGCATCGGGGGCATCGCGGACTGCTTCTTCGGCAGTTCGGCAACCATCGCCTCGGTGGTGATGAGCAAGCCGGCGACCGAGGCCGCGCCTTGCAGAGCCTGGCGCACGACCTTGGTCGGGTCGATGATGCCCTTCTTCACCATGTCGACATACTCGCCGTTCTGGGCGTCGAAACCGAAGCCATAGGCGGAGTTCTCGAGGATCTTGCCGACGATGACGGAGCCGTCTTCACCGGCATTGGTGGCGATCTGCCGGGCCGGTGACTGCAGCGCCTTGCGCACGATCTCGACGCCGGTCTTCTGGTCGTCGTTCTGGGTGCGGAGCTTCTTGAGCGTCTCGGTGGCGCGGAGAAGTGCGACACCGCCGCCGGGCAGTACGCCTTCCTCGACCGCGGCGCGGGTCGCGTGCATCGCGTCGTCGACGCGATCCTTGCGCTCCTTCACCTCGACCTCGGTGGCGCCGCCGACGCGGATCACGGCAACGCCGCCCGCGAGCTTGGCCAGCCGCTCCTGCAGCTTCTCACGGTCGTAGTCCGAGGTGGTCTCCTCGATCTGCGCCTTGATCTGCGTGATGCGGTCTTCGATGTCTTTCTTCTTGCCGCCGCCGTTGACGATCGTGGTGTTCTCTTTGTCGATCATCACCTTCTTGGCCTTGCCGAGCATGGCGAGCGTGACGTTCTCGAGCTTGATGCCGAGATCTTCAGAGATCGCCTGGCCGCCGGTCAGGACCGCGATATCCTGCAGCATGGCCTTGCGACGATCGCCGAAGCCCGGCGCCTTCACGGCAGCGACTTTCAGGCCGCCGCGCAGCTTGTTGACGACGAGGGTGGCGAGAGCTTCGCCTTCGACGTCTTCGGCCACGATAAGGAGCGGCTTGCCGGTCTGCACCACCGCTTCGAGAAGCGGCAGCAATTCGTTGAGCGCCGAGAGCTTCTTCTCGTTGATGAGGATGTAGGGATCCTCCATCTCGACGCGCATCTTGTCGGCGTTGGTGATGAAGTAGGGCGAGATATAGCCGCGGTCGAACTGCATGCCTTCGACGACGTCGAGCTCGGTCTCGAGGCTTTTGGCCTCTTCCACCGTGATCACGCCCTCGTTGCCGACTCTCTTCATCGCCTTGGCGAGGTAGTCGCCGATTTCCTTGTCGCCGTTGGCCGAGATGGTGCCGACCTGGGCGATCTCTTCGTTCGAGGTGATGTTCTTGGAGTTCTTCTTCAGCTCCTCGACGACGGCCTCGACGGCGAGGTCGATGCCGCGCTTGAGGTCCATCGGGTTCATGCCGGCGGCAACCGCCTTGGAGCCTTCGCGCACGATCGCGGCGGCAAGAACCGTTGCGGTCGTGGTGCCATCACCGGCGATGTCGGAGGTCTTGGAGGCGACCTCGCGGACCATCTGGGCGCCCATGTTCTCGAACTTGTCTTCGAGTTCGATTTCCTTGGCGACGGTGACGCCGTCCTTGGTGATGCGGGGAGCGCCGAACGACTTGTCGATGACGACGTTACGGCCCTTCGGGCCCAAGGTCACCTTGACCGCGTTGGCGAGGATGTCGACGCCGCGCAACATCCTGTCGCGCGCATCGACCGAGAATTTGACTTCTTTAGCTGACATTGGAGTTCACTCCGTGTGATTGGGTTCGCGACGCTCGGTACGAGCGTTACGCGGCTTTCTTCTTGGCGGCGGGCGCGTCGGTGATGATGCCCATGATGTCGGACTCCTTCATGATCAGGAGCTCCTGGCCGTCGATCTTGACCTCGGTGCCCGACCATTTGCCGAACAGCACGACGTCGCCGACCTTGAGGTCGATCGGGATCAGCTTGCCGGCTTCGTCGCGGCCGCCCGGGCCGACGGCGATGACCTCGCCCTGCGAGGGCTTTTCCTTGGCGGTATCGGGGATGATGATGCCGCCGGCGGATTTCGCCTCGGCATCGATGCGCTTGACGACAACGCGGTCGTGCAGCGGACGAAACTTCATGATGTCCTCCTAAGTTTCTGGAAAAACTTGCAAGTTATGTGGCCGAGCGGACCTTTTGGGTGCTCGTGGGTTGGCTCAAGCGAAGCAGCTATGCAGCGGCTTTTTGTCACCACTGTATGGCGAGATGGGGCGGGGGTTTTTGGCCCGCAAGAGGCGCCCGGGACATTTATTAGCACTCGTTAATCGGGATTGCCAATGCCCCCGGGGGGGGCGCTTCCCGCACGGTTAACGGCGCTTAGGTTCCGGATTCCGAACGAAAAATTGTCCGGTCGTCCACGGAAACTTGTCCCAGATAATTCCATTGGAAAGAGCGTGAGGACGGTGCCGCACAGGCTTGTTAGCAAATGTCAGGCGATGCTGCTAGTGCCTTGAAAATACACAACTTATTCTTTTTTGAGGCTTGCAATGAAGGCTCGAGTCTCAAAACATTCCCCTGACCCGGGGATTGGAGGGGCATTATGGCTTCGCAAGACAGTCTGCCTAATGGGGCGTTTAAGAAACAACTCGAAGGCTACGGATTGACCACGGCCAATATCCTCTACCGGCGGCCCGATCATCCGTGGCTGTTACAGACTTATGTCTGGCAGGATTACGATCTCTGCCCGAACTTTCCGGTGCTCAACAAGTTCCTCAATTTCTGGCTGGAGAAGCTCGAGGGACCGCTGCACTCGGTGACCGTGGCGCATTCACGGCTGATCAAGCCGGCCGAGATCCGCGCCATCAACGGCGAGTTTCGACTGCACTGATCTTTACGCCATGCCGGTGAGGCGGATGAGCGCGTAGCTCATCAGGCCGAGCAGGATGAGCGACAGCGTGACCGCGACCGTGACCCGCAAGCCCGTTCGCGCGACGACGCGGATGTCGACGCCAAGGCCGAGACCGGCCATGGCGATCGTCGTCATGATGCCGGCCGTGCGCGTGATCGGCGGCAACAGCGGCTGCGGAATGAAGCCGAACGAGCGCAGCCCGAGCAGCAGCAAAAAGCCGATGATGAACCACGGCACGAGCTCGGTCAGCGCCGGGCGGCTGCGGTTGGCGCGGCTTTCCGCCGGCCGCAAGCCGCCGGCAAGGAGCGAGAAGCCGAGCACGACCGGCCCGAGCATCAAGACGCGGACGAGCTTGATCACGGTGCCGACCTGGTTGCTCAAAGCCCCGATGGGCAACGTCGCCGCCAGCACTTGCGGCACTGCATAGACGGTCAGCCCCGCGAGCACGCCATATTGCGTCAGCGACAAATGCAGGATCGGCACCAGGAGCGGCAACGTGAGCACGACGATGACGCCGAGCACGGCGGTGAACGAGATCGACGAAGCAACATCGTCGCCGTCGGCGCCGATCACCGGCGCCACCGCCGCAATCGCCGAATTGCCGCAGATCGAATTGCCGCACGCGACCAGGATCGACAGCCGCAGCGGCAGGCCGAGCAGCCGGCAGATCAGAAAACTCACCCCGATCGCGATCGAGACGATGGCGGCGATGCCGAAAATCAGAAACGGCCCGAGCGCCATGATAGTGGCGAAGCTCACCGAGGCGCCGAGAATGACGATGGCGCATTCGAGCACGAATTTGGCGCTGAAATGGATGCCGGAATGCCATGCCGGCCCGGGCTTCCAGGCGGTGCGCACCGCGACGCCGAGCAGGATTGCGAGCACCAAGGCTTCGAGATAGGGCTCGCCGACCAAATAAACTTCAACGTCCTGCAGCAGGACCGCCGCAACGGTAATGGCGATGCAGAGCAGCAGTCCCGGCAGCACGCGTTGCAGATGATGGATCACGTCCCGCCACGCGGTTTTGCGAAAGATGATGCTCCATCGATAGCAAGCGGCAGCGCAAATGTCCTCCATTCGGGCGCATGGCCAGTAATCTTTCTCCGCAAAGCGGCGCCGAAGAGGACGCAAAAGTGGCCATCGCGACGCAACATCGACATGTAAATGCCAGAATAAAATTCGCGTTAAGTTATTATATTCCATTACATTTTTGTGATTGATAAGTGACGGATATCACGTTGTGCAACGCAGTATGATGCGTAGATGAGGTCGGGGCGACGTTGAAAAGGATTTGCACCATGAAGACCCTCAGCACCAAAGCGGTTCTCACCGCGCTTGCCGTCACCGCGCTGCTCGCGAGCCCGGCTCTCGCCAGGTCGCATCGCGTTGTGAACGCGGACAATGCCGCTTACACCAATGCGTACGCCGGCAGCGACATTCCGGCCTATGACGCCGAAGGCGGCGTCGTCGGCATTGCCAATCCGGACCAATACGGCGCGCAGTCGCAGCGCTAAGTCTTTAAGGTCTGTCTGAGCAGTAAGGCCGCCCCCAACTGGGGGGCGGCCTATTTTTTAATTCAGCACGCCGACGATCGCGCCCAGCAAACACGTCGTCAGCGTGCCCGACACGATCGATTTCAATCCGAGCGACACCACCTCGTCGCGCTTCTCCGGGCACATGGTCGAAAGGCCGGCGATCATGATGCCGAGCGAGCCGAAATTGGCGAAGCCGCACATCGCGTAGAGCATGATCAGCCGCGAGCGCGGATCGAGCGCGCCGTCCGGCAGCGCCGCGAGTTGCAGATAGGCGACGAATTCGTTGAGCACGGTCTTAAGCCCCATCAGCCCGCCTGCCGTGACGGCCTGCGCCCACGGAATGCCCATCAGCCAGCACACCGGCGCCATGATCCAGCCGAGCGCGCCCTGCAAGGTCAGCGGCGCGCCGAGCACGTCCGGCAACAGGCTGAGCATGGCATTGGCGAGATAGACCAGCGCGATAAAGACGATCAGCATCGCGGTGATGTTGAGCAGAAGCTCGAGCCCCGCGCCGGTGCCCTTGACGATGGCGTCCATGGTCGAGCTCGCGACCTGCTCGACCTTGAAGCCGTCTTTGCCGGACTCGCCGTCAAGCTTCCCGCCGGCAAGCCTCCCTCCAGTATGCGCGTTCAGCGGATCCGGCACCATGATGAGACTGATGAAGATCGCCGCCGGCGCGCCGAGCACCGAACAGACCGCGATATGGCCGGCGGCGTTGGGGATAGCATTGGCGAGGATCGTCGCGTAGAGCACGAACACGGTGCCGGCGATGCCGGCCATGCCGCCGGTCATCACCACGAACATTTCGCTCCGGGTCAGATGCGCGAGATAGGGCCGGATGAACAGCGGCGCCTCGACCTGGCCGACGAAGATATTGGCGGCCGTGGACAGCCCGACCGCGCCGCCGACATCGAGCGTCTTCTCCAGCGCCCAGGAAAATCCGCGCACGATCGGCGGCATGATCCGCCAGTAGAACAGAAGCGAAGATAGCACGCTCATCACCAGCACGACCGGCAGCGCCTGAAAGGCGAGAATGAAATCGGCACCCGGCGTCTTGGGGTCGAACGGTAGCGCGCCGCCGCCGACATAGCCGAACACGAACGAGGTGCCGGCCTTGGTCGCGGCCGCGATCACATCGACAATGCGGCTGACGGCGTTGAAGGCGCTTTGGCTCTCCGGCACTTTGAGCATGAGGAGCGCCAGCGCGAACGTGATCGCAAGCCCGGTGAGCACCTGCCGCCACGGCACCGCGCGGTGGTTTTCGCTGATGACGAAGGCAAGCGCGATGATGGCGAAAACGCCAAGCAGCGATTGTAGCGATTGCATTGACGGATGAAGTCCCATTTGCCCGGTGCCGCAGTGTAGCGCGAATTGCACAAAGCGAAATCGGAGAAAGAAGATTGCGCGAAGTCAGCTCGCTCGTGCGCCGGGTCATCCGGCGCGTGGCGTCACAAACCCGTAGCAAGCCATTAAGTCCGCGCAAACCAATTCACGCTACATCGGCGCTTGCGTAAATCCCCGCCATTCACGGCGCAAATGCCAGCGTTCATATTCGATCCGGCGCGCGACGAATGTCACGGCGCAGCTCAATCATCTCATCAATATCCTCGGCGGGCAGGGGCCCAGTACCGAGGCGGACGTCACCGCGCGCAGCGCCGCCGCCGGCACCGCCGCGGCCCTGATCGGCGCCTTGATCTTAAGTCACATTTTCATCGCCATTCCGCTCCGCCGCATGGCCGAGATGATGCGCCCGGATGGCGCGCGGCGACCTGCATAGCCCGATCCACGGCAGCCGGCGCAGCGACGAGATCGGCGCAATGGCGCGCACGGTCGAAAACGGCGCTGTCCGAGATCAAGGACAAGACGCTCGCGGTCGGCAACGTGGTCGAGGTCGTGCAAGAGGCCGATGCGGCGACCGCGCAATCCATGGACAAAGTGCGGCTGACCTCGGACGCGATTTCGGCGTCGGTGCATCAGCAGGACATGGCGACGCGAAAGCTCGCGCAAAGCGTCGACAGCGCCGCCGATCTCACCGCGCGCGCCTCGGCCGGCATCGCCGAAGTCAGCGAATTGGTTGGATACGCGTCTGTCGGCGTTCCGCTTCCTTTTCTTCGTTCGAGATTTCCTTACGTTCGTTTCTTCCTTCGTCATTGCCGGGCTTGACTCGGCAATCCATGCGGAAGTGAGGCTCGGCTGAATTTTCGGTCGCTCTCACAAACCGCAAGTCAGCATGGACCACCGGATCAAGTCCGGTGGTGACGAGGGGAAGTCATTGCTGTTTGACATTATGGTCGAGGGTTCGCGCGCGTCTGCGGGAATGATTTTCCCCTGCGCCATGCGCGAGCCATGTCCGCGAGCCACGATGCTGCACACCATGAACTTTGATCTGATCTCGCCTTTGCCACTTGCCGAATGTATCCGCCGCCTGCGCGCGGCGACCGACAGCGGCTTCGCGATTGCCGGCAGCAAGCCCGTGCTCGGCTCGGTCGGCGACACGTCGATCAGGCTGCGCCGGCGCACCTATTACCGGCATTCCTCGCAATACTGGCTGTCGGGTCAATTCGTCGAGGAGGGTGGGGAAACCTCTTGCATTGCACCGTCGGCCTGCATCCGTTCATGCGCACGCTCTTGGAATATTGAGTCGGCGCCGTGATGTTGGGCGGCGGCTATGTGTTTCTGCGCACGGTAAGAATGTTCTTCGCCGCTTACGGCGCGGTCCGGACTATCTCTGGCTCGGCCTGGTGCTGCCGCCGCTCTTTCTCGGTTTCGGCGTGGTCCTGCTGGTGTTCGGGGATCAGCTTACGCCCGACGAGCCGCGCTTTCTCGTCGAATTCGTCGCGCGTACAATCGAGGCCGTGGAAGTATGAGCGCGATCGCGCCGCTAGGATTTTGATTGAGCATGATCTTTTCGGAAAACCGGCCTCCACTTTTCCGGATCATGCTCTAGGAGCCTGCCATGTCACGCATCCGCTTTGAATTCGGCTCGCTCACGCTCGACGCCGAGCTGCTCGATACGCCGACCGCAAAGGCGATCGCGCAGGCGCTGCCGATCGCGAGCGCGGCGATGACGTGGGGTGAAGAGGTCTATTTCGACACCCCCGTGAAGGTGCCGCGCGAAAAAGACGCGCGTGCGGTGGTGACGCCGGGCGAGATCGCCTATTGGCCGGACGGCGATGCCATTGCGATCGGCTTCGGCCGCACGCCGATTTCCAAGGCCGATGAGACGCGGCTCGCCAGCCCTTGCAATATCTGGGCGAAGGCGCTCGGCGACGTGAAGACGCTCGCCAAGGTGAAGGCGGGGACGAAGATCAAGGTGAGCGCCGTCGGATAGCTTGGCTTCAGCTTTCGTCTTTCGGGCGATTGGCGCTGCGCGCCAGCGAGATCATCAAATCCCAGGCATTGCGGATATTGATGACAAGCAGCAGCAGCGCCGCGCCGGCGAGAATGTCGAGACCGATCGGGGACTGCTCGAACAAAAAGCCGGCGGCGACAAGCCCAGCAAGGTAGCACCCAGCCGGAATGAGGCCATAGCCGAAGCGGTCGGCGGTGTCTGACAGCGTGTTCCTGTGCACCCAGATCGAGATGAGAATGGAATAGATCACGCTTGCGATGGCAGCGACCCCAACGACCACGGCGAAAATCTCGAAGCTCAGCGTTGGGATCAGGGCGATGAGACTGAGAAACAGAATGTTGGTGTAGTGGAACACCACCGGACTCATGAACGTGCGGGTGTTGTTGGCGCTTTCCGGCGTGTTCTTCATCACGCTCGCGCCGATCGAAGCGGCGACGAACAGCAGCGCCACCAAAGTTGCCGCCGCGGTGCCGAGCAGCCCGTAGAATTCGTGCCAGCCTTCCAACATCATTTATCTCTTTGGCGCGTGATCTTGCCCGAAAACCGGAAGTCCACTTTTCGGGATCATGCGCCGGCGCTATCCCCGCCCGACAAACGGCATCAGGTTCGCCATCACGGTCATGAACAGCACGTTGGTGTCGAGCGGCAGGCTTGCCATGTAGACTACGGCGCGGCCGACATCCTCGGCGGCCATGCGCGCTTCGACCATCTTGCGGCCGTCGGGCTGCAGCACGCCTTCGCCTTGCACCATGCGGTCGGTCAGCGGCGTCGCGGCATTGCCGATGTCGATCTGGCCGCAGCAGATGCCGTAGCCGCGGCAGTCGAGCGCGGTTTGTTTGGTCAGGCCGGTGACGGCATGTTTGGTCGCCGTATAGGCTGCGGCGCCCGGGCGCGGCGTATGCGCGGAGATCGAGCCGTTATTGACGATGCGGCCGCCGCGCGGATTCTGCGCTTTCATGATCTTGATGGCTTCCTGCGTGCACAGGAACACGCCGGTGAAATTGGTGGCGACCACGGCCTGCCATTTGTCGTAGGGGATTTCCTCGATCGGCATCGCCGGCGCGCCGATGCCGGCATTGTTAAAGAGCACGTCGAGCCGGCCATAGGTCTTCTTGGTTGCCTCGAACAGCGCCTTGATCGATGCGGGATCGGCCACATCAGTCGGCACGGTGAGCGCTTCGCCGGGCGTCTGCGCGCCCTCTTGGGCGACCGTCTCCAGCATGTCCTTGCGCCGGCCGGCCAGCACCACGGCATAGCCTTCCTTCATCAGCGCCAGCGTCACCGCGCGTCCCACGCCGGTGCCGGCTCCGGTCACCAATGCCACTTTTCGCCCAGCCATATGTGCCTCCCGATCGGATGTTGGTTGGCGCGAGTGTGGCGAAGGCGCCGCGCGGCGGCAATCCCCATCCCGTCATTCCGGAAAAACCGAGGTCCCGTTTCGACACGCATTGACATTTACGCAGTGAGGTAACCCCGATGGTGTCGTTCGCGACGTTGACGATCGACTGATAGGCGGCGCGGAGATCGTGCAGCGCGAGATGACGCAGCTGCCGCTCGCCGGCGTCGATTTCCTGCGAGGTGCGGCGCATATGGCGAATGACGAGGCCGACAAGGAGGGCAAAGCCCGCGAGCGCAACGGCGATGAACGGCACCACGCTCTGCACCACGGCGGCGCCCGGCTTGGTCGGCGTCCAGGCGAAACGGGCAATCGTGCCGCCTTGCGGATCGAGCAATTCCATCACGCGATCGCTGCCGGCCTGCGCCGGATTGTCGATGGTGTGCAGACCGGCGAGCTGCAAGTGCGTGCCGACGCTGTTGAGAAGGCGGCGCGACAGATATTTAACCGACAGCACGATCGGCGCCTCGGCATTGCCTTTGGCGAGTTCGGCATCGGAGCCGACCGCCACCGCGCTGATGAAGGCCAGCTTGTTCCTGAAGCGCTGCATCAGCACCGTGCTGCGGCCCGGCATCGCCGGATCCTGGCCCTCGAGCACCGCGATCGTGTGGCTCGGCGGCCCGTTCAGTCGGCCGCGCAGAAAATCGAGGCATGGCGCAAGCTGCGCCATGAGATCGTCGATGTCGGTGTCGGCGTCCGCCGGATCGAGCGCGTGGCTGTAGATCAGATGGTTGTTGGCGTCGACAATGGCCTCGACGTCGCTGTGGAAGTATTTTTCCAGCCACGGCCCGACGTGCCGGTCGATCCATTCGGTGTCGTAACCGTTGCGAATCTTGGCGGCGGCGATCGGGGTCGCGGCGGCGCCTTGCAAGAGGTGCAGCGCACGCAGCCCGTGGTCGGCCGCGGCCTACCGGACAAGTTGCTGCTCGGTATTGAAGGTGACCTCGTCGGCGCGCTGCGCCGAGGTCAGCACCGCGACGATGACGCAGACGATGGCGACGGCAACGATTACGCCGATCGGCACGACCAGGCTGACGCGCGCCTGATCCCACCGCGACTTCTTACTTTCCCCGGCGATATGCGAACGCGCCGAAGGCACCACGCTTCCACCCATTCGGACAAAATGCTGCCGGGACACTAGGAAGGAAAGATTGCAAATGACTTGCGCTTAACGCGTGTAAACGGATTCAGCGCGGGCCTTACGGCTTTCCGCTGATGACCGTTAATGAAGCGTAAATTTTCGCGCTGTTCGCGTGATTGGCGGTCAGCGGCGGTTGCTATAGGGCGGCCGCGGGATGCCGATATGGGCGGCCCGGAGCGCCGCCGACCAGCGTTCCCGCAGGTCGGTGAAATAGGGTTCGCCCGGCTCGATCCGATAGATCAGTTCCGGATCGCAGACGTCGCGCCGCACCACGAGCAGGTCGATCGGCATGCCGACGCTGAGATTGGAGCGCATGGTGGAATCGATGGAGACGAGCCCGACTTTGAGCGCGTCGTAAAGGTCCATCTCGTAATTGATGGCGCGATCGAGCACCGGCTTACCGTATTTATGCTCGCCGATCTGCAGATAGGGCGTGTCGGTCGTGCATTCGATGAAATTGCCGGCCGAATAGACCATGAACAGCCGCATCCGCTCGCCGGCGATCTGGCCGCCGAACAGGAAGGAGACGTCGAAATTTACATCGGACGCTTCGAGCACCTTGCCCTCGGTAGCGTGAAGCGTGCGGATGACGTAGCCGACGCGCTGCGCCGCCTGGAACATGGTCGGCGCGTTCATCAGCGTTTCGCGCTCGCCGGTTTCGGGATTGTCGTAGCCCTCGAGCAGGATGCTGACGACGGATTGGCTGATCGAGAGATTTCCCGCCGTGGCAATGGCCATGACGCGCCTTTTCGGGTCCTTGAAGATGTGCAGCTTGCGGAAGGTCGAAATGTTGTCGACGCCCGCATTGGTCCGCGTATCCGCGAACATGACGAGCCCTTCGCGCACGAGAATTCCACCGCAATAGGTCATCGCTCAGCCCCCTAGAGCATGATCCCGAAAAGTGGAAACCGGTTTTCGGAAAAGATCATGCTCCAACGAAAAATCTAAGGGATCCTTATAGCATCTCGGATGGCGGAGCGAAGTCTGGCCGAGTAAAGGCTTGGATCACTGACCGACTTTGATGGCGACCGCCAGCGTCTCCGCCCCTTGACCGTAGCGCATCCGCCGCACCGGCGCCGCGCCGAGCGCATCCAGGCCGATGGCAACGCGGACATGGCAGTCGGTCGGGCAAAAGCCATTGGCGGGATCGAAGGCGATCCAGCCGAGCTCGGGCACAAAGGCCTCGGCCCAGGCGTGACCTGCAGCCTGCGCATGCGTGTCGGATTGGGCGCCGTCCTCCTGTCGAAAGTAACCGGCGACATAGCGGGCCGGAATGCCGAGATAATGCGCCGCACCGATAAAGATGTGACTCAAATCGCGCGACTGGCCGCGTTTGGCGGCAAAGGCCTCGGCCGCGTTTGCCGCGCCTTCGGCATCGTCGGCGTCGTGAGCCATGTCCTCGTGGAGCCGGTCCAATATGCCGTGCAGTTCGCCGAGCGCCTCGCCGCCCTTTTCGGCGCGGACGCCGCGGGCGAATTCGCGGATCGCGTCGTCGGCCTGTGTCAGCGCGGTGTCGCGGAGAAACAGGCTCGGTCCGAAACGCTCGACCGTGCCGCGGATGACGCCGTTGTTGTTCTGTGTCTCGATTTCGCCGTCGACCTCGACGCTCAATTCGGAAAACGGGCCATCGGCGGAGAAGACATGGGTGATATTGCCGAACGCATCTTCCTGCGCCGCGAGCCGCGCATCCGCCGATACGTCGATGCGCCAGCGCACCACGTGCTGGCCGTCGTGATTGCGCGGCGTGAGCCGCAGCATCTGGATCACGCCCGCGGCCGGCTGATCGTATTTATAGTCGGTGCGGTGAGCGATCCGGATGCGCATAGCGGGAAGCAGCGATCAGTCGTCCATCATCGGGGGTAAACGCGAACAATACATGATAGTCGTGGCGATTGTCCCGGTCTTGCGACGCGCGATTGGCTCCCGGTCACAGCAGATATTGTTGCGAAACCGCGGTGCCGAGACGGTTATTGTCCTCGACGAAGGCGTCGATGAATTCGTGCAGACCGTTCTGGAAAATCTGGTCGATCTTTGAGTTCTCGAGCCGGGCGCGGACGTTGCGCGCCTGACGCTGTGCCGGGCCTTGGCGGCCATAGGCGTTGGCGATGCGATCGAGATTTTGCACCAGGTTTTCGTAGCAGCTTGCGAGCGAACGCGGCATCTCGTCCCGCAGCATCAGCAGATCGGCGACGAGCCACGGCTTGACGTTCTCGCGATAGACCCAGTGATAGGCGGTGAGCGCCGACACCGAGCGTAGAATAGAGGTCCATTGGTAGTAGTCGAGCGGACCGCCAACTTGCTCGAGCGCCGGCAAGAGCAGGTGATATTTCACGTCGAGGATGCGCGCGGTGTTGTCGGCGCGTTCCATATAGACGCCGATGCGCGAGAACCAATAGGCATCGTTGCGCAGCATGGTCCGATAGGCCGAGCCGTCGAAGCGCAGCGACGATCCGAGCACCCAGCGCAGGTAGCGGGCAAACTCCTCGCGCGAGCGTGGCCCGTTGCCCCAGCGTTTCAGTTCGAGCCAGGCACCGTTGATGGCGTCCCACATTTCGCTGGTTAACGCTGTACGCACGGCGCGCGCGTTGAGGCGAGCGGCTTCGAAGCAATTGCGGATCGACGACGGATTGCTGGTCGAGAAGGCGAGGAATTCGGTGACGGTCTCTTCGTTGGCCTCTTTGTGGTGCTCGAAGAAGGCACCGGCGCAGCCGGCGGTCGCGACCGCGGATTCCCATTCGTTGGTCGAGCCGACATAAGCGAGCGGCAAAGCGGTGAGCCGCAAGGTGGTGTCGAGAATGCGCGCAATATATTCCGCGCGTTCGACATAGCGGGCGAGCCAGTAAAGATTGTCGGCGGTGCGTGAAAGCATTGGTCTATTCGTCGAGCGCCCAATTATTCGTCCAAGTTATTCATCCAAGTTATCCGTCCAGAACCCAGGTGTCCTTCGTGCCACCTCCCTGGCTCGAATTGACCACGAGCGAGCCTTTCTTGAGCGCGACTCGCGTCAGTCCGCCCGGCACGATGCGGATGCGGTCGCGGCCGACCAGCACGAAGGGCCGCAAATCGACATGCCGCGGCACGATGCCTTCCTCGACGCAAGTCGGGCAGGTCGAGAGCGCCAGCGTCGGCTGGGCGATGAAATTCTTCGGGTCGGCTTTGAGCTTGGCGTGGAACGCGGCAATCGTTGCTTTGTCGGATTTCGGGCCGATCAGCATGCCGTAGCCGCCCGAACCGTGGACCTCCTTCACCACCAGCTCTTCAAGATGATCGAGCACATAAGACAGATGTTCGCTCTCGCGGCAGCGCCAGGTCGGCACGTTCTTCAAGATCGGCTCTTCGCCGAGATAAAATTTCACGATCTCCGGCATGTAACTGTAGACCGCCTTGTCGTCGGCCACGCCGGTGCCGACCGCATTGGCCAGCGTGACATTGCCAGCGTGATAGGCCGACATCAGGCCGGGCACGCCGATCGCACTGTCGGGGCGAAACACCAGCGGATCGAGGAAATCGTCGTCGATGCGGCGGTAAATGACGTCGACGCGCTTGAGCCCCTCGGTCGTGCGCATGTAGACGACTTCGCCTTTGACGACGAGGTCGCGGCCTTCGACGAGTTCGACGCCGAGCTTGTCGGCGAGGAATGAATGCTCGTAATAAGCGGAATTGTAGACGCCGGGCGTCAGCAGAACGACGTTAGGCTCCGACGATGCTGCGGGCGGCGCGATGGATTTGAGCGTGGCGAGTAACTCGTCCGGATAGTTTTCGACCGGCGCCACGCGATAGCGCGAGAACAATTCCGGAAACAGCCGCAGCATGATCTCGCGGTTCTCCAGCATGTAGGAGACCCCGGACGGCGTGCGCGCATTGTCTTCGAGCACATAGAAGGTGTCGGCGTCGAGCCGGACGATGTCGATGCCGGCGACATGGACGTAAATGTCGTGTGGGACTTTCTGGCCGTTCATCTCCGGCCGGAAGACCGGATTCTGAAACACCAGATCTTCGGGCACGACGCCGGCTTTGAGAATCTCGCGGCGGCTGTAGACGTCCTTGATGTAGGCATTGATGGCTTTGACGCGCTGCTCGAGGCCGCGCCGCAGCAGGTCCCATTCCTTGCTCGAGATGATGCGCGGAATGACGTCGAAGGGGATGAGGCGTTCCTGCGCCTCGGGATCGCCATAGACCGCAAAGGTGATGCCGATGCGGCGGAACAACAGCTCGGCTTCGCGGCGGCGGAAATCGAGGACGTCGGGTTTGACTTCGATCAACCATTGCGACAGTTCGGCATAGGCCGGCCGCACGTCGTCCCCAGTCCCATTCATTTCGTCGAACATGTCGACACCCGTCCGCTTCCGTCGCAAACCTTTGCGGCGTCTACACTTGTAGCAGTATTCAACCGTAGCAAGCTCTGCGCCAACTCAAGAGCAAATCGAGCCGACATCGGGCGGGTGATGGAATGCCCCGAGTGCCCGCCGATTCTCACTTTTGCCCATGTTTTGGGCGGTTTGACCAGAGTGATGGCGTCGCCGTGCTCCACCGCCGCGCTCGGAGGCAGGGCCGTGAAGGCGATGAAGGCACCAAGGTCGCTTGAGCACCGCTTGAGCAGTCGCTTGAGCACATGGGGCAGGCGCGCTAGAGCAGGCGGCATCACGGGGAGAGCGACCATGGCCGAAACAAAGGCTGCAACCGGCAGCGGGATCGTCACCGCCGCCGTGCTCGTGATCGGCGACGAGATCCTGTCGGGCCGCACCAAGGACAAGAATATCGGCTTTATCGCCGAATACCTCACCGGCGTCGGCATCGATCTCAAAGAGGTGCGCGTCGTCCCTGACGAGGAGGCCGAAGTCGTCGCGGCGGTCAATGCGTTGCGCGCGCGCTACACCTATCTGTTCACCACCGGCGGTATCGGACCGACCCATGACGATATCACCGCGGATTGCGTCGCCAAGGCTTTTGGCGTTCCACTGCAGTATCATCCGCAGGCAGTTGAAATCATGCGGGCGCGAGTCGCCGCGACCGGCGGCGTCATGAACGAGGCGCGCATGCGCATGACGCGCGTGCCGGAAGGCGGCGAGCTTGTTCTCAACAAAATCTCCGGCGCACCGGGCTTCCGCATCGGCAATGTCATCGTCATGGCCGGCATTCCGACCGTAATGCAGGCGATGCTCGAATCCGCCACGCCGCAGCTCAAGACCGGCGCGCGGATGCTGTCGGAGACCGTGCGCGCCGATTGCCGCGAAGGCGATATCGGCACCGAGCTCGGCCAGATCGCCAAAGTCTTCCCGGATGTCGTGATCGGCTCGTATCCGTTCGTGGACGAGAGGGGCGACGCCAATACCAATGTGGTGATGCGCTCGCGTGACCCAGCCGGCCTGGTCGTGGTGAAACAGGCCGTCGAAGCCATGCTGGTGCGGGTCAAGGACCTGCTGCCCCGCAAGATCTGATCGCGGCGGGCGGTCAAAGAATGTGCCGCACGCGCGATTAACGGGATACGGCTACTGCGGCGCAATCACGCATATGATTCGCCCCTTGGTCACCCAACTTGGGACGAGCTTGCGCACGAAACCTGGATCATGAAGCAGCGGCGTTGGACCAATAGTCTTGTTTGCCTGCGCATTGTCGTCGCGCTTGTTGCGACGCTGTTGGGCACCGACTTTGCCACGGCATCGGCTGACCTGCACGGTCTCGGCGTCGTCTATCTGCACGGCAAGGCGTCCTGGCCGGGTGCGCTCAATGGTGGGATCTTGAGCTCCCTCGAAGACGAGGGTGCGCTCGTCGCCAAGCCGGAAATGCCATGGTCGTTCCACCGTCGCTATGCAGCGACCTATGACCAGGCGATGGGCGAGATCGACGCCGCAGTCGCCGGATTGAAAGCCAAGGGCGCGACCCGCATCGTCATTATCGGCCATTCGCTCGGCGCCAATGCCGCCATCGGTTATGCCGCGCGGCATCCCGATCTTGCCGGCGTCGTCGCGATGTCGCCCGGCCATCTGCCGGAACAAGACAATATGCGAAGCTATGTCAGCGATGCCGTGGCCCGCGCCAAGAAATTGATCGCCGAGGGAAAGGGCAACGTGCCGCAAGACTTTCCCGACATGGCGCAAGACATTCCGCTGGGTACGACAGCGACGCCGATCGTCTATCTGAGCATGTTCGATCCCGACGGTCCGGCGGTGATCCCCAAGAACGCCGCGATCATCGGCGCAGCGCCAAGACCGATGCCGCTATTGTGGGTGGTCGGCAAGCTCGATCCGATCGATCACCGCGGCCCGGAATATGCCTTCAATGTCGCCGCCAAGAATCCGAAAAGCAAGTATATCGAGGTTTTTGCCGGCCATCTGACGACGCCACTTGTGGCCCAGGGAAAAGTGGTCGATTGGATCAATTCGCTGTGATTGGGCTGCTGCCATAATTTGGCTTGTTGCGGCGTACGCCGATACTTACTTAGCCGATACATTAGCTTCATCTTCGGCACGCATTATTCTCATTTGGCGCGAGCGGTATTCAAGTGAGCGAGACGGACGCCCTTCTCAGCGTATTGCGGCAGGCGGCTGATGCCGATTGCGCCGCCGCCATCGAGCACACCATTCGCGAAGGCAGCGATCGCGATCTTTGCCGCGTCAACGTGCTGAGTTTCGCCGGCAAACATGGACTCGATGAGGAAAAGGCGATCTCGACCTTTCTGCACGCCGCGCGGCTTGGCCTATTTGAACTGTCGTGGAACGTGATCTGCCCCGGCTGCGGCGGCGTGCTCGATGCGACGTCGACATTGAAGACGGTTAATCGCGATGAATACGATTGTGGCCTCTGCGCCACCGGCTACAAGCCGACGCTCGATGAAATGGTCGAGGTCACTTTCACGGTGAGCCCGCGTGTGCGCCGCATCGCCGCGCACACGCCGGACACGATATCTGAAACCGAATATTACCGGCAGATATTCTGGAGCTCGAGCATCGATCTGCCGGACGATCTCGACGCGGCGCTGTCGGAATTCACCATGGATTCCATCGAGCTCGAGTCCGGCGAGCGCGCGGTGCTGTCGGTACAATTGCCGGACGACTTCGTCATCGTGTTCGATCCGGTCACCCATGGCACGCAATTCATCGACGTCAAAGGCGAGCCGACCCGCGAGCGGCAAGTGCTGTCGATGGTGTTCAACAAGGTGAAAGCGCCGGTCGGCACCGTCGAGATGCAGCCCGGGCCACTGCGGCTGTCATTGGAGAACCGTACCGACCGCCGGGTGCTGCCGTCGATGTGGGTCGCCAGCGATGCGCTGCATCGCCTTCTCGGCAATCGCAAGCCGTTCCTGACGGCGAAGCGGCTTCTGACCAATCAAACATTTCGCGACATCTACCAGACCGACACGCTCGATCACGATCAGCGGCTGCGGATTACGAGCCTCACGTTTCTGTTCACCGACCTCAAGGGCTCGACCGCGCTCTACGAGCGCGTAGGCGATCTCGTGGCCTACGATCTGGTGCGCCAGCATTTTCACGTTCTGCATGAGATCGTGGCATCAGAGGCCGGCGCCATCGTCAAGACCATCGGCGACGCGGTGATGGCGACGTTTGGCACGCCCGACCGCGCGCTCGCCGCCGCCCTGAAAATGCGCGAGGCCATGGCGCACATCAATGCCGAGCGCGGCAACGAGGACTTGCTGCTGAAGATCGGCATTCATGAGGGACCGTGTCTCGCGGTGACGCTCAACAACAGCCAGGATTATTTCGGGCAGACCGTGAACATGGCCGCGCGCGTGCAAGGGCTTGCCTCCTCGCGCGCGATCTTCGTCACCCAGCCGGTCATCAACGATAAGAAGACGGCGAATATCCTCGCGAAATTCGGCCTGCACCCGACCATGCAGCGGGCGGCGTTGCGCGGCATTGCCGACGAGACCACGGTTTACGAGATCCCGTGAATAAGGCGCCGGTCCGTGCGAATTCGGGCTTTGGCGACATCCCGATCCGGCAACCCCGCTCCGCGAAGAAGCCGTGGCGGGGCTTTCGGTCCTCGGCTATTATGGTCCCGCCGAAAATAATCAGGAGGATCCGCCGTGGACGCCGTCACGCCGAAAGAAGCAAAATCTTCGCAGCACGACACGCTCGACACCCACTCGCATGTGGTGCGGCCCGCGGCGATGGAATGGAAAAAGACGCGGTTTGCCGGCTGTGAGGTGAAAGGGTTGTTGTTCGACAAGGAAACCGGCGTGGTCACCGCGCTGATGAAATTTGCGCCGGGCGCGGTGCTGCCCGACCACGAACATGTCAAGATCGAGCAGACTTATGTGCTCGAGGGCCGGCTGGTCGATAAGGAAGGTCCGGCCGAGGGCTTGAGTGTCGGCCCCGCCGAATTCGTCTGGCGCGAGGCCGGCAGCCGCCACGTCGCCTGCACGCCCGAGGGCGGGCTTATGCTTGCCATGTTTCAGGTGCCCAACAAGTTTTTCGAAAAGGACGGCCGGGTGACCGACATTTCGGGCACCGACTGGGATGCACTTTGGGGGCATGTGTTCAGGGACGAGTCGTTCAAGGACTGAGGATCCAAGGACTTGTGAGGGAATTTGCGATGAGAAAGACGCTGCGGATATTGGCCTGCGCAGGCGCGACGCTTTTTCTGCTGACGGCGGCCGCATCCGCGCAGGGCGTCAGCGTAGGAGACGGTGGCATAGGCTTCTCGCCCTTCAAGCAGCAGGACAAGAGGCCGCTGACCCCGGAAGAACGCGAGAAGCAGCAGAAACTCGACGACGCCTACAAGGCCGCGACCAATAAGATTCCCGATCAGAAGGCCAATGACCCCTGGGCCGTAGTTCGTCCGTCGGGTTCGACGCCGGCGCCGAAGAAGAAGACACAGTGAGCGCCGTCCGCGACGTCCCGCTCTGACAGGCGGGCCTGCCGAAAGAGCTCATTCAGCACCTTCAAAAAGCCCGTGCGCAGCCGGAAGCATCGACTTCCGGCGCGGGTACCGCTGATGCTAAAAGTCACCCGCGGCGGGTTTCGGACCGGAATCCGCCATCGCAGGCTCTAATAAGGGCCCGCTCTGCGGACGTGGCGAAATGGTAGACGCAAGGGACTTAAAATCCCTCGGAAGGAGACTTCCATGCCGGTTCGATTCCGGCCGTCCGCACCATAAAATCAATCACTTAGCTTGACGATGGCGGGCAGGAGCCTTTCGGCCGTTTCGCATTTGGCAACATTCCTGGCAACATTCTGCGAACTTCGCAGGATCGCCCACAAATGGCCGCTGGTGAGTCTGATCTCCGCCCGGTCTCCGGGGAAAACGCGGCCTTGCGCTTGATGTGCGGCCTCCTGAACTTTGGGCCGAGTTTTGGACATTGGATGAGAAAATCCGCGGTTATTTGTATGGCTGCATTGTCGGTCCGATCAAACGCGCGGAGAAGCGAGCGAAGCGAATGGAGGGACGCGGCTACCCCGCTGGCTATTACGATCTCCCGGAGCGTGAACAACGCAAGGTCGGTGCCCGCGTGCGGGCGAAGCGTTCCCGCGATAACAAACGTGGTGCGATCGCAGACGCGCCGGTGCGGCCCATACCGCCGATGACGATCAGCCGGGCGTTGCGGGACGAGATGCTTGCGCGCCTGCGAGCATGGACCGCAGGCACCGGGCGGAGCGCGTGTAAATTTCGTGGGAGTGAAATTGCGCTAGTCAAAGCAGCCGTGGTTTATCACTCGCTTTGCGCGACGTTGCACCGGCAGCCATCGTATACCGAGCTTGCAGCAAGGATCGGCTGCACACGGCCCGCTGCACAAAAAAGAGTGGCCGCGCTGACAAAGCTCTATTCAGCCGCTGGCCCCTGGAAACATTTCAGCATTAAAACGTGACAGGGTGTATCGGACAAAACATGCAAAGCGTGACGGGGTGTATCGGACAAAAAGCGTGCAAAACGTCACAGAACTGCGTCACCGTCTAACATTGCAGCATTAAAGCGTGACGGGGTATGCCGAACAAAAACGTGACGGGGTGTATCGGACAACTTTTCGTTCCAGATTATTCCTCGGCTAACAAAAACTTCCTCGGCGGCCAAAATCTTCCTCGGCTAACCGAGGGCTACAGCGCCGGGCGAGACGTAGGTCTTCCGCGCCGGGCGAGACGTAGGCGTGCGGTCTGCACCAAGTCATGCCGTCTGCACCAAGTCGCAAAAAACAATTCAGTGCTGACTTATTTGGTGCAGCGCGAGATCAGTTTTAGCTGATGTATTGCGCCAAGCGCCACAAGCTGTGAGAATCAGCGAGTGCGCAATCACGCGCCCGAGGAAATGACATGGCTTTCTCGCCCGAAAACATTTTCGTCCCGAACGAGCATTACGCCTCGGCGGTCAAGGAGCTTGTTGCAGCGTTCGGCCATTACGATCCGGAGAGCAAGATTCGAGAATTGCTCTGCACCCGATTCGGCATCATGCCCGAGTCCGTCGCCGACGACGTTCTTAAAAACAGCGTGGAGGCAGCGTTCATTTCGCCACGGCAAGACGCCGAGTGCGATATGGATGCCGTCACACGCACTATCCGATCAGAGCAATTGCTACCGCAGCCGGACATGCCGGGCGGCAGATTGGTCGCGGAAACGAGCAAGCCGGAACAACGAGGGAAACGCGCGAGCCGCGCTTGATCGTTTTCGCCATGGCTTGCCAAGGCCGCCCCATGGGGCGTCCTTTTCCGATAATTGATCGAGCGATTTGCCGCTAAGCTTCGTCGCGCGCGAGCGCGCTGTTCTCGAAGCCTTCGACAAAGACCTGACCGATGGCGCGGGTGAGCGCGCCGGCTGCGAGCGCCGAGACGCCAAGGCCGACCAGCACGCCGCCGGGCACGATCCACATCAGCGTCGAGGACGTGGCAAGACCGAAGCCTGATGGCGCGGCGCCGCCGATCAGACTGACGATTGCCGCTCGCGCACGGTCGCGCTGGAACGGCACCTGGTAGAGCTCGCTGAGTTGCCGCACCATACGCAGATTGACCGCGGTGACGCTTGCGATGTTCACGACCGCGAGCGGCATAAGTCCGCCGACCGCGGCATAGGTGCGATGCCGTTCGATGATCTTTCTGGCGAAGCAGCGGCGCTTCGCAGCCATCTGATCGGGCAGAGCGCGCGGCCGAGGCCGCGCCCTTGCCGCCGGAGCGGAATCATTGGCGATCGGCGCCGACGACACTGCAAGCACGGGCTCGTCCGCGATCTTGTTGAATGCCGGAGCAGGGAGGGGTGCCGGTTCCGGCGCCACTTCATCGGGAACGATGCTGCCGGCAAAAGCGTGGACGTTATCGCCGGTCCGGTTGATCGCCTTGGGAAGTTGCTTGCGAGTCATGCGGCAGCCTGTTTTGCGCCGAGAACGGCATCGAGCTCATCGGCAATTGTCGCGATCTCGCGCGCAGCCGGACCTTTCCAGCTGATCAGGCTCGGGGTGGCGCCCCACAGCGTCGCTTCCGGATAGGCGACGCGGTTTTGCATTTCGGCGGCCAGCACCGGCAGGCCCGCTTCGGCGAGTTCGTTGCGGATGTGCCGAGCAATCACGGAGTCGCGTGTCGTCTGCGTCAGCAGGCAACGGAAGACCGGACGACGTCCGTCGGGCCGGTCGGTCAAAATGTTCAGCGTGTCCAGCATGCGGTCGACATCGAACGGCGACGGCTTGACCGGCACCAGCACGAAGTCGGCGGCCGCCAAGCATTCAAGCGTGGTCTTGGAGCGGAAGCCCGGAGTGTCGATAATGACAGGACCGGTGCCGACCAGATGCCGAGCGGTTTGTGAAGCAGCTTCCGTCGCATCTTCGATGATATTGACCCCGCCCAGTGCGCGCTCGCGTGCGGCAAGCCGCATGATCGAGCGCTGCGGATCGGCGTCGATCAAGGTCGGCCGTCGTCCGGTGAGATGCCAATGCACGGCGAGACAGCTCGCAAGCGTGCTTTTGCCGCTGCCACCTTTCATGGTGGCGACTGTGATGATCATGTTGGTCATTTGCCCGTCACCTGCACGGCCCTCCAATAAAGCTCGCGCCTAGCGAATCAGCCTGACAACGGTAACGGATTCGCGCCGGACTGCCTATTGTTCCGGCGTGCCGATTCGCTTTTGTTGTTTGGAAGGCAGAGCCGGGCGATCGGTCAGGATGTGCGGATCGGGATGGGAATCGGCCGCAGCGCATCCGCTTGCCCCGCGTTCGGCCAGTTCACCGAAATGGCGCACAAAAAGGAGCGAGAGTTCGTTAACGCTCCCGCCTGTGAAAGGGAGCGCGCTGGTGGGGCGCTTTAGGGGAATATCGCTCCGTCATCTCCGTCATACGGCAATAGCTGTCGCGTAATGGAATAAACGCGTTTCCGATGACAGGCAGGGCGGTTGGAATCGAACACCGCGCCGTCGTTCATCATCTTTATACGGCGGTGGGCGACGTAACTTGCCCTTATCCCGAAACGGGCAATCAGGACTGTTGCATCCTCCTCGGCAAGGTGTTTGCGTTCTTGCCGTGTACGCCACCAACCCAACATTGAATATCACTCTGCGACTGTCCCCAAACGAGTTTATTTGGCGGTTAAGAGATCGCAAGCGTTCGCGTTTATCAATTTTTCGCTATCAGCAGAAAAGATCCAAAGTGAATATGTTAAGTCGGTTCGGGGCGATCGAAAGATGCGCGACATCCCGCGCTGTACCTTGGAGTAAAAATGAGTAATCCCGATCTCGCCCGTCCCTTTTATTCCGCTGCAGCTCTGTTCGGTCGCATTTTGATGGGGGCAATTTTTGTATGGTCCGGTGCCGGCAAGCTGCTGGCGCCCGCCGCCACAATGGCAGGCTTCGCCAAGCTCGGGCTCCCCGTACCGCCGATGGCGTTCGCCGTCGCCGTTCTGGTTGAACTCGGCATAGGGTTAGCCTTTTGTGCCGGCTTATTTTCGCGATCGGCCGCGCTGATCTTGGCGTTCTGGTCTATTGCGACGGCGATGGTTGCTCACACGAATTTTGCGGACCGCAACATGATGATCCACTTTTATAAAAACGTATCAATGTGCGGTGGCTTTATCTCTGCGGCGCTGCTGGGACCCGGTGCTTTCAGTATCGATGCGCTAATGAGGCCTAGCTGGACTCGGTCGCCGTAGGACCGAAGTCTGGCGCGGAGCGGCATCCGCTTGCCCCGCGCCTTCTGGGTTTGTTGCTGATTACATATCGCCGTTATTCTGGAGTCGGTCAGGGGTTTTTACGGTGTGCCTATGCGTGTGCTGAGGCGCATAGTTATAAAGCCGATGATGTCGGTAGGGATGGATCGCAACTACCGCACCCCGGGAGGAATAGCCTGCCACGCCTTGCTGCTGAGCTAGGGCTGGAACAGAGGCCATAGCAGCACCGATAGTCAACGCTGCGAAGCCAATCGCGAATTTGAGACGCAAAGTTTTCCTCTTTGATCTATTTGCTTGGTTGCAGCCGCGGCAGGTCGCGGCAGCTTCGGACTCAAGCAATCCCATGTGCGTTTGGTTCCGCTTTTGACCTCGATTACTCCAGACGGGAACCGACGGCATTGGGAACCCCGGGTTCCCTGTCGGGCAGCATCCACATACTCAGGGTCACGGTTAAAGCAGCAGCTAACCATGACGCCGTAAGCTGGGAACCGGCTCACTCTCTCGATTGTTTGCTCCGGTTACGTCCCAAACTTGACCCGCCAAGCTTTGCATTTCGGCGGGCTTTTTTTCGGCACATGACGCCAGTGCGTAACGCAGTTGTTGTGGTTATTTTAATTCCCGGAAGTCCAAACTGCAGTACGGTTCTTATGCGGAGCGGACGATCAATGAGGTGCGATCTGAAAGTGGATTTGATGATCCGCGTTTGATGATGATCGTAGAGGATGATGCTCGCCGGACGGTTTTGGCGTCACCTTTTCTTCCCGGATGTGCTTAGTCGCGCGACCGCATTTCAGCACTATTCATAGCGGCTGGATTCCAGTCTCCGAGCCATCTGACTCGCTGCATGAGCGGCGAACCCCATCACCTCAATATTCGCGACGATGCTCACGTTGTTTCCGGCGCCAGCGACGTTGTGCCTCTCGGCCCTTCTCTGACCTGGCATAGCGGCGATGGCGTTCTTGTCCCGATGGTGAGTGATCAAAGCGGCGGTTCGCTTCTAGCCCTTTCTCTGATCGGGCATAGCGGCGGTCGTTCGCCTTACCCTTGGCCGATGCACGGTAGCGACGCATCGCCTCATTCTGGGCCGCCTTACCCTTGGCCGATGCATGGTAGCGGCGGTTTCTCTCTCGGCCTTTTGGGGATTGATTGTATCGACGCCGTGCCTCTTGCGCGCGCTGCCGACGCTCCTCCGCTGTGAGCTTCTTTCGCTTTCTGGCCACAGCGCTTAGTCTTGCGATAGCGCAGGCCTTCGTTTGCCGCTGCGGAGGGCTCGAGCCTCAGCTAGCGCTTTGAGCCTAGTCCCGACCGGGTAGGCAGTGTGCTTGTCGTCCGTATAGTCGACGACACGCCATAGTGGTGTTCGTCCCACTTAATCACTCGCACCGCAACGACGTGACTTTCAATCCCGTCCGAGATCCCCATCGGCGCCCCCGCTGTCCGCAGTCAATATGTCTCATACGAGAGCGGTCCCCGCCAAGTAGTCTCGAACGTAGCCCCGGGATGTAGCCCAAAATGAAAAATCCGCCGATCGAGGCGGGCTGTATTTCGGTTTGTTTAGACGAGCATGCGTTCTCGCTTGAAGGGCTGTGATGGCGGACGACGACGAAGAACGCCATGGGACGCGGCCGATGGTGGCGCTGATCGTTGGGCTTGTCGGTCTGCTGGCGATGGCGCTTTTGATTTATTTCGGAATGGGCGGTCAGCACGGTTGACTAGTCAACAGCTACTTTCGTGCGATGTTTCGCAACGGCTGACGATCCTTTGCAGACCTTTGCAAAACCTCCGTGCAACCTATGTGCAGCTTCGGAACAAATTGTTTAGTTAAATCAACGCCAAATAGCGGACGGCGTATCCGATAGCGCGGCACGATATGCCGCACCAGGACGAAGCCGCCGAGCATCCGTTTTGCGGGCTTCGCTCTGCGGATTAGGCGCTCGGCCACTGGGCAATCATGCGCTTCACCACCAGTCAACAGGATGGCGAGGAGCCGCCCTTTAGCATCCGCGAGTGCGTGTATCTTCGTGTTGCGCCCTCCGCGCGAACGGCCAACAGCCTGCTTCTGCTCCCCCCTTTTCCACCCGCCGCGGAGCGGTGCGCTTTGACGTGGGTGGAGTCGA
>JBAUCK010000328.1:0-8669 GCA_049677525.1 Xanthobacteraceae bacterium
AGAGATCAGCGACGCGGCGCCCGCGCACGTCGCCGAGCAAGCGCGCCGGCAGCGCGGCGGCAGCATCTTGAACCCACCAGGCGCCTTCGGCGAAGCCCGGCAGCGCGGTGACCACGCCATGCGCAATCGTGCGCACCGTGCCGGTCTGCAGCACACGACCGCCGAGTTGTTGCGCCCAATATTGCCGGTCGTCCTTCACCGTGAGATCGAGCGCGGGTTCGAGGCCATTGGCAGTCGCGATCGCATGCGCTGTCGCTGCGCCATATCTTTCGCTCCAACGCGCCATCAACCAGTCCGGCGTGTCGAGAAGAGACGTATCTAGCGCGGCGAGACGCTCTTTGCCCTCGCGCGTCACCCGCCGCAGCACCGCATTGCAGAGGCCGGCAAACCGCGCGGCATTCCGGTCTGCCTGCACCAAGCGCACGGAAAGATCGACCGCGGCATGATCCGGCACGTCGAGAAAGAGGATTTGCGCGGCGCCGAGCAGAAGCGCGCTCTCGACCTGCGGCACTTGCGGCGGACCGCGATCGAGAAAGGCGCTGAGCAGATGCCGCAGCGTGCCGAGCCGCCGCAGCACGACAGCGACCAGGGCGCGGACCAGCGCGCGGTCGCGATCTTCGAGGGCCGCGAGTTCACGCGTGCCGTCGAGAAGCTCGTCCAGAGCCCGGTGGTGGCGCAATACGCCATCGACGATGTCGGCCGCGATCCGCCGGGCGGGGAGGCCCGGCACCTGGTCGGCTATTTGGCCCGATCGGCCGGGAGACGCCGGTCGCGACTTACGCGCGCCTTTCATTACGAAAAAATTCCTTCTTGAATCCTGTGCTGGGCTACGCCAAGTCAGGGCTGATGCCAACCGACCAGACCTCGCCTTTGCCCGCAGACGACGCGGGCAAGCCCGAAAACCCTGGAAAGCGCCATTTGCCGCCGGCGGCCGAGCGGGCGCTGGACGAGGCGGCAGCGCGCCGCGCCGAACACGACCGCGAGAAGGCCGAAACGCCAAAGGAGGTCGCCGGCCGCGGCGGCCTCGACCCGGCCCGCTACGGTGACTGGGAAATCAACGGCCTGATCTCGGATTTTTAAGGCGCAAAAGGCAGCCGCGTCTCGCGGTCGACGCCTCAGCTTCGCCACGGCAGCCAGCCGCAGCGGCGACAAAATTCAAAAATGCCGGAATGCGAATCGGGGACCGGAACGACCGGTCCCCGACGCCGAATCACTGCGTGACGACAACTCGCGTGCCGACCGTGACTCGGCTGTACAGATCCTGGATATCCGCGTTGTGCATACGGATGCAGCCATGCGACACAAAATGGCCGACCGAGCCTTCGTTGTTGGTGCCGTGGATGGCGTATTGGCCGCCACCCGACAGCGTCATTGCCGCGACACCCATCGGGTTCTGCGGCGAGCCACCCGGCACCACCGGCGGCAGCTTGCGATAGTCGGAGCGAATCGAATCCGGCGGCGACCAGGCCGGCCGGACGTATTTGCCGTCGATAAAGGCCGTGCCTGACCATTGCATGCCCAGACGGCCGACACCGACCGGATAGCGCAGCGCCTGGCCGGAACCGACGATGTAATACAGCGCACGCTCGTTGGTGCGAATGACGATGGTTCCCGGCATGTAGCTCTCGCGAACCGAGACGAGATCGCCGTGAGCCTGAGCCGGTTTCGGCGCGAACGCGAACGCGACGATGGCCGCCAGCGCGGCCGCGATCAAAGTTTTCCCTTGCATGTTCAATTCCCTACTGCGGAAAGCCCCAAAGCCCCGCCCCCGGCGGGTCAACCAGCCGGAATCCACTTTAGCGGAAACGGCAGCCGGCCTTCAGTATTATGCGGCTCTGGCAATGAAGTTTTCGCAAATTTTTCGGCAGGTGTGGTCCGGATGAGACAGGAACCAAGCCGTTGAATTTACGCCGGAGTTACGGCCGGGCGGGCCCGAGCTTAAGCGGGCGGTCTATCCGTACCGTCCGCGGCCGAGCACAAGACTCTGCAGCCACACTCAGGCGCTTCGCTTGTTCTGCCGGTTGTCGACGAGGTCGTTGACCACGGCCGGGTCGGCGAGCGTGGAGGTGTCGCCGAGATTGCCGTATTCGTCCTCGGCGATCTTGCGCAGGATGCGGCGCATGATCTTGCCGGAGCGGGTCTTCGGCAGACCTGGAGCGAATTGAATGAGATCGGGGGCGGCGATCGGCGATATTTCCGTCCTCACCCATTGCACCAGTTCCTTGCGCAGATTTTCGCTCGGCTGCTCACCGGCCATCAAGGTGACATAGGCATAGATGCCCTGGCCCTTGATGTTGTGCGGATAGCCGACGACGGCGGCCTCCGAGACTTTCGGATGCGCCACCAGAGCCGATTCCACTTCCGCAGTGCCGAGCCGGTGGCCCGCAACATTGATGACGTCGTCGACGCGGCCGGTGATCCAGTAATAGCCATCTTCGTCTCGCCGGCAGCCGTCGCCGGTGAAATACTTGCCGGGATAGGCGCTGAAATAGGTTTCGATGAAGCGCTGGTGATCGCCATAGACCGTGCGCATCTGGCCCGGCCAGGAATCGGCAATGCAGAGATTGCCGCTCACCGCGCCTTGCAGAACTTTGCCTTCGGCGTCGACGATTTCGGGAATGATGCCGAAGAATGGCCGTGTCGCCGAGCCGGGCTTGAGCCGCGTCGCGCCCGGCAGCGGCGTGATCAGGATGCCTCCGGTTTCGGTCTGCCACCAAGTATCGACGATCGGACAGCGGCCGTCGCCGACGACGCGGTGATACCATTCCCAGGCTTCGGGATTGATCGGCTCGCCGACCGAGCCGAGCAGCCGCAATGACGCGCGCGAGGTCTTCTTCACCGGCTCGTCGCCCGCCTGCATCAAGGCGCGGATCGCCGTCGGCGCGGTGTAGAAGGTGTTGACCTTGTGCTTGTCGATCACCTCCCAGAACCGCGAATTGGTCGGATAATTCGGCACGCCCTCGAACATCAGCGTGGTCGCGCCGTTCGCCAGCGGCCCATAGACGATGTAGCTGTGGCCGGTGACCCAGCCGACATCCGCCGTGCACCAATAGATATCGCCGTCGTGATAATCGAAGACGTATTGGTGGGTCATCGCCGTGTAGAGCAAATAGCCGGCGGTGGTGTGCAGCACGCCCTTCGGCTTGCCGGTCGAGCCTGACGTATAAAGGATGAACAGCGGATCCTCGGCATTCATTTCCGCGCAGGGACAATCCGCCGTCACCACCTCTTTTGCTTCGTGGTACCAAACGTCGCGCACCGGATCCATGTTCACCGGCGCACCGGTGCGCTTGACGACGATGACAAAATCGACGCCGCCGACTTTTGCAATTGCCGCCTCGGTATTGGCCTTCAGCGGCACCTTGCGGCCGCCGCGCAAGCCTTCGTCTGCGGTGATGACGACGTTCGACTTGCAGTCTTCGATGCGGCCGGCAAGCGAATCCGGCGAGAAGCCGCCGAACACCACGGAATGAACGGCGCCGATGCGTGCGCAGGCGAGCATGGCGTAAGCCGCTTCCGGAATCATCGGCATGTAGATGGTGACGCGGTCGCCCTTCTTGACGTTGCGGTTGCGCAAGATATTGGCGAAACGGCAGACCTCGTCGTGCAGCTCTTTGTAGGTGATGTGTTTTGAATCTTTCGGATCGTCGCCTTCCCAGATGATCGCGGTCTGGTTGCCGCGGCTGTGCAGATGACGATCGATGCAATTATAGGCGACATTGAGCGCGCCATCCTCGAACCATTTAATCGAGACGTTGCTAGGCGTGAAGGACGTGTCCTTGACCTTGGTGAAGTGCTTGATCCAGTGCAGGCGCTTGGCCTGTTCGGCCCAGAAGCCGTTGGGATCGGCGAGCGACTGCGCGTACATTTTCTTGTAGTCGGCCTCGTTGATCAGCGCTCGTTTGCTCCACTCAGCGGGCACTTCGTAAATTTTTTCCGACATCTCGTCCTCCACGCGCACTCAGCCGATCCGGCGGATGGCCGCCGCGGTCCGGTTATTGATTGGGAATGAATGTATCCGCGCCGACAATGACCTGGATCAACATCAAGCCGCGGGATCATGCCCAAAGGCGTTTCCTTAAGCTCCATTATGCGACGCCCGGCTGACAGACGACAAGATCAGGCGAATTATCCGTTTGTCGTATTGGCCTGTCATGACGCACGCTGTGGCATTGCGCCAAAGCGCGCTGCGTCAGCCTTTCACGCCGCCCATCTTGCAGACGATCTTCCATTCCTCGGCCGTCACCGGCTGCACCGACAGGCGGCCATATTTCACCAACGCCATGCCTTTGAGCTTCGCTTCCGCCTTGATCGCAGCGAGTGTCACGGGCTTCGCAAACGGTTCGACCGCCTTGGTCGTCACCGCGACCCAGGGCTCGCCGGCTTTCGCGGTCGGATCGGCATAGGCCTCCTTGATCACTTCGCCAATGCCGACGACCTGTTTCTCGCCGCCGGTGTGATAGAAGAAAAACGTGTCGCCGTTTTTCATCTCTTTGAGATGCCGACGCGCGGTGAAATTGCGCACCCCGCTCCAGGTTTCACCCTTGGCGCCGCGCTTGACCTGCATGTCCCAGGAAAATTCCGCAGGCTCCGTTTTCAACAACCAGTGCGCCATTTGCGCTCCCCAATCTCTTCTTCGCGTTTGAGTCCTATTCTTCCGCCCGCAACGGACGCGCCAGCAATGACTCGATGGCGGCATCCACGCTCATCTTGCCGGCAATGACGGCCGCCACTGCGGACGAGATCGGCATATCGACGGCCCGATCGCGCGCCATTTCGAGAAGTACCGGCGCAGTGAACGTGCCTTCGGCCAGGCCCGTGGTGCGATGGATCTCGTCGGGCTTTTTGTCTTGGCCGAGATTAAGGCCGAACGAGAAATTGCGCGACTGCGGACTGGTGCAGGTCAGGATCAAATCGCCAAGCCCGGAAAGCCCCGTCATGGTTTCCGGCTTTCCGCCGCAGGCTCTCCCGAAACGGACGAGTTCGGCGAAGCCGCGCGTGGTCAGCGCGGCGGTGGCGCTGTAGCCAAGACCACGGCCCGACACGATGCCGGCGGCAATGGCGAGCACGTTCTTGGCGGCGCCGCCGATCTCGACGCCACGCACATCGCTTGAGTGATAGGGCCGGAAAGTCGCCGAGCTCACCGCTTGCGCGAGCTCGGCGGCGAGTTCGCCGTCGTTCGCCGCCAAAGTCACCGCCGTCGGCATGCCGCGCGCGACATCGCGGGCGAAGCTCGGTCCGGACAAGATCGCCGGCACCGCATCCGGCGCGCATTCGGCGATCACCTCGCTCATGAATTTCTTGCTGCCGCGCTCAATACCCTTGGCGCAGACGATCAACGGCGTGCCTACAGCAAGGAGCGGCTTGAGCGCCGAGGCGACCGAACGCACATGTTGCGCCGGCACGACGAGGAGAAGCGCATCAGCATGCGCCGCTTCGGCGAGATCGCGGACGACGGCGATACCGTCGTCGAGGCGCATGCCGGGTAGATAGAGGCTCTCGCGCTTGGTCGCGAGCTGGGCGGCATTGGTGGGATCGTGTTCCCATAGCGTGACTTTGCGGCCCGCGCGCGCGCAAGTCAGTGCCAATGCGGTGCCCCAGGCTCCGGCGCCAATGACCGCGATGTGATTGAAAGCCATCTTTGATTCACGCAGAGAAGCGAAAACTTGAACGAAGACTCGATCGAAGACCTGACGACTTGGCGGACCGAGGAATTGCAGGACTATAGCATCTCACCGCGCAGCAATTTGGGCACTTCGCCGACCAGCCCGGCGGCTTCCCGAATCATGAGCCGCTTGAGCTTGGGCACACGCTCGACCAGGCCGAGCCCGACATCGCGAACCAGCCGCAACACATCGGAGCGGTTGGAGAACAGCCGGTTCAACCCATCGGTGGCGAAACCCATCGTCATGGTGTCGAAGCGGCGCCAGCGCTGATAGCGCTCAAGCACATTTGCAGTGCCGGGATCGAGACCGAGACGCGCGGCATCGACCATCACTTCGGCGAGCGCCGCGACATCCTTTAGGCCCATATTCAGGCCCTGTCCCGCAATCGGATGAATGACATGGGCGGCATCGCTGATCAGCGCGATGCGCTCGGCGATGAACGAACGCGCGACGAAGAAGCCGAGCGGATGGACGCGGCGCGCGCCGAGAACTTTGATCTCGCCAAGCTGCAACTTGAAACGCTGCTCAAGCTCGGCATGGAAGACTTCGTCCGGCAGAGCGACGATACGTTGCGCATCTTGCGACGTCTCGGTCCACACGATCGACGACCGCCGCCCCTTGAGCGGCAGGATCGCGAACGGCCCCGCCGGCAGAAAATGCTCTTCGGCGCGGCCCTGATGATCGCGCTCGTGCCCGACATTGATGACGATCGCCGACTGGCCGTAATTCCAGCCGTGGGTGGCGATGCCGGCATTCTGCCGGATCGCGGAGCGCGCGCCATCGGCAGCGACGACGAGGCGCGTACGCAGCACCGTGCCGTCAGCAAGTTCGACGGTGGCAGTTTCGCTGTCATGACTGACTTTGCGAACCGCCGATGAGCGCAAATCGACGCCGTCGGCCCTGGCTTTTTTGGCCAGCACTTCGACGAGATAGCGGTTCTCGATCATATGGGCGAACGGCTCGCCCGGCTCGACATCGCCGGAGAAAGCGAGAAAGACCGGCCGCACTGCGTCGCCGAGCTTGCTGTCGGTGACCACCATGTCGAGGATCGGCTGCGCCTGTTCGGCGACATCCTCCCAAACGCCGATCGCGGCGTAGAGCCGACGCGCGCCGGCAACGATCGCGGAGGCGCGCTCGTCCTTGGCGTAATTCGCAACCAGCGCCGGATCGGCTACCGTCACGGCAAAGGATGGCCCGAGCGCCTTGAGCAACGCAATGGCAAGCGTGAGGCCGGCGAAGCCCCCGCCCGCGATCAGCACATCGATCTTGTTTACGTTGTTCCTGGTCATGACCTCATCATTCTAGCATGCCCGCCGGCGCGGCAACCCTGCCCTATCCTGATGGTTTCCTGACGGATTCCTTGGTGGATTCTTGGCGGATTCTTCGCGGATTCCCGGCGGACTTGACCTCGCCCGCGATCCCGTATGCAAAGATGTCAGCGGCCGATTATGCCGGCGCGAGGGGGACAAAAATGGCCTCTGCCGTCCAAGACCTGATCGACATTCTCAATCTCGAGACCCTCGAACTGAATCTGTTTCGCGGCCGCTCGCCGCAATCGAGCTGGCAGCGCGTGTTCGGCGGCCAGGTCATCGGCCAGGCTTTGGTCGCCGTCTGCCGTACCGTCGACGACGTGACGTCGCGGCCGCCGCATTCGCTGCACGCCTATTTTCTGCTCGGCGGCGATCCCAAAGTGCCGATCATCTACGAGGTCGACCGTATACGCGACGGCAAGAGTTTTACGACGCGGCGCGTCGTCGCCATCCAGCACGGCCACGCCATCTTCTCGATGTCGGCGTCGTTTCAAGTCATCGAAGAAGGCTTGTCGCATCAGTTCGAAATGCCGGACGTGCCGAAGCCGGATTCGCTGCCGACCGACGCCGAGATGCGAAAGAATATCCTGCCGCTGATTCCCGAGCCGGTGCGGCGCTATTACGAGCGCGAGCGCCCGATCGAGCTGCGGCTGGTCGAATATGGCCGCTATCTCGGAGAGGCGTCGAAGGACGGCCTATTCAATGTCTGGTTTCGCGCGACCGGAAAGTTGCCTGACGAACCGGCCATCCATCAATGCGTGCTGGCCTATGCTTCCGATATGACGCTGCTCGACTCGGCGCTGATCCCGCACCACCGCACGGTGTTCAGCGATGACATCATGGCGGCGAGCCTCGATCACGCGCTGTGGTTCCATCGACCGTTCCGCGCCGACGAGTGGCTGCTTTACACGCAGGACAGCCCCAATCTCGGCGGCTCGCGCGGCTTTGCCCGCGGACTGATTTGCTCGGCCGATGGAACGCTCGTGGCGTCGGTCGCACAGGAAGGGCTGTTGCGGCTGCGGACCAAAAAACCGGGTTAGGCGACGGAACTCTCTTGCCGGCTGCGTCGACTTAAATGCAGCAGATGGCTTAAAACGCGGCGGCGATGCCGCTAAGCTGTGCATCCCACCCGACTGCAGGCTTGGCCTGTAACAGGCTTGGCCGTTACTTGGCCGTGAAAAGACTCTGCTGACTGAAAACCGGAACACCGAATGAAGCTCGTCACCGCCATCATCAAACCGTTCAAGCTCGACGAAGTCCGCGATGCGCTGCTCAAGATCGGCGTCCACGGCATGACCATCACCGAGGTGAAGGGCTATGGCCGGCAGAAGGGCCATACCGAGATTTATCGCGGCGCCGAATATGCGATAAATTTCTTGCCGAAAATCCGAGTCGAAGTCGCGGTTTCCACCGAGCAGACCGACGAAGTGGTTGCAGTCATGGGCACGGCCGCCAGAACCGGAAAAATCGGTGACGGCAAGATTTTCGTCACCCCGATCGACCAGGCGCTGCGGATCCGCACCGGCGAAACCGACGCCGACGCCCTCTAGGCTGTAGTGACGATTCAATAGTTGGGGGGATTCCCAACGGGGTGCAAATCAGATTCAAAGCTGGCTTTTGGCGGCGGTCAGCTTTGGAAGGCGAAGAACTTCGGGATGATCAGTGGGAGCGGATCAAGCGGTTCGTTCCGGGC
>JBAUCK010000329.1:0-5054 GCA_049677525.1 Xanthobacteraceae bacterium
TTTTCGGCTTGGCAGATCTGTCATATCAACGCCGCTGTTCCAAATTGCTTCCGGAGATGCCGCTTGCAATATGGGGAAGGTTTGGCCGGGTCACGACTATTTAGAGGTCGCGCGCTACGTTCTCGCCAGTAGGGTAACCCTACTGGGCGCCCAGCACATAGAATGTGACGGCGATCACGAGATACGCGGATTTAAGCCATCTCGCGCGTCGGCCGAAATGCTGGGGAAACCTGTTTTGGCCCCGGTAACAGGCACCCTAAGCACGCAGCCAACAACGCCGGAAACGGGTGCGCCACATAGCGCAAGCGCTTGAACAACTCGTTCATGGGCGCCTCCCATCCGGCAATGCCGCAATACCAGCTCGGTGATGCGTGCCTTAGCGCACTGATCCGCTGTCATTCCGTCCGCGCCGGCTCTGGCGTATTCCGCCAGCACCCTTGCACGCACGGTCCCGGCGTGAACGGAATCGGGGGCCGACCACGATGCCATCAAGTCGCTGCTGTCGCACTCGGAGAAACAGGAGGCCACGACGACCCGATATAAGCGGCGTCAGGACAGGGCGCGGGTGGTGGTGCAGCAATTGCGTGAGGCGAGCCGGCCCAAGGCCGGAAACGACGAGTAGGAACGGACTCAGAACCGCCACTCAGAATCGGGCGCGTTAACTCAGAATCAGAGATTGAATGTCAGGAGAAATTTGGTCGGGGCAGCAGGATTCGAACCTGCGACCTGCTGTACCCAAAACAGCCGCGCTACCAGGCTGCGCCATACCCCGCCGGTCGCGGCTTGGGATACATCTTTCGCTGATCCCCAGCAACCGCCTGCCCCGGCAAGCCGATGTCCGCCGGGAGCCTGGATCCGCCGACAAATGGCGTTACCATCACGTCCCTTTGCCGAAAATCGAACCGGTGACCTTGTCGCCCGCCTTGATGCCGAGCTTGTGCGCGGTGCCGGCAATGACTTCAAGCACCCCGCGCACGAGGCCGCCGGAGGGTATCAGGGAGTCGTTCATCGGCTTGGCATTTTCGGCGACGCGGACGATGTGGCCGTCGGAGGCGATGAAGATGATGTCGAGCGAAATATAGGTGTTGTGCATCCAGAACGCGGTCGGCTGCGGATAGCCGAAGTCGAACAGCATGCCGTGACCTTCCGGCAGCGACTTCCGGTACATCAGGCCGCGCTCGCGCTCGGCGTCGTTGGTGGCAAGCTCGACGGAAAACGGATACACGCCTTTGCCAGAGACAATCTCGATCGTATCCGTTCCGGCCGCCCGCGCCGGCGCAAGCGCGCCGAAGCCAAAGCCGGCCAGTAACAGGGTCGCGGCCACGCTTGCTGCGGATGCGAACGATTTGGAGAAGAACAGCGCGCTCAGTGCGAAGCGGGTCCGAGCGGTCCGCTTTCGGGACGCACCTCTGCCGCCATCATGCCTTTCGGCCCCGGCCCGTAACGCACCAGGACGAATTGTCCCGGACGCAATTCCGCCAGACCGAAGTGGCGCAGTGTTTCCATGTGAACGAAAATATCCGGCGTCCCCTCCCCACGCGTGAGGAAGCCGAAACCGCGAAGCCTGTTGAACCATTTGACCTGTGCCCGTTCGAGACCGCTCGTGGGCGAGACTGTAACATGGGTTCGCGGCGGTGGCATCTGCGCCGGATGGATCGCCGTCGATTCATCCATGGAGACGACACGGAAGGCCTGCAGACCCTTCGGTCCCGGCAGAACCTCGCAGACCACACGCGCGCCTTCATAGGCGGTCTGATAGCCGTCGCGCCGCAAGCAGGTCACGTGCAGCAGCACGTCCGACATGCCAGTGTCCGAAACGATGAAGCCATAGCCCTTGGCGACATCGAACCACTTGATGACGCCGGACACCTCGATGACGCGCGAGGCCCCTTCGTCGCCGACATGTGCACCATGCTGTGCATCAAGTGCAACGTCGGGACTCGATCCCGGTCTGTTGGATTTTGCTTCGATTCCGTCCGACGCCATGACGCCGCGACCGCCGCTCTGTGCTCGCACCGGTTCGGGTGCCTCACGAATCTACGATTCTCTGAATCGAAGATAACACCGGCCATCAGAGGCGAAAGGGTAAAAATGCAACAGTGCGATAAAAGCGTCATTACCTGTGCACAAAGTCGGCGCACTGCACACACAACGCACTCAGTCAATGAACGATCAACGGTGCGAGCACCGTACCAATGTCTTGACGCACAACGAGATCGGCAATGGCGTCAAACTCGGTCGCTTCGCGATTGATGATGACGAGACGCGCGCCATGACGCTTGGCCAGCAGAGGAAATCCCGCCGCCGGCCAAACAACCAGCGACGAGCCGATGGCCAGGAAAAGATCGCAGGACCGGGACAGGTCCTGGGCGCGCTGCATTGCCGCATCCGGCATGGCCTGGCCGAACGAAACAGTCGCGGTCTTGATGAAGCCGCCGCAGTCGGGACAATCGGGCGCGCAGCCGTTGCCGGCCGCCATGCGCTGGCGCACCCAACCGAGCTCGTGGCGGGAGCTGCAGTCGAGACACTGCGCGAAGGTGGTATTACCGTGCAGTTCGATGACGTCGGCCGGCGCAATCCCTGAGGCCTGGTGCAGATTGTCGATGTTCTGGGTGACCACGCCGGGCACCTTGCCGGCGCGGTAAAGGCTCGCGAGCGCCAAATGACCGCGGCCCGGCCGGGCGGCGGTGAAATGCTCGTCCATGGCAAAGCGCCGGCGCCAGGTTTCGTTGCGGGCCTCCTGGCTCGCCAGGAATTCATCGAACGGTATCGGTTTGTTCTTGGTCCACAGTCCGCCGGGCGAGCGGAAGTCCGGGATGCCGCATTCGGTCGAGATGCCGGCGCCCGTAAAGGGCACGATGGTATCGGCTGCGTGGACCAGATCGGCCACGCGGGCGATGGCGGTCTCGAGGTCGCGTGCGATCATGGCTTGGTCGATCATGGCTAGACGATCATGGCTGGGCGATCATTGGCGTCGAACCGGCTGTCCAAACCCCAGTGTCATAGACGGGCTTCATACTCGGTCGGGCTTCATACATATTTCCGGTCGGCCTGCGGCAGAAGATGGGCCGGTTCGGCCAGCGGAGGTTTCCCCATGCGGTATCTGCACACAATGCTGCGCGTACGCGATCTCGATGCAGCGCTCGATTTCTATTGCAACAAGCTCGGGCTCAAGGAAGTCCGCCGCCGCGTCGACGACAAGGCCAAATATACGCTGGTCTTCCTCGAAGCCGCCGGCGACGACGGCCTGGTCGCCAACGGTCCGGCCGGCAGGCAGGCGCCGCTGGTCGAGCTCACATATAACTGGGACACCGAGGACTATGGCGAGGCGCGCCATTTCGGCCACCTCGCTTATGAGGTCGACGACATCTACGCGCTGTGCGAGCGGCTGTTGAAGGCGGGCGTGACCATCAACCGGCCGCCCCGCGACGGCAATATGGCCTTCGTCCGCTCGCCCGATAAGCACTCGATCGAGCTGCTGCAGAAAGGTTCGCCGTTACCTCCGAAAGAACCCTGGATTTCGATGCCCAATAGCGGGAAGTGGTGAGCCGGCGGCCCGGAGAGAGACCCGAACGAGGTTTTGTCTGGGGCTTTGGCGGGCCGTTAACAGGCTTGCTTGCCGCCTCCGCCAAAGCACTTTATATGTCGCGCGCCTTCGGGTACCGCTTCGGCGCCCGACCCGGCCACAGCGCTTCGCGCGCCATTAGCGCCCTTCGTCTAGCGGTCCAGGACACCGCCCTTTCACGGCGGTAACACGGGTTCGAGTCCCGTAGGGCGCGCCAATGATTTCAAATACTTAGAAGAATTTCTTCGGTTGCTGGGTCTGGCTTCCTCAAGTTTTCTCTAACAGGCGTGCTGGATCGCGAGACCGAAACGCTGGCCGCGCGACAAAAAATATCCTGTGCTTCGCAATCAGCGATCGTCTGACAACAGCGCGCCAATTCAAGTGATGTCCCATTTGCGCGGCCGGGGTTCGAAGCGGCCCATTAGTGGCCACGCAGCGACGATTACTTGCTGGCGGCTGCCGATGTTAAATACACCGCACGCAAGCCGCTTAAGCCTTTTTGCACCTTCTTTGGACAGGTGGCTTGAAAGCGTCGCACTCGAAATGCCGCCTATCTTGTATTTGCATACGAAACGGACCTCTCAGAGGTTGATTGGGCTAAAAAGGAGTTTGCTAGAATCGAGACGCGCTACTCGCCGAAGCATTGACTCCTGCAGAACGCGAGCTGGAGGCGGCAGAATAAGCAGCGTTTGCCGCGAATTCGAGCTACATTCGTAGAATGGGCATTCCAGCGAATCGTCGTTTTAAACGGCGCTCTCGTTTTGTCTCCGAGGGAGTCGAAACCTTTGAGCTAACTAAGATCGATATAGCGGAAGCACTTATTCGGACCGCCGTGCGGCTGTTTTTTGAGGTCGGGCATCCTGTTCCGATATACTTGCCAGTTCGGCACGCGAACTTTTAACAACAATCGGAGAGAAAATAGGAGTGGAAACCACACTTCACTCCATTGCCAAACGGAACGCACCGATGGAGTCGCGGAATATCCCCTTTAGTCGGTGAAGGCCCGAAGGTTCCTTGAACGGTCGCAACTCACGAACCTTCTGGCCGCAGCAATGCACTTTCATCCTCTGAAAGCCCAGCAGTCCTGGTCAATTCCAAACCTGCAAGATGTCCACCGCTAGGGGCGCATTCCAGAGAGAGGCCAAAAGGCACCCATCGTCTCGATCACTCGCAAACGTTCATTGGGATGAAGGGGTGATGATCATGGCGAAAACGATGAGAGGCCGACAACTATCGCTTTAGCTCGTCGAGTAGTTTCAATGCGACTTCCTCGACCGTCCTGAAGTCTCTAAGGATCTGGGGATGAAACAAGATCCTTTTCGAGCCCTCCTCATATGAGTGCTGCATCCAAGGCGCGAACTTCGCGAGCTTCATCTGCTCCATCGTCAGCCGTTCATACTCATCTAAATTCTTTGTCGCATATTTCTTGGCTTCGAGCTGCTCGTATTCGGCCAGCTTCTCTTGGGAAATGACATACGGAGGATTGTAG
>JBAUCK010000330.1:0-1604 GCA_049677525.1 Xanthobacteraceae bacterium
ATTTGGTAGGCCTCATCGTCGTGATTATGGCGGTACTTTCCTTTCTTGGTCTCCATTGACGCTTTGGCACATCAATTCTTCACATCGAGGCTCCCATGACAAACGCAACCTACGCTGAACCGGCGCCCGTCGCCGTAACGACCCGTCCTGCCTTTTTTCAATGGAGTTCCATTTTCGGCGGTGCTCTCGTCGCCGCCGGTTGCTTCTTTGTAACGACCACGTTTGCGACAGCAATCGGTCTCGCGGTGTCTTCCGCTTCGCCGACCTGGCGTGATACGTCCGTTGGACTTGTGGTGCTGTCAGGCGCTTGGATCGTGCTGACGGCGATCGGCAGCTTTGCGCTCGGCGGCTACATCGCGGGTCGAACTCGATTGACGTGGCAAGCAAGTGCGGACGATGTCCACTTCCGTGACGGAATATATGGGCTCATCGTTTGGGCTCTTGGCATCGTACTCGGCGTCGCTTTGGCCTGGGCGAGCGCTAGTACTGTGACACCGATAAAGCCCGCCGCCATAACCAGCGAAACGGCGGGCTCCACTGAACCTGCGTTCCTTACCTACGAAATCGATCGGCTCCTTCGCTCGGACGCGCGGCCTGCCGCCGATGACCCGGGCCTTCGCGCGGAAGCTGGCCGTATCCTCCAACGTGGGGTCGGCCGCAATGATTTAAGCACTGACGATCGAGATTACCTGGTTCACCTGGTCCAAGCCCGAGCCGGCCTGCCGCCCGCCGACGCACTGCAGCGTGTTCAACGGGTCGTTACAGAATCGAGAGACGCGGCGCGCCAGGCAAGAAAGAGCGCCATCATTATCGGCTTTACACTTGCAGCAGCGCTGGCCGCTGCGGCCGCGGCCGCGTGGGGCGCCGCTATCATTGGCGGGCGTCATCGCGATCAGGACATCACTCCTTCTCTCTTCTTCGGCCGACGCTAGGCCCCCCGAAAATAGGGGAGACACGATGAGCCGGGCCTTTGTCAAAGAGCGGGACGACGAAACTGTCGCGCTTCCCGATCGTAATCTCGACGCATCCTAATCTGGTGACGAAGCCGGACTGACGGCCATCGAGAATACCCTCAACCAGTTTAAATCGACCCACAAAACGGCTGTCGACAGCAGCGAGATGAATACGACTCTGGCTCAGTTTGGACATCAGGTTACGATCCGCCGGGGCGATGGCCGACAACAGACTCTTCGGATCGTGGGGGGAAGATGAGGCTGATCCGTCCCAAGGTTTGGTTTCCCACGCGGCGCCGATCGCTCGCGCCGTCATGGGCCGTACGGTTGGCGAGACCGTCGAGATCGGCGGCCAAGAGGCGACCATTATAAAAATAAACTAGGACCGGTGGATTCCACCGCGCGGTCGAGCGCATCACAAATTTCTGCCATCGCCAACGGGCATTAGATCAAATGTGAGATCGAATCCCTTAGCCGGACACCGGCATCGCATTGCCGCCTCCGTCCGGTGCAAGGAGGTTTCTGGCGCCAATTTTAAGCGTTTTGTTTTGATCCAGGTAACGGATCTGACGGGGATTCTGGACCGGTTGGTGGAAAATCCCCTGCTTTTTTCGAAAAGTGCGCGACACTGGCCCGGAATTTTCCTAGGAT
>JBAUCK010000331.1:0-18446 GCA_049677525.1 Xanthobacteraceae bacterium
GCGGTTGTGTCGCTTGATAGAGGTGACGTGCTTTTCGCCGATATCACAAAAATGCAGAATGCATACCCTGTCTTGTTGAAGGCCGAGGGAACCCACTACGTCATCAGGTATATGTCGGCCATGTCTCATTTCAATCGCGATGCTCGTTATGTTGCCAATGTTCGAGCCGCCGCGATGAGGCCTCTGGTAAATTATGCGCAGCGTCCAATTTGGCTTGTGCGCGGTATGGACCTCGGGAGCAATGACTTCGTCACAGGCTTTTCGGTTCCGGCCGGGCGGTGGATCCAGTCGGATTGGTTAAGTTCCGAGCCGGCGTCAGGCGCTGACGGGTGATTGGTGTGAGTTAATTCCTCGTTGTAGTTCATTGTGAGGAAGGCGCGTCGTTTCGGTCGCGGCGATGGTCGCCAATGCCGTATGGCCGCGGCGCTCGCAGGGTGTCGAGCCGAACGAGTTGCCACCAACGCCGCCGCTTATTTGGCGGCTAGTCGAAGAAGGCCGTGGCCGTACCGCGTCCGAAGCAAGGTGATTTTACGATGCCGATTGACGCCCATGCCCGTTACATTCCGCAGAGTCTGGTCGCGGCCGTGCACTGTGGACTACCCTCATTACCGGCAAGACTTGCGGCGGTAACCGGTTCGGCGTTGGCGGCCTCGCTCAGCTCCTGTGGTCTGCTTCCCAATAACTGGTCCATCCTCGGGGCAATTTTTTCGGGCATTCTGAACCCAGCGATGGAGGGATGCCATGAAGCGGAAGCGGTTTACCGAAACAGCACTCGGCAACTTGACGCCAAATTCACCGCCGCGTGCACCATCCAATCGAGCGCAATGTCCGATAAGGGCGACTCGTTCTCGGCATAGCTCCCGCCTACGTCTGAATGGTGGGACCACCACGAGCAAACTCAAAACTGGCACTTCACTGACATCGAACTAGACGATCCAGATTTGAGTAAGGCTTGTTTCGGCCGCACGCCGCTGCCGGCCGGAATACTCGCTTCTAATGGGCCCGCCCAAGCTTGTGCTGTCGACAAGATCAATCAGTTTCAAGCCGAACTTGTTGCCTCAACCACGGATGCCGAAGAACGATTGCTTGCGCTAAAATTTCTTTTGCACTTTGTCGGCGATCTTCATCAGCCACTCCATTCATCTGACAATCACCATCGTGGCGGAAACGACGTGAAGGTCATCGTCGACGGCTTTCCGCAAAAGTCCAATGACGAGCTGCACGGATTCTGGGATACCCAATTCGTGGATGGTGTGGCGACACCCCCGACTGCTCTTGCGCAGAATCTCCTCGCTCAAATAACGCAGGGAGATGCGAGGGTCTGGATCCAGGGGACACCCGATGATTGGGCAAGAGAAACCTTCGCGCTGTCCAAAGCGGATGCCTATGGGACCCCGCCGCTCTCGAAAGCCGAAGTGCAGCAGCTTGGTGCAGGCTACGTCGATAGTGCCGAATTGGATGTTACGCTTCAATTGAGCCGCGCCGGAATCCGGCTCGCTGCTCTCCTCAACAAGAGCTTCAGCTCGCAGCAAGTAGATTGGAACGTGTGCCTACCTGGCCGCTAATCTACGGCTAGACGGAGACCACTAGGCGTCCCCTTCGTCAATCGGACCGATTTCACGCAACGGTCCTGTTTCGAGGCTGGCCTTTCGACGGCCGATTGTTGGAACGTCCGCGGGAAGCCCGCGGGCTCCGAACCCCACTCACTGCCTTTCGTCTCGTTTTCGTGGATCAAGCTCGCGAGCCATGGCTCGCCAACCTTTCACCAGTTCGAGGTACGCGGCCTTTGCATTGGGGTCTTTCGCAGTCTCCGCAAGGCGCTCACACGCTTCGGCTTCGGCTGTATAATTCATTGATTTTCCTCAAAAGTGCTCGACCTTAAACGCCATCTTTTCGTTAATTCGTTACCGAATTCTTTCTTAAAATAAAGTCGTGCTCGATTACCTGTCTGCTGTTCGGCTATCATACGGTGACCCAAATGGGAGGACCGATTCTCGTACTTCTGCTTGGTCAGAGCGAATATAATGTGGAAAATCGTTTCACGGGATGGCGCGACGTCGACCTTACCGAGAAGGGGATCGATGAAGCGCGTGAAGCTGGCCGCAAACTAAAAGCGCAGGGATTTCGTTTCGATGTGGGTTTCACGTCGAGACTTGTACGCGCGGAGCACACGCTTAGTTTAGTTCTCGATGAGCTGAACCAAACATCCATTCGCGTGATGAAGGATTCGGCGCTCAACGAACGGGACCATGGTGAACTCACTGGCCTTAACAAAGATGATGCTCGCAAAAAATGGGGCAGGGACCAGATCCAGATCTGGCGTCGCTCTTACGACGTCGCGCCACCTGGCGGCGAAAGCCTGAAGGACACTGCCGCGCGCGTTTTGCCTTACTATCTCCAGACGATCCTGCCGCTGGTGCTTAGGGCCGATGACGTCGTCGCAAAATTCACCCCAGCTCCTCGTATCGAAGAAGTGTACCGGCCTGCGACACCGCCGTGGCGTCGACATTGACCTGCAACGTCGGTCGGCGAGCCGCGAGCACGTGGTCAAACTCGAATCTGGGTGGCACTTCAATGACGAACAGAAAACGTCCGGACGCCATCGAAGAATCGACCGCGTGGGACAATATTTCAACGGGGGCCGCGAAATAGGGTTCAAGGAGTGCCGCCACGATGCGGCGGGAGAGCTCGGACTGCGATCGGTGCGCTCCGGGAGTTTGCTGTGGCAGGTGGATTGATGAGCTACGGAGCAAGCATTTCCGAAGTCAACCGGCAGACCGGCAGGCGGATACGGATTGCCGTCTTCCGCCGGACGGGCAGGGACAACGCGAGATCAAGTGATCTTCGGACAATCACAAGCAGACGTAATGGCTCCGGGGGTTCCGTCAGCACGGCGCGATCAATGCCGTTCACCCGTTTGAGTCGTTAACTCCACCCCTTCTTGTTGCTGCGCGAGCACGTCCTGCCTGCGCCCGAGCCACCAACTATTGGCGAGCCAGATCGCCGAAGTCGCGGCAGCTACAACGGAAATCTCAGTCGCCTCGAGTTTGATAAAGGAGAGCAATGCAAACGACCAAGCGCCGATCTGATCGCCGAGCCGGTAGACCGCGGTATCGATAAAGCTCTTGGCCTTGTAGCGATCCTCGCGCGGCAGCACAGTAAACAGGATCTCACGCGTCGGCCGCGCGATGGCGAAATTGCCAGCACGCCTCACCAGCTGGAAAGCAACCACCGAGGCCACGGACGGTATCAGCGCAACTGCTCCGAAACCAATGACGCTAGCGGCCGGCAGCATGGAAAGCGTCGTGCCGACGCCAAACCATTTGAGAATGCGGCCGGTCAGAAAAAGCTGAATCGCAAGCGTGAGTACATTTACGCCAAGATCGACAGACGCAAAGAATTGCGTCTGGGCGGAGCGGCTGGAAAAAGCATGGCTCACGACGGTTGCTTGCTGGAAATATAGGAACGTCGATGTTATCGCGTAGAGCAGGAGAAAAAGGCTGACGTTCAGCAGATAACTCGACGCCAAAGCATCGCGAAAGCCGGCAAGTAGCGTTCCTCCGACCGGCTTCTCATTGTCCTGCTCGGACTGGGGCCGCTCCGATAAGGAGGCCGAAAGAGCGGAAAGCCGGCGAACACAGAACACCGCGACCTCGATCATGATCGCTGAGCCGATCATCAGATAAGCCGGAGCGGCGTGCTCTACGGTTGATACAGTGAAAGCGGACCCCGCGATGGCACCCAACGTGGCGCCTGCCGCAATAAACCCGAACAGCCGTTTTCCTTGTTCTGCTGTGAAGATGTCGACGATCATCTGCCAGAAAATGGAAACGACAAACAAATTGAATACGGACGTCCAGATAAAGAAGACGCGCCCGACCCAGATCGTCTGTTCGGGCGTTGCCATATACAGCGCCATCGCGAACAGCAGGATGTTAACGATGAAGAACCGGTACGAGATCGTAATGAATTTCACGCGGGGAAATGTCTTAACCAGATAAGAGAATGGTAGATTAAGTATGAGCATGCCGACCAGCGTGCCAGTGAACAGCCATTGAAGGTTATTCACGCCGCCCGCGACGCCCATCTGGTCGCGGATCGGGCGCAGGATGTAGTAGGCCGACAGCAGCGAAAAGATATAGAGCCACGCCCAGCCGAGGGCGTTGGCTTCGTTTGGCCTAACGTCGATGATCTTGTTTAGAAAACGATGGAAGGCAGAATCAGAGAGTTGAGGCGCATCAGCAAGTGCCATTTAATAAATTCCTGATAATTATTTCATTGCGTCGGCCTTTTGGCGCATTGCGGCGGCTGTGAGCTGAAGGCCGTAGAGTGGATTCCCTTGGGAAAAATCTTTGGCCCTCGCCAGCGGTCCGATAACGACGGGATCAAAACCGGCATCGTGAACGAGCGTCGAGGCAATGCTCAGCGCATCCTTGTCATCGCCGGCAATCGGGACGGCCATGCGATCGCCAGCGCGGTTAGCCTCTGATTCGAAGTACTTATAGCCCATGCTATTGAAAGCGCGCACGATGCGTGCGCCAGGCAGATATTTCGCCGAGGTTAGGCCGATGCCCTCATCTTTGGTTTCCGCCGTCAGTTCGCTGCCGTCGCGCGTCGCGACGGCGTTGCCTGCGTCAAGCACGACCTTGCCCAAGAGCTTGCTTCCGTAATCTTTGCCAATCTGCGGATAAGCGCCATATGGTACGGCGATAAGGACGACATCGCCAAAGTCGATCGCTTCAGCAACCGTGCCCGCGTGCGCAAGGCTGCCGAGCTCATCTACTAGGGGCTTCAGTTCTTCCGGGTGCCGGGATGAGAACATCACGGGATGACCTGACTTCACCCAGAGCGTTCCGATCGTACTGCCTATATGACCGGCCCCGATGATGCCGATCTTTAGGGGGGCGCTCTGAGCCAAAGCTTCACCCGAAATCACTAAGGTGGCGAGCGCAACCCCAGCAAATGCTGCGGTGCGGAGAAGGGAACGACGATCAAGACGGGCGTGATCAGCATTGAACATGGTCTATCTCCCAAGGGACGGACGGGGGAACAAACGTATCAACAATTGAAGACTCGATTTATTCGATGCCGACGCTGATACGCGCGGGAGAGCCGATACGCGCTGGAGAATCGAGTGCCCGACCATCCCGCTTACAACATCGGATCCACCTGGTTTATAGGTCATTGAAGAAATCAATCATGGCGTTGCGCTGCTTCTCGTTAGGGAAGGGCCCGCGCCCGGCGCTGATGTTATCAGCGAGGTGGATGGGATTTGTGGTACCAGGGATCACGGCGGTCACAGCTTTGTGACCAAGCAGGAATTTCAGAAAAAATTGCGCCCAGGTCGTCGCGCCAAATTCTTGCGCCCATTCCGGCACGCTCTTGCCGCGCACCGCCACGAAAACGGAACTGCGGCCGAATGGCAACGCTGTCAAAACTGCCGCGCCTACATCCTGCGCCGCAGGTAACAAGCGCCTTTCGGCCGCTCGGTCGGCCAGCGAATAATCCACCTGGAAGAAATCAGGTTTCTCGCGGAGGATGACCGCTTCAGCGGCATCATAGTCATTCTTGAAAGTAGTGGTGACGCCGATATAGCGGCAAAGACTTTGCGCCTTCCAGTCGCGGAACGGTGCCAGGTCCTGATGCGGATCCTCGACATTGTGCTGTTGCAGCAGATCGACTTGCCGATAACGCAACCGTTCGAGTGAGTTTTTGAACTCGGCCAGGCCTCCCCTTCTGCTGCTGTCTTCGATCTTAGTGGCGAGAAATACCTTGGCGCGATCCTGGTCGGAAAGCAGATCGCCTAGCACGCTCTCCGCCGCACCGTAGGAAGAAGCGGTGTCGATCAGCTTGCAGCCCTGTGCCAGCAAGTCGTCGACCACTTTCTTGAGCGTGGCTCTTTCCGCCCCTTGCGGTTGTGTTTGGAACTCATTCGCTGTGCCAAGCCCGATGACCGGGAGCTGCTCGTTCGAGTGCGGGATCGCCCGCGTGGCGATGGCGGAATCCGATTGGGCAGCAGCCGGCTTTGCGCTCCTCAGAACAGACAGCACCGCAACTGCCGCTGACCCTCGCATGAATGTACGGCGCGAGGAACGTCTTGGGCAGGAGCGCGAATACATCGACCAGCCTCCGGCAATATCGGCGAATGCGGGCCAGCATTGTCGTCGGATCGGAAACGATAATCCAACAAAGAAATCGTGATCGAAATGCGCGGCGTGGCGACACAATCACCGTCTGAAGTCGCCTACCGTGGACCACGGTCCGGGAGCGATAGTTTGGGCGATTACGACGCGCTCACGCAACAAAACCATGACAACTAATTATGGGGCCGGCTCGCCGATGAATCTAGGCGTCTTCGCGGACTCGCTTAGCGATGCATCTGAAAGAACGACGAGGTCGGCATGTCCGCTTTGCCCCAAAAGCTGCCGTGACGGTCGCGGTGGTCGATGCCCTCAGCTGCCCCAAAGCTTCTTACTTGCGATCTCGGCGCCCCTGACCATCGCTTCCATCTTGGCCCAGACGATACTAGCGTGCACCTCGTCTGATCCGGCGAAACTTGCAAAGCCACAATCAGTGCCGGCGATTACATTCTCCCGACCCATAAATCCGCAACGCTTGATGCGCTGGGCGACCAGCTCGGGGTGCTCGACCAACACCGATGAATTTGTGATGACGCCCGGGATCAACACGGTATCCTTTGGCAGCTTTGCCTCTTTCCACACCGCCCACTCGTGCTCGTGTCGGGGATTGGACGCCTCGAAGGAGAAGGCGCCCGCGCGTATCTGCATCAGGATGTCGATGATGTGCTTGACCTCGAGGTCATGCACTCGGGGGCCCATGTTGATGCTGTAGGTGTGATAGCGGATCTTCTCGGTGGGGATGCCGCGCAGCGCGTGGTTGAGCGCCTCGACCCGCTTGAACCGCTCTATCAGCCGCAAGTCCCGCAAACCGAAGCGGTGGCCTGATCAAATGTGCGAAAGAATCTGAACGCTACCCTGCTTTGGCTTGTGTGAGATGGACTGCGGTCTCACGACTGCGTCCGATCAATCGTTTCGCTCGGCTAGTGCGCTGCGCGTCTTGCTGACGTCGCTCGCCGTAACCGCTGGCGCGCTGTTTCCCCAATTATTGCGGATGTAAGTCACCACGGCCGCGATTTGATCGTCGTTTAAGATCCAGGAGAAGGCCGGCATTCCGGGGGCGGTTGGGGCTTTTGGCGTCGCGACGCTGAGTGCTCCGCGCAACACGACATGCAAGAGTGAGGTGGGATCGGTTTGCTGTACGACCGATGCGCCGGCTAACGTAGGAAATAGACCTGTGGTACCTTTTCCGTCAGCCTTGTGACAGGCCGAACATTCGTCAGCGTAAATTTGCTGCCCGATTTTCATAATGGATGAGTCGGGAGCGGGGGAGGCTGCCTGTTGATTCTGTCCGGTGTTTGCGGGGTCGTCTGGTCGATCCTTCAAATAAACGGCGATGGCGCGAAGATCGGCATCGTTCATTCTCGACGTCGACCGGCTGATTGTCTCAGCCATCAAGCCGGTCGCGGCCGTCGTTTTGTTGTGACCGGTCTTAAGATAGGTCGCGATGTCGTCGACCGACCAGGAGCCAAGTCCACGACGTGGGTCATTGGTCAGATCGGGTGCGAACCAGCCTTGCAGCGCATAGCCCTGCATCGGATGGCTTGTTTTATCACCGCCGAGCGTATTCTTTGGGGTGTGGCATAAGCCGCAATGACCGAGCCCCTCGGTCAGAAAAGCGCCGCGATTCCATTCCGGGGTCTTGCCGGCGTCCGGCTGAAACTCGCCGGACTTGAAGAACAAATGGTCCCACACGGCCATGTTGGCGCGCACATTAAGCGGGAAAGGCAGCCGATCGGTCCTCACCTCGTTATGAACGGGAGCGACCGTGCTGAGATAGGCGCGGATCGCGAGCGCGTCGTCGCGGCTGATTTTCGTATAATAAGTGTAAGGCATTGCCGGAAACAAGTGTGTGCCGTCACGGCCGGTGCCTTTGGTCAAGGCGTTGACGAACTCCTCGTCGGTCCAGGCACCGATGCCGGTCACTGGATCCGGCGTAATATTTGGCGAAGCGAGTTCGCCGAACGGTGTTTCCAATACGCGTCCGCCGGCAAGATCATGCCCGCTGCCCGGTAACGTGTGGCACGCGGCGCAGTCGCCGACAATCGCGAGATATCGGCCGTGCTCGATCTGATTGAAGTTCTGATCGTCGATGCCGGCGGCATGCGCGGTGGAAGAAGACAGGCACAGTGCCGCGTTCAGCAGTGCGCAGACTATGGGGCGCAACCCTTTTTTTGAGCTAGGCATGGACGAGGGGCCCCGGATTCTTGAGATATTGCGACCGGATTGCCGCCGCCGACCAGTAAGCGAGCGCGCCCACGGTACCAGTCGGGTTATAGCCCGCATTCTGCGGAAACGCGCTCGCGCCCATCACGAAGAGATTGGGCACATCCCAACTCTGCAGATAGCGGTTCAAGGCGCTGTTGCCTGGATTGTCGCCCATGATCGCACCGCCGCAGAGGTGCGATGTCTGATATTGGGTGACGTCATAAGGACCTTTGCGCGGCTGCTTGACGATCTGCTTCGCACCCATTTTCTGCAGGATCTCGGCGAATTTTTCAGTGAGGAATGCGCTCATCTTGATTTCATTGTCGTGCAGATCGATCGTCATGCGCATCAACGGACGGCCGAAGCGATCCTTGTAGGTCGGATCGAGGTCGAGATAAGTGTCGCGATAGGCGTAGAATGAGCCGTGGCAGGCGCCGCCCGAATTAATCGTGCTGAGATAATTGTCTTTCAGCGCTTGCTTCCACTTCGGGCCCCAGGCCGGCGTGCCGGGCGGAACTGCGGTCGTCTGGATCGGCCGACCATTGGTCTGCACTTGGCCGATATAGCCGCCGCCGACAAAGCCTAGCGGACCGTGATCGAAATTGTCGCCGTTGAACTCGTCGATGCACACGCCGATGGAGCCGGCGGACACGAACGGATTAAAATTGTATTTGTCCTTGTCGAAGAAGCCGAGCGCTGCCGACATCGTCTGATGCGTGAAGTTTCGTCCGATATGGCCTTCCCCAGTTTGCGGATCGTAGGGCGTGCCGATTCCGGAGATCAAAAGCAGTTGGACATTGAAGAGCTGAAATGCGCACAGCAACACAATATCGGCTGGTTGCTCGAACTCCTCGCCGGAAGTATCGACAAAGGTCACGCCCGTCGCGCGTTTTCCCGTGGAGTCGAGATTAATGCGCGTGACCTCGGATTCGGTGCGCACCTCGAAATTCGATTTGCGTAACAGAACGGGCAGAATCGTCGTCTGCGGGCTTGCCTTCGCGTAGTTTGCGCATCCGAACCATTCGCAAAAGCCGCAAAAAGTGCACTGGCCGAGGGTCACGCCGAGGGGGTTGGTATAGGATTCAGATAGATTGCCGGAGGGCTGCGGAAACGGCTTGTAGCCAAGTTGCTTTGCGGCTTCGCCGAACAGAGCGTGGCCATAACCCTGTTTCATCGGCGGTGTCGGATAGGGGCGGGAGCGCGCGCCCTCGAATGGATTGCCCCCGTCCTGGATCGCGCCCTTGAGATTGCCCGCTTGTCCGGACGTTCCACAGACATATTCGAACGCATCGTAATGTGGCTCGAGATCGTTGTAGGTGACACCCCAGTCCTGGACTGTCATGTCGGCGGGAAGGAAGCTCGCGCCATAACGCTGCGTCAGATGGCTTTTGGTGATGAAGTCGTTTGGCAAGAAACGCCAGGTCTCCGCATTCCAATGTACGCCCGCGCCGCCAACGCCATTGCCAAGCATGAAGGCGCCCCAGTTGCGCACCGGCAGCGCAGTCTGGCTGGCATTGTTGCGGAACGTGACCGACATCTGCGCCGGACGCAAAAACAGCTCGTGCTGGATCCGGTAACGCAACTCGTCCTGCATGTAGGAGATCGGGAAATCGGTGGCGGTGTTGCGCCAAGGGCCGCGCTCGATCGCAACGACGTCGAGACCCGCATCCGTCAGTTCATTGGCAAGGATCGATCCAGTCCAGCCGAGCCCGATAATGGCCACGTCTTTGGGCGGAAGCTTCTTGGCCATTTCGACACTCGCTGCAAATATTATTGGGACCAATTCGGATGATTGCTGATGCCGACAGTGGGCAATGTCACGCGTTCATTGTGGCGATCGATCCAGTCGCGATAGTCGTAATGCGCGCCCGGAAAGCCGATCATTTTCCATGATGCTAGGTCACGGTTGCCACCGTAGATCGGGTCGGCAAGAAATCCGGTCTGCGTATCGGTGAGAATAAGCTTGAAGAAAGTCTGGCTATCGAGCTCATCCAGTTTCAGGGAGCCATCTTCGAGGCCCTTGATGGCCTCGTCCTTTTGCTCGTCGCTGAGATCAACGAAAGCCTTGTTGCCGTATTTCGCGCGGCAGGCCGCATCCAAGGCGGCGAACGCTTTGCGGTAGTGTTGCGCCGGCGTGACAGACGACTGCGGGCCTTGTTGCTTGGTGCCCTCCTGGAACGGGCCGCTCATGTAATAGCCCTCAAAACGCCCATGAGGCCCCGCCAATTGCCGGTCGATGTAAACTGCGCAACCGCAATCCTTACCGCCCGGCGAAAGATCGTCCGCCGGAATAAGACGATCGACAAATGCCTCAACTGTGGCGGCTTCTTGCGGTGTGAAATATTTCCAGCCATCCGGCACAACGGCCGCGGGCGGATCGGCGGCCCCGGGCGTCCAAGGAAGGCCGCCCTTGATAATAGCGGCTCTCGTCGCGCGCGACGATAGCAGTAAAAGAACCGCGCTGGTTTCAAGCAGTCGCCGTCGATTGATCGCAAGCACGACTTTTGCGTCCCGGTCGGGGCACCCCCATCGCTGCAACGCGAAAGACTACCTAAGGTTCCGGCCGCATTTCTGCAGGATTTCGGCTACGCCCTAACCGTGCGAATCGTGCCGGCGACTGTGGCGATGATGAATAGGAGCAACACGACAAGGAAGATGACCTTCGCAATGCCGATGGCGGTGGTGACGATACCGCGAAAGCCGAGCACGGCGGCAATGAGCGCGACGATCAGGAGTGTAACGACCAAATCGAGCCTGTCTTAATCCTGGCAAATGATCGACACCCAATGCGCGTTGCAGCACCCGGTAGCTTACAAAAAAATTCCGTGCGGCCGCGCAAATTGCGCATCCTGAATCTTTAATGCGGAATTGTAATTTTGCTCGCTCGTTCTGAAGCGAACCACGGCGAACGGAAGGCAAGATTTGGAAAAGGCCATTCGTACAGCGCGACTTTTGTACGATATTTCTCGGAGCAAAAACGATGACGGCAGTGACGGTCAAACCTTGATCGGCACCGATCCAGTGTAGATTGGATCGGGCGAGGCCCGGAGCGGCACACCGATGAGGTGAAATTCCGCGACGGCGCCAACGGATGGATCGTGTGGGCGATCGGTGTCGTCCTGACTTTTTTTGTCGCCGTGGCGATGAATAAGGTCGGTTCTGCGGTCGGTAGTGCCGCAACCAATACCGCCGCGGCTTCTCGGTCGTCAGTGCGACGAGCCAGCCGCAGTCGGTGGATTATTTCACCGACATGCTGCTTCGGCCCAGCCGCAAACCGGCGCGGCTCCGTGCGCCCCCGCCAATGGCACGACGCCGACTGAAGCGAGGAGCGAACGGCGGCAATGATTAGCGCATGCAGATAGACCGCATCATGCTGACGAGCCTGGGTCCGAACGGGATGTCCAATGACGATCGGGCTTATCTCGCGCAGATCGTCGGCGTACGCAACCGGGCTCACAGGGAGACGCGCAATGTCGAATGGACGACGTAGTCGATCGGGCCAAGTCGGAAGCTACACAGGCCACCGACACCGCGCACAAGGCAGCTGCCTACCTTTCGTTCTGGACCTTCATGTCGTTGCTCTTCGGCGCGGTCTGTGCGACGCTTGGAGGCATTCTCGGCGGCGACTTGCGTGACGAGTTTTCAGTGCGGCAAGCGGTTTCGACGTCGCCGCGTTGACGGATAAAGTTGACGGATAAATCGTGGCATTGAGTCGCCGAGTGCTTTGCCGGCTCAGTGCTTGTTCCTTGCCAAGAGCTGGAGGCGCTATTCGGCGCTCATCGGCGACAGTCCCTACCGATGCCCTAATTATGAGTTCCATCAGCCGAGCCTCGGTCGCCCTGATCGTTCTCATGCTGCCCCTTGCCGGGTGTGCGGGTGTCCTCGATCCGCGCGGACCGATAGGGGACGCGGAGCGCCTCATTCTTTTCGATTCGGTGGCGATCATGTTGGTGATCGTCATTCCCGTCATCCTCGCGACGCTTGGCTTTGCTTTTTGGTTTCGTGCATCGAACGATCGCGCGGTCTATCGGCCGACCTGGACGTTCTCCGGTCAGCTCGAACTACTAGTCTGGGCTATCCCGACGCTGGTGATCACCTTTCTGGGCGGTATTGCCTGGTTCGGTTCGCACGCGCTCGATCCTTATCGCGCGTTACCGTCGGAAACAGCGCCGCTCGAGATTGAAGTCGTCTCGCTCGATTGGAAATGGCTCTTCATCTATCCGAATGACGGCATCGCGAGCGTCAATCAGCTCGTAATACCGATCAGCACGCCTGTGCATTTCAAGCTGACGTCGTCCGGCGTCATGAACAGCTTTTTCGTACCGCAGCTTGGCAGCCAGATTTACACCATGGCCGGGATGACCTCGCAGCTCAACCTGCAGGCGGATGATGCTGGAGACTATGCCGGGCTCTCGGCACAGTTCAGTGGCGATGGTTTTGCCGACATGCGCTTTTCGGTTCGCGCGCTGCCGTCGGACCTGTATCAAAAATGGTTGACGGAAGCCAAGGCAGGCGACTCGGCTCTGGATATGGCCGCCTACGCTCAACTCGCCAAACAAAGCATCGTAACGAAACCCATGACCTATCGCGCCGTCGATCCGCATCTTTTCGATGCCGTCGTGGGCGAAACCGCTCCCGCTGCACCAGGGCCGGACGAGAAGCCCGGAGGCCAAAGCCGCTCACCTGCCTCGAACGGGGGCGGCTGATGCTTGGCAAACTGAGCTGGTCCGCCATCCCCATTGATCAGCCGATTCCGCTTGCGGCGTCGGGGTTGATGATCATTGTGATCGTCGGCATCCTGATCTGGATAACGCTCAAAGGCCACTGGCCCTATCTCTGGCGGGAGTGGATCACGTCCGTCGATCACAAGCGCATCGGCGTGATGTACTGCGTTCTTGCCGGCGTGATGTTGATCCGCGGCTTCACCGACGCGATCATGATGCGCTCGCAGCAGGCTCTGGCTTATCACAGCCAAGGCTATCTGCCGCCCGAGCACTACGATCAGATCTTCTCTGCGCATGGCACGATCATGATTTTCTTCGTGGCTATGCCATTCATGATTGGACTGATGAATTTTGTCGTGCCGCTGCAGCTGGGCGTACGCGATGTCGCATTTCCGACCTTCAATTCCGTCAGTCTTTGGCTCAGTGCATCCGGCGTATTGCTCGTCAACCTATCGCTCGTGCTCGGCGAGTTTGCCAAGACCGGCTGGCTCGTTTATCCGCCACTGTCCGAGCTCAAATTTTCACCCGGAGTTGGCGTCGACTATTACCTCTGGGCTTTACAGATATCCGGGATCGGCACGCTCCTGACCGGGATCAATTTCGTCACCACGATCCTCAAAATTCGTGCCCCGGGCATGAACTACACCCGGATGCCGATCTTTTGTTGGACGGCGCTCGCGTCGAATCTGCTCATTGTTGCGGCCTTTCCCATTTTGACGGCGACCTTGGCGATGCTACTGCTCGACCGTTACCTCGGCTTCCATTTTTTCACAGCGGACGCCGGTGGCAACGCCATGATGTACGTCAATCTCATCTGGGCGTGGGGACATCCGGAGGTCTATATCCTCATTCTTCCTGCTTTTGGTGTGTTCTCGGAGGTCATCTCAACTTTTTCCGGCAAGCCCTTGTTCGGCTATCGGTCGATGGTTATCGCGACGATGGCCATCTGCATCCTCTCCTTTCTGGTCTGGCTGCATCACTTCTTCACGATGGGCGCGGGCGCTGACGTCAACGGCTTTTTTGGTATCATGACGATGATCATAGCAGTCCCGACAGGTGTGAAGATTTTCAATTGGCTCTTCACCATGTGGGGCGGTCGCATTCGCTTCACCGTTCCGATGCTATGGTCGCTCGCTTTCATGGTGACCTTCGTGATCGGCGGCATGACCGGCGTGCTGCTTGCGGTGCCCCCCGCAGACTTCGTGCTTCACAACTCGGTCTTTCTAGTCGCGCACTTTCACAACGTCATCATCGGCGGAGTCTTGTTTGGAGCCTTTGCCGGCTACACCTATTGGTTTCCCAAAGCCTTCGGTTTTACGCTGGATGAGCCACTCGGGAGGGCGGCGTTCTGGCTGTGGACCGTCGGTTTCTACGTTGCGTTCATGCCGCTTTATCTCCTTGGTCTCGAGGGCATGACCCGACGTCTGCAGCACTACGACGTCGCGGCATGGCATCCTTGGCTCGTCCTGGCGGCTGGTGGTGCGGCCCTTATCCTCGCTGGGATCGCCTGCCAAGCGGCTCAGCTTGTGGTTTCAATTCGCCATCGTGAGACTCTGCGCGATCGAACCGGCGACCCATGGAACGGGCGTACGCTCGAATGGGTCACGGCTTCGCCTCCGCCTGTTTTCAATTTTGCCGTGCTGCCGAACGTCGCTGGGGAGGAGGCTTATTGGGGTATCAAGCAAAAGGCGCTGCAACAGCTTGCCGGCCCGCTTAATTACAAGCCCATCGAAATGCCCCGGAACAGCCCGACTGGGTTCGTGACGGCATTCTTCGCGGTGGTCGGCGGTTTCGCGCTAATTTGGCACATCTGGTGGATGGTCATTGTCGGCATTGTCGGGGCATTCATCACATTCGTCGTCTTCGCCTGGCGTGATATCGCGAAGGACGAGTTCTCCGCCGATAAGGTGGCTGCGATCGACCGCGAGCGACGCGAGATGCGCGACGCGCTTGCCGAGCGCGATAAAGGCGAAGCGACGGTGCCCGAGCTGCGCGATCCTCATAAGCTCGGCGCCCGCGCCGAGCCTGCGGATGTTCATACAGGGCCGGCGTCGGCACGAATCATCACGGGCTACGGATTCTGGATTTTTCTTCTTTCCGACTTTGTGATGTTCTCTGGATTTTACGCATCATATGCCGTGCTGTCGCACGCCACGGCGGGTGGACCTACGCCTGAGACTTTGTTCCATTCGAAGACGGTCGCGCTGGAAACCGCGTGTCTTCTACTTTCAAGCTTCGTCTGCGGCATGGCAACGATCGCCAGCAATGCACGCAACATGATTTGGACGCAGATTGCTTATCTCATCACCGGAATCTTGGGCGCGGGTTTCCTGTATCTTGAAGGGACCGAGTTCGCGCGGATGCTGGCGGAGGGCGCAGGCCCCCAGCGCAGTGCATTCTTATCTGCCTTTTTTGCGTTAGTCGGCTGTCACGGCTTGCACGTCACAATCGGGCTGCTTTGGCTCGGCACAATGATGGCGCAGTTTTGGGCCAAAGGCTTCGCTGCGAACATTCTACGCCGTGGATTATGCTTCGGTCTGTTCTGGCACGCTCTCGATATCATCTGGGTGGGTATCTTCACGAATGTCTATCTTCTAGGAACGAGCCCATGAGCGAAAGTACCAGGAACGAAACCGATTCAACGCACGAATTCGGCGCGGATGCCGCCCCCGGCGATCCGCATTTCGGTCCGCATCAGATCGCGGTCGGCGTCGGGAATTATGTGATTGGTCTCGCGCTGGCAGCACTGTTGACGGCAGGCTCGTTTTGGGTCGCGAGCGGCCCAAGCCTAATTTACACGCCGGGTGTGCCGATGGCGTTAGCCGCTTTGGCCATCGCGCAAATGGGGGTGCATCTTGCATTTTTCCTGCACATCACCACCGGTCCGGACAACACCAACAATGCACTGGCGCTGGCGTTTGGCGCGCTGATCGTGGGCATTGTGATTGCCGGCTCGCTTTGGATCATGTTGCACCTAAACGCCAATATGGGGATGCCCGGCATGGGAATGCCCAGTATAGGGATGCGCATGATCGTGATGCATAGCTGATCGCGATCGGCATGCGGTCCCGGCCGAAGCCGGGAGCCGAGGGATTTCAGCGTTTTTGTCAGCTACGATCATTCCGACTGCTGGGAGCTCGGTGCTTCGGCGTGAGCAACTTCGCTATGATCGCTTTTGTAACCGGCATTGCGTGAACACCAACCGCCGCTGCCTTGCACGTCCTGCTCGCATTCCATCTTGTTTGGATGGGTGCACTCAGTGCCGATCCCGGATGTCACCGAGCACCAGGGATGGTTCATCTGCGCTGATGCTTGTCCGTTGCCGAGCGCCAAAGCGCCAAGGGTCAAAAACACCGTGGCAATTGCTATTCTCATCATCTTCTCCATTGCAGGTCGTCTATCAGAGCAATCGCTAGCCCTGGCTCATATTCCTGAAAGTCAGAGTCGATGTGCATCAATGCTGCGCCGCCCCAAAGCGCTACCTTTGTCATCAGGAACTTTGCTCTTTCGCCAGAATTACCGAACAGAGAAGTCTTAAGCGGCGCAAACAATTTCCGGAGCGCGCCGTTAGCCATCAAGGCTAGCATCAAGAAGGTGCAGTGGAGGATTAGTGGAGACGTGCAACGTCGTTCGCGGAAATGGAGGCTGGGCCATTTCTCACAACGAAGGAAAACCAGAGGGAAACTATCCGACGGAGGAGGGGGATCTTGAGGTCGTCTATCTCGCGGCTTCCAATGACATCAAGAAAGGCGTCGGCATCGCCATCACAGTGGAGCCGCCCAGTTCAGGCGAGACGGCAATTGGTGCCAAATCCTGACCCGCATTGCCAAGACCTCTCGGCTCGCGATGCTGGCTTGTGCGGAAGCGGGCTGTAAACGCTGCCCGCTCCATAAAGATGCGACCCAGGTCGTTTCGGGGGAAGGACCGGCGGGCGCTGATTTCATGCTGGTTGGCGAGCAGCCGGGTGACAAGGAAGACCTTGCCGGCAAGCCCTTCGTCGGTCCGGCGGGCAAAGTGCTGGACTCAGCTCTCAAAGACGCGGGAATCGACCGCGACGATGTTTTCGTCACCAATGCTGTCAAGCACTTCAAGCACGAGATGCGCGGCAAAAGGCGCCTGCACAAGCGGCCGAACAGCTACGAAATCGAGCGTTGCGGGATCTGGATTGATCGTGAAAGGGAATTGATCAAGCCTTCGGTCATTGTTGCGCTCGGTGTGACCGCGGCGCGTAGCCTGATCGGTAGAAGCGTTACGATTTCCGGAGTCAGGAAGACAGTCTCTGGCGGACGGCACGGTTCTCGCGGTCACTGTTCCCCTTCTTCACTTTTGCGCATACAGGATGAGGGCGACAAGCGCTCGGCTTACGAAGGATTTGTTGCCGATCTCGAAGCCGCCGGGGCAATCCTTCGGAACGCCAAAACCCGCTCGAGCGGATAAATCCCCGCAGGCCGGAAACAAAACGCTTCGGCGTCGGTTTTGCACTAGATACGGGCATCACGGGGCCGCTAAGATTCGGAGTAATGCTAAAATGTGTGATTACAGCTTAAGCCAAGTTAAATCTCGGGCCGCCGACGTTGCCGACAAATTGACCACACATGACTTTGGGACGGGGACCCGCGGCTTTTGCGCTGCGGAAGATCCGGGCGTCGCCGTTTGCGTCATGCCAGGCACCGAGCTGTCTTTTGCCGGGGACATCAAGGTGCTCTCCACCGGCTTGTTCCCGTGGCGCGAAAGATCGCTCGGCCATCGCACGGCAATTTTTCGTCAAATCAACAAGAACAAAGAGGCGGCGCATCACGACGCCCTCGAATTCCCCGATGGCAAGATCATGCTGCTGACGCTGCTATGCGACGGCCAGACTGCGACCGTTCTGCAACTCCCGGCGCGGCCAAGTACTGCCGAGCAAGCGCGGCAGCAGCAGCGGATCGCTTATATAGGCTGACGACACGAGGTTGATCGTCTTACCGGCGGTCGCGGAGGCCGGGTACCAAAAAGCCGCATCGTACTAGGAGAAGCTCGGCCGCCGCCCCAGTCGGACGGACGAGCTGCTTGTCTCCCTCGCAAGCTGCTAGGTGGCAAAGGACAACCCTCTAGGAAGCCCGTGGTTCGTTAATTGGTCGATCGCGGGCTCGTCAGGCGTCCCATTGGTAAGACGGCTCATGTCCTCTTCGGTTAGAAACTGCCGCGCGGCTAGGCTGGGGCCGTGTCCGCCCGACAGCCTGCCGCGGCAGTCGCTCGGCGGTATGTCCGCTTCTCTAATCGGCCGTTTGGGGTCAAGCGTTTCAGACTACCCACCACTGGAGTGTCGATGTCGCTCACGGGCTCGTGCTTCTCTTTGGAATCGGCACCAAGGCCCTTCCATCATGGGGTTCGAAGA
>JBAUCK010000332.1:0-4457 GCA_049677525.1 Xanthobacteraceae bacterium
CGCAGCTCGCCTGCGATGCTTGTCGGTGACAGCTTCATCAATTCCGCGAACGCATGCGGCCGGCAGGCGCGGCATGACAGCGCCGGAATGAGGCCAGTCACCTTCATATCGAGATGACGATCGAGCCGGCGCAGATCAACCGACTGCATGCAACAGCAGCCGGGACAGCGGACCCATAGATAGGGCCGGCGCTCGTCATCCATTTTGCGGCGGTTGAAGCCCATAGCCGATGGTCCCGAACGAAGGCCGGAGTCAACGATCGTTGAGGCGGGAGCGCTTGAGGACTCGCAGCTCAGCTTCATCGGACTTGCCGTCACCCAGCTTAGCAACGGGAATTACCCCCCCACGAATGGGTAAACCACCGTCAAGCTTGGACGCTGCCTCCAGCCAAATCTGTGCCAGGCCGAGGTAGTGGGCGCGAACCTCGTCGTCTACGGCTTTCGCTGCCCATTCGAAGCATTCTTCGGCCATTTCCCGGTATTCGGCCGCTGTATGCACGACACGCTTCCCTGCTTTGCGGCGGGGTACGCCTGACCAAGATCGCTACGGTGTTACTATTGCACGAAATCGTTACAATCAAAACTAATATCCATTTCGTTCATGGCCGTTGGCCAACTGTCCACCCGTCACGAATCTGTATCAATTCGCGGAACGTCCAAAGAACGAAATCTCAAGTGCCTCTGGCAGGCCGCTAAGTCCTGTCGCATAATCGAAACATGCTCACAGGCGCCACCACACCGTTCCAGTGTCCGCAATGCGGTGCGAAGTATCGCACAGTCAAAATAGAAGCCGACTTGGCCACCAAAGATCGCGAAATAACTTGTCTCGGCTGCGGTAGTCCGCTCGTCGGACGGCAACGTGCCCACTTCATGAAATATTTTCTCGTAGACCGTCCGGCCGAGCAACGGCGCCGAATATCTTAGCTCCTTGCCTCGCCCGAACTGGTCGCGCCCTTGCCACGAGCGCTGACAATCCAACGGCAAACAATCGAGACGGTTCAGCAGTTCCTAGCTTACAGCGTCATGGTCAGCGAGGCTGTCATGCTCGATTGGCTCACTTGGCCCGCCGATTTGCTCCTGAACGCGGCCGGCGTTGTTGCAGGTTGGTTTGTTTCCAAAGACACGACCAGCTTCACCGTCATTCAGATGGGGGTTGGAACGCTGGTGCTGGCGGCCGTCGTGTCCGCGATCGTATTTTGGCAATCGTTAGTCGAATTTTGGCGATCCCGCTGGAGACCCCACGGATGAGACCCCTGACACTCAATCGAATTAGCGCGGCACCTACGTACAGCCGCCGCTGGCGGCGTTGGCTCTGCCGACGGCCCCGCCGACAGCCGACATCGCGGGGCGACACTCAATGCGGAAGGCGCCCTTCAGTAGCCAAACGCACCGCCTGTTTATTGGCGCCGATCCTCACGTCGATTACGGCGGTTTGCGCCGGCAACGCTCACGGCTGAGCCTGGATGGCCGACACGGGCCTCGGCACTCGTTGCGGTCATTACCGTCGCCGGAAGTACGAGGCTCAGCGCAGCCGCCCGGCCCAGAAGCGAGAAAGCCCGTCGACGCGAAATCATTTCCGATCTAATCTTTTCACTCAACACAACCTCCCGGTTTTACCGTTGTGCTGCTGGCGCACTGCAGCTTCTCACCCAAAGCGCATATTGCCACTTGTCTGCACGAAAATGGTCTGGTGTCGGCGGGCGGCTTATTCGTGTCAATGCCGATAACGTCGAACACCGTAAGCGGCGGCGTAGAGATGGCGTCGGACAACGGGGTGATAGGCGTACCTGTAACCCCCGTAAGCCGGGTAGCTGGAGCCGGTCCCATAGCCGTAAGCCGGGTAACCGTTGCCATAGCCGTTGCCATAGCCGGCCCCATAACCAGAGCTATAGGTCGGAGCGTAGCCGGCCCCATAACCAGAGCCGTAAGCTGGGTAGCCATAGCCGGTGCCATAACCATAGCCGTAAGCCGGGTAGCCATAGCCGTAACCGTAGGATGACGCGGCGATGGCACTACCGATTAACGCTCCGGCTGCAAGCCCCACTCCTGCTCCGCCCCAGCCCCATCCGCCACCGCGCCAGCCCCAAGCGTGAGCGGGGCTTGTGAGCGACGGAACAGCGGCAGTCATCAACGCTGCCGTCAAAGCTGTAGTGCGTAATATTTTCATGAAGCTCTCCTACACACTGTCACCCAGCACCGTTTCTAGGGAACAATTCACTGGGAAGATTGTTCCCGCCGTAGCGACCCCTAAGCGCGCGCGTGAAAGGTTCGCGAGAGTCGGTCGATGCCGTTAAGTCATTTGCACCCAGCGCCGCTAGCGTCCATTCGCGTGCCAACCGTAAATAGGTTTCTCGTACTTCCTCGGTTTCAGCCTCAGCTGCCCACCTGTAAAACTTCAACGCCAACTCCCGATATTCCGTGGCCGTGACCATAGGAATGCCCTCACGCACAAACGTTCTGTCACCTTGAGAAATTCTCCGCGCCCGAAGGCAGTAATCCATTCTACGTTGGGTGATGCTTCATATACTCAGGTATAGTTGACCAGAGGTCGCCGGGTAGCAGACACGGGTCGGCCTAATAAAAAGCCCGGGCACTAGCCCGGCACTAGCCACTCACCGATTGTTTTCATTACGCCTACTGGCGGCAAAGCCTACGGTTACAACGCTGAGATAATCGTTGAACTCTGCGAAAGCGTTCTTGCTGCCCGGCGCGCGCGCTGCAGAAACAACAGTTGGGCATTGCACAGCGGTGTGAGGTTCTGACGCGCGGATTGGCATCATTGGCTTGGTCGATGAGGCGACCGGATATCAGTACGTCAGAGCTAGAAACGCGCTGGAAAAAATACTTGATCAATGGCTCACCAAAGAGCTCTAGCCTTGGAAACGTCAATTCCCTAGTGATTTTTACAAACGGATATTTGAACTAAACGAATGGCCTTACGATCCAAACTCTCTAGCAAGGCCGGGCGTAATCGGCATTTGGACCAACGACATTGTTTATGATCGGCTGGGACCCGGAATTAGAAAGCTGCTCCATGAGTACGCCGGCCGAAACGAGAAGGGTCGGCTAAAGCACCAACTTCATCGCTTTTTGACTTCCATGCACGGCATCCCCGAACTGCAAGCTCACTTATCTGCGATTGTCGCCTTGATGAAGGCCGCAACCAATTGGGAGCAGTTCAAGGAAATGTTGCAAAGGGCTTTTCCAAAGCCGGAAACAACCCTCAGCATGGCTTTTGATGATCTTGAGCAAATCAAAAATAAGCCAAAACAGGCTGCTTGACGCTGAGCGTACAAGTCTCAATGCCCGGCCCCGATCTCGCGCACCCCATCCCCCTACGTCCGCCGCGAGCGACTGAACTTCCACTGTGAGCTTGCCCATCCAGTCGGTTTGAGCCTGGGCTGGTCGGATTAGTTGGATGACGTCGCAGCCGGCGGCCTTCAAAGCGACTTCCTGAATCGACAGATCTTGGTCAGAAAGAGACCGCCTGCGACGCATCTCCTTGCGCAGCAGTTCCCGATACCCACAACAGCCGCCGAAGCCAGATTGCGGAGCGACGCGGCTGGCAGATCGTGGTGGAATACCGCGACGTGTTTGAGGGGGATTTGCGTGGGGATCTGGTCGGGGAGTTTGTTGAGGTTGAGAGCGGCAAGAAGCGCAGACCGGCCCTGGCCCGGGCACTGGAGGCCTGCCGTAAACAAAAGGCCAAGCTGGTCATTGCCAACGTGGACTCGTTAACGCGCAGCCATAGCCTGATCGACGCGAGTTGAACGAACGCAAGGTAGTTGGCTGCGAACTTGTCGTAGCGCGTTGCAACCCGGCGACAGTGCTTGATCTTATTGAAGAAGCGCTCGACCAAAATTGCGGGCTCGTCTTGAACGAACCTAGCCCAGCCGCGGAATACGAACGCTTCAAGCAAGTCCAATACGGTAAGACCATCGCCGCGCGCGATCCGCTCGCGCACCCATCGCTTCATTAGGTGGGAATTTAGCGCACCGGTCCCGGACCCGGCCCCTCTGGGAGCAGCGGCGGAGCCGGGAGGCATTGAATGTGAAATCCGCCACCTGCACAGACGTATTTTATGCAAACATTAGAGTTCACGTTAGTCCAGGAAGCTACGGGATTACATACTGGGCCGGATTGAAAGGGAGGACCGATCACAGGCTGTCCCATGGCGCTTGTGGAAAGCGCAAGGCTAGCGATGCCAATAAGCCATAGTTTCTTCATGGTCGCGCGTCCTTTTTGCTGCGGATGTCGAATAGCACTATAAACGGGATTATATTGATCCGTTATCTATGACACAACGGTGTTGATGTCGGCCGCTTCCATTTGGCCGCCTCCGTCGATGGCGTTTTTCATTTCCGAGATTGGCACAAGATGGACACGCCGTGGTCACCCGGCGATGTCCGCTTTTGCGGGGTAAAATCGACAGGGCGGATTTATGAGTACACGCCCTAG
>JBAUCK010000333.1:0-21087 GCA_049677525.1 Xanthobacteraceae bacterium
GGTCAAAGCGACCATCGCGGACGTCACGCCGGGCGCTGCGCGGACCGCGGCTTCGGCGCGCTCGCGCACGCTTTCCCATTGCTTGACCGCCGCGGCTTCGACGCTGATCGAGAAGAACACCTTGCCGTCGGCGGCAACGATCTCGGACAATTTTCCGCTGGCCGGCAGCGGCACGCCGTCGGGGCCGGAGATTTTGCCAAGTGCGGCGAGGACGTCGTCTTTCAGGGCGGCCATCAGCTTACCGTTGCGTGGTTTCGTCCGCCCTACATAGGCTCCCCGTTGTCGGGGTCAATCGGGCGCAACCCGGTTGACGCGGCGCCGCCCGCCGGGCCAAGACCACACGCGGCGAACATAGAGGCGCTTGAACGGAGGAAACGATGGCAAAGGTCGCATTCGTCGGGCTTGGCGTGATGGGCCACCCGATGGCGGGGCATCTCAAGGCGAAGGGCGGCCACGAGGTCACAGTCTATAATCGCACCGGCGCCAAAGCCGAAAAGTGGGTCGGCCAGCACGGCGGCAAAAGCGCCCCGACCCCGAAGCAGGCCGCCGAAGGCCAGGACTTCGTCATGGCCTGCGTCGGCAATGACAACGACCTGCGCGAAGTGATGCTGGGCAAAGACGGCGTCTTCTTAGGCGTCCCCAAGGGCGCGATCGTGGTCGATCACACCACGGCCTCCGCCGAAATTGCGCGCGAGCTCCACGCCGTGGCGAAAAAGCGCGGCTTTGATTTCATCGACGCGCCGGTGTCCGGCGGCCAGGCCGGCGCCGAGAACGGCGTGCTCACTGTGATGTGCGGCGGCGACGAGGCGCCGTACGCCAAAGCCGAGAAGGTGATCGCCGCCTATGCGCGCGCGTGCACGCTGATGGGCCCGTCAGGCTCGGGCCAGCTCGCCAAGATGGTGAACCAGATTTGCATCGCCGGCCTGGTGCAAGGTCTCGCCGAGGGCCTGCACTTTGCGATGAAGGCCAGCCTCGATATCGAGAAGCTGATCGCGACCATCTCCAAGGGCGCGGCGCAGTCCTGGCAGATGGAGAACCGCTACAAGACCATGGTCGCCGGCAAGTTCGATTTCGGTTTTGCGGTCGATTGGATGCGCAAGGATCTTAACATCTGCCTCGAAGAAGCGCGGCGGAATGGCGCGAGCCTGCCGATCTCGTCGGCCATCGATCAATATTATGCGCAAGTGCAGAAAATGGGCGGCAAGCGCTGGGATACGTCGAGTTTGATCGCGCTGTTGAACCGCTGAGAAACTCCGCCTCCGTGCGTGGGCGCAGAGGCGGATATGTCCTAATCCGTCGGTTGAATATTGGCTTCTTTGGCAAGCTCCAGCGTGCCTTTGAGATCGTCGTTCACGTATTTGCTGAAGTCATCGACGCTCATCAGCTGCGGCGTAACGCCGAGTTTGGCCAACTTGGCCGCGACATCGGGATCGCGGAGCGCGTTCTCGACTGCATCGTGCAATTTGTCGACGATGGCGCGCGGCGTCTTCACCGGCAGCGACAGGCCGACCCAGAAGTTGAATTCCGCCTTGGGATAGCCGGCTTCGACGATCGAGGGCACGTTGGGCAGAATATTGGAGCGCGCCTTCGAACTCACCACTAGCACGTTGAGTTTATCGCTGCCGAGCACCGAGGCCGCGGCCGCAAGCGGAATGAAATAATAATCGATGCGGCCGGCCATCACTTCGGTGAGGCCTTGATCGCGGAACGGCACGTGCCGCACGTCGATGTCGGCGGCGAGGCGCAATCGCTCGCCCGCCATATGCGAGGACGAGCCGACACCGGCCGAAGCGAAGGTCAACGTGCCGGGCTTGGCTTTGGCCGCCGCGACCAGATCGGCAACGCTCGTAAACCCGCTCTGTTTGGAGGCAACCAGCACATTCGGCTGTACCCCGAACATGGCGACCGATTGGAAATCCTTGGTCGGATCGAACGGCAGGTTCGTATGGAGGACTTTTTCGGTGCCCATTGAGGTCGAACTTGTGACGGCCGTGTAACCGTCCGGATCCGACTTTGCGACATCAGAAAATCCCATCGTTCCGCCGGCGCCCGGCCTGGGCTCCACCACCATCGGTTGACCGAGTTCCTGCGAGACTTTGTCAAGCACGATGCGGGCCACCGTGTCCGAGGCGCTGCCCGGTGGAAATGGGCTGATGACCCGGATCGGCCGACTGGGATAATTGTCTGCCGCAAGCGCAGCCGTCGCGGCGAGATTTGTAGCTAGAATGGCGGTGCCGAGAGCGACCCCGGCGACTGCACGCAGTGATAACACGTAACCCTCCCGAACGCTTTTCATGCAAATCAGCGGAGGGTATTCGCCCCCTCGCTTTTACCAACTCCTGTCGGTGATAGCAGCTTTTACCGGACCGAAACAGGATGACCGATCAGCGCAGCCGTTCGCCTCGCGGCCTTAGGCTTAACGCACCGAAAGTGCCTGGAACTCTTTGTCGGGGTTGCGACTTATCGCTGAGCCCGCCAATTCATTTCATCGGAAAATTGCAGAAACACGGACCGCCGCTGATGCAAGAAATCAAATATCGGCTGGCCAATCCGGAACTGCGCCCGCGCCGCACCAAGGTTGAAATGCCGGGCTGGGCGGGCAAGCCAGAACCGCGGACCTACGGCTCGCAGGAACAAGCCTGGCACTGCGCGCCGTTCACCGAAGGCGCGCAATACGGCATTGAGGTTTTCTATCCCTATGAGAACGAGCTCCACGTCAGCACAAAGAACGGCAAGCTCGAATTCAACGGCGACTTCGGCGAGAAGCCCGACGATAGCGATGTGATGTGGCCGCCGTTCCGCAGCTTCGGCATGGGCTACTACACCTATCAGTTGCTGCTCGATCTGAAAGTCGGGAGCGATTGGGCGGTGCGCACTGAGCCGCATCCGCGCTTCTACACCGACCCGACCGACACCGTGCCGATCGCGGTGCCGGCGCTGTTGCGCACCGAATGGTGGCCGATGATTTCCTTCATCGTATTCAAAGCGCCCCCGGAGGGACGAACGCATATTTTCCGGCCCAACGAGCCGATGCTACAAATCCTCGTTCTGCCAATCACCGCCGATTTTACGCTCGCCGAAATGAGCGAAGAAGAAGCCGCCGAGCGTGAGATGCGCGGCCGGCGCATTCACGGTAGCCGCCCAAACCTCGCCGCCGACTCAACGTGGACCTCGAAAACCGACACCGTCTTCGACGGCACGTACCGCCATTTGCTCCGTGCGGCAAAAGGCAAGGTCCGCGAATGAAAACCCCGTGAATGAAAAAAGCAACGGGGCATCCGGCCGGACGCCCCGTTGCCCCTCCATCGCCTCAGTAGTGATGATGATGGTGATGGTGGTGGTGATGGTGGTGATGATGATGGCGGGGGTGACCAGGCCCGACGCGAACGACGACACCGCGGTGGTGATGGTGGTGATGGTGGTGATGATGATGACCCACCTGCACCGAAATCTGCGCGACCCGCACTCCGTCTTGCGTGCCCTGGTTTTGCGTGCCTTGCGATTCCGCAAGACGAGCATCGTCGGCCTTTAGCGCGGAAAGCGCGTTGGGAACCGGGTCGAGAAGATCACGGTAACTCGTGGCCGGTGCTATTTCGCTTTGTTGCACCGGCGCTGCGGCCTGTGCGCTCGACATCGTCGCGAACGCCGCTGCGGCTCCGAGCAGGCCGGCTAGTTTCTTATCCATAAGTCCTCCAGAAGACGAGAAGCCCCCTTCAGTCCCCACGTGAATAAGCCGGGTGTAAGGGCTTAGGTTCCTTGGAATATTTATGCCAAGCTTTGGAACAGGTCTTGGAACGAGGTCTTGGAACTAGGCTTTCGAACTCGGCCGCGCCAAGACGCCCGCGTACCAGCGTTTGAGATGCGCGAGTTCGTCAGGCACGGTCAGGCGCGACACCCGCATGAAGTCAACGGCGATCATCGCGGTAATGTCTGCGACGCTATATTCGTCGCCGGCGATGAAGCTGCGCTTGGCGAGCTCGCTGTCGAGATGTTCGAGAAACGACAACGCCCGCGGCTTGTTGGCCTCGCCCCATTCCTTGACCTGCGGCTGCTCCATTTCCTTCATGGCCGGATGCAGATGCCGGAAAATGTTCGACACGGGTATGAAGAGATGAAACTCGACTCTGCGATTCCACATTTCGACCAGCGCCGATTGCAAAGCGCCGCGGCCGAACAGCGGCGGATCGGGATGAAGCGCCTCGAAGTAACGGCAGATGGCGATCGATTCCGTGATGACGGTGCCGTCGTCGAGAACCAGCGCCGGCACGCGCTGCATCGGATTGACCGCGGTGAAGGCGTCGCCCTTCTGCTGCAGCGCGCCGAGATCGACCTGCTCGGCCGGAACCGTGATCCCCTTCTCGGCGAGAAAGACGCGCACCCGGCGCGGATTGGGAGCGCGGCCGCCATCATAGAGCTTCATCTCAATTTCCTTCCCTAGCCCTTTGAAGACGCGAGCCTATCGCGCGCTGATGCGGCCGACTAGTGCAGCGCCCATGCCACAAGCGTAAACAAATTCCAAGAGCGACGACGCTTTGCACATCAAAAATTAAGCCTCGTCTTAAGGAATTTGGGCCATTTTTACTGTGAGCCGAACGTCGTCTCGGAAGGCGGCTTGCAGGCTTTCGGGAAAAACACGTTCCAACGAAATGCCAGCCGGAACGCGATGCCCCATCCACAGACCGAACCGCGCGATCCTGCTTCGCCGGCCGCGGCGCCATCGACCAAGCGGCGGCTCGCCTCGCAGCACGTGCGCGAGGCACGCGTCCGGCTGACCTCGACCAGCGGCACCCGCCCGGTGTTTGATTACGAATTGCTGCGCCAGTTCGCGCAGAACCGGCTCTCGGCATCGCCGGTCATTCTGCTTCTGATCCTGACGATTGGCGCGCTCTCGGGACTGTGGACCGGTGCCCTGGTCTGCGGCGTGTGGACCGCCGGCGCGCTGGTCATTCATGTCGTCATCATTCGTAAATGCCGGCAGTTCCTGGCTGAGCCGGCCAATACGTCGGCGGTGCGCACGTGGCGAATGCGCTTCATCCTGCTCGATCTGTTCTTCGGCATGGCCTGGACCTTCATCCTGATCAATCCAGTCGGCATGGACGATCAGGCCGCGACCTTCATGCTGTTCGTCATGCTGCTGGTGGTGGCGATATCGAGCATGCTGGCCTCTAGTCTGCCGATCGCGGTTCTGGCGCTGACCTTGCCGGTGACGATCGCGATCGCGCTCGACTTCGCGATGAAGGGCAATCTGCACAACTACATCCTCGCGGTGATGGCGCTCACCGCGGAAGCCTATTTCTCCCTCCTCGCCTATCGCCTCTATTCGACGACTTTGGCGACGCTCGAAGCGCGCGCGGAAAAGGACGCGCTGATCGGCGAGCTCGAACAATCGAAATCAATCTCCGATGAAGCGCGCCGCCGCGCCGAGACCGCCAATATCGCCAAGTCGCGCTTTCTCGCGCAGATGAGTCACGAGCTGCGCACGCCGCTCAACGCCATTTTCGGCTTCTCCGAAGTGATGAAGGGCGAGATTTTCGGCGCGCACGCGGTGCCGCTGTACAAGGACTATGCCGGCGACATTCACAGTTCCGGCGTGCACCTTCTTAATCTCATCAACGAGATTCTTGATCTGTCACGCATCGAGGCCGGCCGCTACGAACTCAACGAGGAGCCGGTGTCGCTCACCCGCGTGGTCGAGGATTGCCATCATCTGCTCAAATTGCGCGCCGGCAATCGCGGCATCACCATCCACGAATTGTTCGAGCCCGATATGCCGCGGCTCTGGGCCGATGAGCGCGCGGTGCGCCAGATTTGGCTCAACCTCCTGTCCAACGCCATCAAGTTCACGCCGCAAGGCGGCGAGATCTGGTTCAAGGTCGGCCGGACGGCTTCGGGCGGCCAGTACATGAGCGTGAAGGACACCGGCCCCGGCATTCCCGAAGAAGAGATTCCGATCGTGCTCGCTTCGTTCGGCCAGGGCGCCAACTCGATCAAATCCGCCGAACAGGGAGCGGGCTTGGGCCTGCCCATCGCCAAGAATCTGATCGATCTGCACGGCGGCACCTTCACGCTGAAATCGAAGCTACGGATCGGCACCGAAGTGGTCGTCACCTTCCCGCCCGAACGCGTGATGTCGGCGCTGGCGCGATTACAGAGGGCTCGCCGCCGCTACAGCCGAGATACGATCCAAGGCAGGACCGGAGCCACGACCCGCGACCCGATCCGCGGACATGTCGTCCTCTTCGTCTTCGCCTGACGAATCGATAAGCCGCGCCCGGCGCACGCTGTTCAGCAACGGCGGCTAAATGGCCAAAGCACGCGAACGTCTTGTTTTCGCCTGCCTCGTGTCTATCTTGCCTCGCGATTTCAGTCCGAATCTTTGACGGGAGAATTCCCGATAGCTAGGTTCTTTGATGGCTAGCGCAACCAGCATCTCCTCGCCCTGCAACCGCATCTGCGTGGTGCATCCGACAGCGCGGATGTGCATCGGCTGCGGCCGCTCGCTCGATGAGATCGCGCGCTGGATTGCGTTGTCGGAAATCGAACGTTCCGCGATCATGGCGCAATTGCCGGCGCGGCTTGCCGCACTGAGCGGCGCCAAAGACGGCATCGCATCGGCTCGAGCCTAGAGGATCGCGACGTGCGCCATCGCCTGCTCTGGCTCCTCCTGATCGGCATCCTGATCGCCATCTTGATGATCGTCGCGCAGCGCGGCGAAGGCCGGATCGGCCCGCTTTCGGTCGACGATTTCGGCTCGCTCGCCTACAAGGTCGCGATCCTGGTGTTTCTCGGCGCCGCGGTGCTGACCATGTTCCGCGAGCGTTTTACCCAAACGATCACGGCGGCGTTGCTCTGGGTCGTCGTCGGTCTCGTGCTGGTGATCGGCTATACGTACCGCTTCGAACTCGGCAATGTCGCCGACCGGGTGATGGCCGAGCTCATTCCCGGCCACGTGATCTCGCACGGCCGCACGGTTGAAGTCGCACGCACCAATAGCGGCGACTTCGATATCTCGGCGCGGGTCAACGGCGTACACGTGGCAATGGTGCTCGACACCGGCGCAAGCTCGGTCGTGCTCACCCAGCAAGACGCCAAGGCCATCGGCCTGCCGCTCGAAGTTCTCAATTATACGGTGAGTATTGATACCGCCAACGGCCGCACCCGCGCCGCGCAAGTCACGCTCGACCGTCTCGCCGTCGGCGGCCTCGAAGAACGCTCCGTCGAAGCGCTGATCGTGCAGCCCGGCCAATTGCGCACGAGCCTGCTCGGCATGAGTTTCTTGAACCGGCTGCAGGGCTGGCAAGTCTCGGGTGACCGCCTGATCATGCACGGCTATCCGTAGAGCACGATCCGGAAAAGTGGGTACCGGTTTTCCGACTAAAAAATCTGGAGCGACTTCACTCTAGAACAAACTGACCAGGAACCGCGCCGACACCACCAGAAGAAACAAGCTGAATGCGACTTCGAGCGTGCGCCGCGACATACGATGCGCGAGCCCCGCACCATAAGGCGCGACGAGGCTCGACACCGGCGCCATCACCGCGACCCCGATCAGCGAGACAAAGCCAAGCGAAAGCGGCGGCAACAGCGCGCGGTCGTGCACACCGGCGAGAATATAGCCGATGGTGCCGACCACGGTGATCGGCACGCCCAAGCCGGAGGATGTCGCCACCGCCTGATGGATCGATTTGCCGTAGAGCGTGAGCACGATGTTGGACAAGGAGCCGCCGCTCACCCCCATCAGCGAGCCGGCAAGCCCGATGCCGAAACCGTAAAACGTCATCGGTACGGTGCCAGGCAGATCCGAGCCGAGATTCCAGCGGTCGCCGGCGAACAGAAATTTGGCGGCGATGAAACCCGCGATCAGCACGAAAGCGATCTTGAACACGGCGGGCGGCGCAAAAGCCGCGATCAGCGAGCCGCAGATCACGCCGACGATGGCGGGGATCGCCCATAATCTGATGACCTGCGGAATGACCAGGCCTTTTATGCGATGCGCGAGATATGACCGAACGGTCGTCGGCAGGATGATCGCGATCGACGTGCCGATGCACAATTGCATGCGCACCGCTTCCGGCACGTCGAGCACGGTGAAGACTTCGTAGAGCACCGGCACGATGACGGCGCCGCCGCCGATGCCGAACAGCCCGGCGAGCAGCCCGGTGATGACGCCACCGACGACGATGGCGAGGGCGAGCCAGGCAATCTCGCTCAACGGAACGCCGAGAAGCATTTTGTTATGGTCGTGTTTCGGTTTTGGCGAACGGAACGTCAGGCCGCGATGTGCGCTAAATCCGAACCTCTGTCCAGGACGCCGTCCGCCACCAATGCAAGTGCGGCGAGAAGGTATTCGGCATCCGCATGCGGCGTGCTTGCTGCACCTGCGAGATGACGCCGGAATGCGCGCGCGCCGGGCACGGCACGGAACAGGCCGTGCAGATGCCGGGTGATGGAGTGAAGCCGCGTGCCCTGCGTGAGTTCGTGCGCGATATAGGGCGTGAGTGCTGCGGCGGCTTCCTTTGCCGAAGCGAAACGCGCCGGCTCGCCGAAGATGCGCGGATCGACGGCCAGCAATCGCCACGGTTCCTGATAGGCGGCGCGGCCTATCATTACACCGTCGACGTGCTGCAGATGCGTCAACGTGTCCTCGACGCTGCCGACGCCGCCGTTGAGAACGATCGTGAGTTCCGGATGCGCCGCTTTAAGCCGATAGACTCGATCGTAATCGAGCGGCGGCACTTCGCGGTTCTCTTTCGGCGACAGTCCTTTGAGCCAGGCCTTGCGGGCGTGAACGATCAGTGCGTCGACCCCTGCTCGCTTCACCGCTTGCGTGAAGTTCTCCAAAGCCGGTTCGGGATCCTGGTCGTCGATGCCGATGCGGCATTTGACGGTGACGGGAATGCACACGCAGGCCTTCATCGCGGCAACGCTGTCCCCGACCAATTGTGGTTCCGCCATCAAACAAGCACCGAAGCGGCCGTCCTGCACGTGGTCGGACGGACAGCCGGCGTTGAGATTGATCTCGTCGAAACCCGCATCAGCGCCGATGCGTGCGCATTGCGCGAGCGCGCGCGGATCGCAGCCGCCCAATTGCAGCGCCAGCGGATGCTCGGACGGATCGAAGCGCAATAGCCGCGCCCGGTCGCCGTGCAGCACCGCGCCTGTGGTCAGCATCTCGGTATAGAGCAGCGCCCGGCGCGTCAGCCCGCGATGGAAGAACCGGCAATGCCGGTCAGTCCACTCCATCATCGGAGCGACTGAGAATCGCCAGGACCGACTCTGCGAGATTATATTTGATTTATCAGTCATATAACTAATTTCGACTTAGGCTGATTTCGTACCGTTTTCCGCCGATTTTGACCATTTTTACCGCGTATGGTACGATAAAACTCGTACTGACTTAGCAATGTCGTACCATTAAGCACCGATTTATCGGGAATTGAACCAACTCACAAGGGCGACTCTGTCCCCGAAAAAAGGCAGTCGTACCGATGGGAACGATAACTGTACGAACTCGAAAAGACGACTCGAAGGCCTATACCGCGCAGATCGTTATCAAGCAAAACGGCGTAACCGTTCACCGCGAGGCGGAGACCTTCGATCGCAGACAGGCTGCGAATGCTTGGATCGTCAAGCGCGAGGCCGAGCTCAAAAGTCCAGGCGGACTAGAGCGCAAGGAGGATCCGACGCTTGGCGCCGTAATAGACCGATATATCGAAGAATCGAGAAATCCGATCGTGGGAACGCGGGCGCAAGTCCTCAAGGCGATCAAGAACAGCGAACTGGGCGAGACTAAATGCAGTGAAATTACGCCGAACACACTGGTAACTTTTGCGCGTCACTTGACTGAAACCGTCGAACCGCAAACTTGCGGTAATTATTTTTCGAGCCTGTCAAACATCTTCACCTTGGCAAGACCGGCTTGGGGCTACCCCCTTGCACGGCAGGCTTTCGATGACGCCCTCGTCGTTGTCAAAAAACTCGGGCTGGTCAGAAAAGCAAACGAACGCAGCCGACGACCAACTCTCGAGGAGCTCGACCGGCTGATGGAGCATTTTGGTCGCGTTCGGGGGCATCGCCCTTCCTCTATCCCGATGCAGAAAATTGTCGCGTTCGCACTGTTCTCGACGCGACGGCAGGAAGAAATCACGCTTCTGCGCTGGGAGGATCTGGACGAAGATCGCATCCTCGTCCGCGATATGAAGCATCCGGGAGACAAGAAGGGTAACAACGTCTACTGCGAGATGATCCCCGAAGCGCTTGCAATCATCAAATCAATGCCGCGCGCTGAAGAGCGAATATTCCCCTACACAACCGACGCCATCAGTGCCGCATTCACACGCGCCTGTAAGATTCTCGAAATTGAGGATCTTCGCTTTCATGATCTTCGGCATGAGGGGATTTCTCGTTTGTTCGAAATGGGCCGGACAATTCCGCAGGTTGCAGCGGTTTCGGGTCACCGGAGTTGGACTAGCTTAAAGCGATACACGCATCTTAGAGAGCGCAATGACAAATATGAAAAATGGAAGTGGAAAACGGCTGCCACAAATAGCAATTAAGCAGGAGGGCCCGCGGTAGCGGCGACTATTGATAGAGTGCTTTCCCGAATTGCCATTCCTCCACAAATGGCGTTCCGTTTAGCAGCATTGTAGCATGACAACAGCGCAGCATCTCGGTGCTTCTACGTTGGATGGCTGTTAAAATAGCCTTAGAACGGCTACAGAGTCCGCAGGAGAGCGTTTTAATGGCGAAACGCCGCCCCCCGATCCCCCGCGAGCGAAGGAAGCGCCCCAGCGAGGCCCGCTGGCCGCTGGCCGCGATCCGACATCAAGCATACGAGCGTTTACTTGCCAGAGGCCGCCTATGAGGCGCTGCGGCAGGTTGCCTTCGACGAGCGGTGTAAAATCCACGATTTGCTCATCGAGGGCGTCGAGCTAGCCTTGAAGAAGCGCGGATATCCCGCGGGCGCCGACATGAAGGCAAAGTGGCAGCGCAAGAAGCCCTAAGCCAGTCCGGGAAGCTGTGGCCGACACGGGATCGTGTAGGCTGGCATCCGGCCCAGCCTATTTTGGTTTGCCGGTCACTGCCGCTATCGTAAGTGGACCATGGCGCTAGAATGGGGGCCGCGTTTGAGCGCTTCGTCGATTTCGTGATCGCGCGTTTAGAGGTCCACCCTGACCTCCACATCTACCATTATGCGTCGTATGAGCCCTTCCGATAACGCGCATTCTCGCAAGTACCTCATCGACGCAAGTCTCGTGAGAATATTCAGTCAATCACTAGCGCGAGCTATCCGAGATGTGCCAGGGGGTGACGGTTCAAGGATTTCTGGCATTGCTAAGGAGCTTCTCCGATATGGAAATCGGTTGGAGCCCAGAACATAAAGAGATCGTTCCGCAGATCCGCTACAGACCGTTCGTCCTCATAGAGGCGGGTCCCCTTGATCAGACGGCGAGGCGCTATGACTGACGAACGTTTTTGCCATCCCGTTTCACTGCAAGAACTGGAACGCCGTTGGGCGGCGGTTCGCCGCGCCATGCCGGAGCACAAGCTTGACGCGCTGATCGTCCAAGGCGCGAACAATCTCGCGGGCACCGGCGGCTATTTCCGCTGGTTAACCGGCGTGTCGATGGCAACTTCCTATCCCGCCACGGTGATCTTTCCGCGCGAAGATCTCATGACATTGGTGAGCCACGGCCCCATGGGCGTGGAGCGCGATTTCGGCGGCCGCGATCCAATTTGGCGCGGCGCCGGCAGATGGCTGCCGACCGCGAGCTTTCCGGCGATCGATTATTGCATTCCCTAGGAATTTGAACCGTGGATACGATTACCGTATAATGAGTGACATGTATCACGATACGGTACATGTGGGAGGATTGCGTATGGACGACTCGGCGCCAAAACCAGTGTTCCGACTCCATAAAATCCCGACCGCGAAAAGCGAACCTTATATCTGTGTCCCGGGGCCTGACGGGTGCCTTTGGTTCTGCGAGAGCGGCGCATCGAAAGTCGGACGACTCAATCCATCCAACGGGCTATTCGACGAATTCGTTCTTCCCGCTCGAGATGCCAAGCCGATTGGCATTACCGCCGGCTCCGACGGGAACATGTGGTTCTGCGCCAAAGCAGCGAACAAGATCGGCCGCATCAGCGTAGGTGGCGAAATCAACTTGTTCGATCTTCCGACGGATAACGCCGGACCTGACGGTACACTGGTCGGCCCGGACGGAAATGTCTGGTTTTCCGAAACGGACGCAGGGCAGATCGGCCGCATTACACCCGCCGGCGATATTACCGAATTCAAACACGGAATTACCGAAGGCAGCCGGCCCCTTTCGATTGCGGCACGCGACAACGCATTGTGGTTCAGCGAGGCTGCCGGTAACCGCATTGCGCGGATCACACTTGATGGCGAGGTCACGGAATTTCCTATTCCGAGCGCAAACAGTCAGCCCCGCGCGATGACGACACATCCGGACGGAAGTATTTGGTTTGTCGAGACAAACACCAACACGCTCGGCCGCATTGATCGTCACGGCCACATCTCCGAACATGGTGTCACGACGCCAAACTCGTCCTTGCGCGGTGTATGCGCTGCACCGGACGGTGATCTTTGGTTTACCGCGAATTTTGCGAACCTGATCGGACGGATGAAACCAGACGGTCAGATGCTGGGCGAATATCCGATCCCGTTGGCGAGTTCCGGGGCACGCTGCATCTGCACGTGGCCCGACGGAAGATTATTCTTCACCGCTTTTGATGCCGGGTTCATCGGCGAAATCATCCCGCAATAGGTCGAAGATGGCAATTGAACGGATCTCGTACCGGGTCGGCAACAAGCACTTTGTCAGCGCACTTGTTTATGACGAACGCGTGACCGGCAAGCGCCCCCTGCTTTTGGTAGCACCCAATTGGCTAGGAATGACGGATGAAGTGATCGAGAGAACACGGACTCTGGCAGGCTCGCGCTTCGTTGGTTTCGTGGCCGACATGTACGGCGAAGGAAAATCCAGCGCCGGGCCTCCAGAAGCGGCTCAGCTTGCCGATGCGCTGCGGGGGGACGTCACGGAGCGGCGAGCACGCATAACGGGCGCGCTTTCAACTCTCACTACCGAAAGCGAGAAACGCGGCATCGGCGATGTCGCGCGCAAGGCAGCCGTAGGCTTTTGCTTTGGTGGCGGCAACGTACTCGAACTCGCACGGACGGGCGCGGATTTAAAAGCCGCCATTTGCCTGCATGGCGATCTCGCGACCCAGGCGCTGGCGAAGGTGGGTGACGTAAAAGCGGCGCTGTTTGTGGCGCACGGCGCAGCCGATCCAGCTGCACCTAAAGCCCAGCGTGACGCTTTCGAGGCGGAGATGGAGACTGCAAAGGCAAAGTGGCAGATGCACATCTTCGGGCACGTCGCGCATTCCTTCTGCGAGCCGGAAGCAAACATACCTGGCATCGCGGAATACAACGAACCCGCGGCACAACAGACGTACCGAATGATCGAGCAATTTATCAGCGATGCCTTCGACGGGCGTCTGTGACTTAAACCGAAGAGTCCGAATGGGCCTCTAACCGGGAGGATTAAATGCAATTTTCATCACACGTAGCGTTGCTATTAACACTCGGCGCGTTCGCGGCCCCAGCGAATGCGCAAACCTACCCAGACCGCCCGATCAAGGTACTCGTACCGATTTCGGTTGGTTCGATCACCGACGTTGCGACACGTTTGGTTGCACAAGAGCTCCAAACGCGGCTCGGCCAACCGGTTGTAGTGGTCAATCGGCCCGGTGCCGCGATGGTTCTGGGTGGAACCGACTGTGCTAAGTCACCGCCCGACGGTTACACGCTTTGTCTCGTCAGCCCTGATACGATGTCGTTTAACCCGCTGACCATTCCTAATCTCTCCTATGATCCGCAGAAGGATTTCGTCCCCGTCATCAACATGTATACGGTGACCGAGGGGCTGATGGCGCCGTCAGCATCTGGCTTCGGCTCGCTCGCCGATTTACGTGCCAAAGCCGTCGCTGAACCTGACGAGCTAAACTATGGCACGCTCGGAGAGCGTACGACGACCGATGCGTTTCGCCAGTGGCTTGGCGAACATTGGCACACAAAATTTGTCGCCATTCCCTACAAGGGCGGAAGTGAGATTATTGCTGCACTGCTTGGCAATACAATTGACGTAGCCAAGATCGGCGTCGGCAACATGGTCAGTCAGTTAAAAGAAGACAAAGTCAAAGTACTCGCTGTGACGGCGGCGCATCGCTCGCCGCAACTGCTGGATGTTCCTACATTCTCTGAAGCCGGCTTCGGCGCCTACCCCGGCGGTCCGATCTACTGGGGAGTCGTTATGCCCACCGGCACGCCAACTCCGATCGTGACGCGTTTGCACGACGAGCTTTTTGCCCTCCTCCGCAGTCCAGTCTTTACGAATTTCGCAAGCCGTAACTTCCTCGAACCCGCCGCCGGTTCGACGGCGGATTTTTCCGAAGATCTCGCCAGGGATCGGAAGTCGGCAGCCATTCTCGTTGATCGATACATGAAGTAGATGCAGCCGCCGACCTCGGCAAGAATCGCGTTCAGGTCTACGAGGCTGCTATGGCGATCGTGCGTCCCCAACTTGAGTCCGGAAAGATTAAGTTGCTCGTAGTGACCAATTCGGTGCGTGCGCCAACAGAACCGAATCTTCCCACGGTGAAGGAAGCTGGCCATCCGGCGCTTACGTTTGACGGCTTAGTTGACCTTTTTGGCCCGACCGGCATGCCACTCGAAATTCGAGAGAAGATCACTTCCGACATTCGAACCGTCGCTCATAAGACAATTCAAGATCCCCTCCTGATCACCGGGCAATTCTTGAACGTTGGTGGACTGGATGAATTCAGTCACTCGATTGAAGAACAGCGGGCTGCGGTCACAAGATTTGCTAACGAGCTTAGCATCAAGCAAGCCCAACAAAGCCAGTAGAAATAGCCGGTGGCGCAGGTTTTTATGTGGTCCCATTGTTCCACCTCACGCGTAACTCGCTGCGAGTTTGACAGCCTCGCCTTAAAGCCGTGCCGCTTTACATCTCACTAAGTGGTCAGGCCCTCAAACAAAAGGGGGCGGACGAAAAGGAGGATAGCGATGCTCGCAAGACTCGTCATAGGGATCTTCGGCGTCACCCTGGTCGGCGCTCTGGTCGCATCCGCCGACGAGAGTTGGCCCAACCGACCGATCAGAATGGTAGTGCCCGTCGCGGCAGGCGGGGGTGTCGACACTATGGCACGAATTATGGCGACACCGCTCAGCCAAGCGCTCGGACAAAGCGTGGTGGTCGAGGACATCGGCGGTGCTGGCGGTGCAATCGGCGCCAATACGGTGGCCAAGGCCGATCCTGACGGTTACACACTCTTGTTTGCTGGACCTGGTCAAGCCGCGCTGCCCGCGCTGCATCGGCATCTCGCCTATGACACAGAAAAGGACTTTGCCGGCGTCTCGCTGGTCGCGCAGTTTCCACTGGTGCTAGTGGTCAATCCGAATGTACCGGCAAATAATCTCGCTGAGTTCGTCGCGCTCCTCAAGGCCAACCCGGGTAAATACACGTTTGGTTCGAGCGGCGTAGGCGGCTCCTCACATATTCCGGTCGAACTGTTCAAGCGCCTCGCTGGCGTAGATGTTTTACACGTTCCGTTTCGCGGCAATTCCGAATCTTCGGCTGCTCTCGTCAGTGGCCAGATTGATATGATTATCGATGGCCTCGCGCCCCAGCTCGGCAACATCAAAGCTGGCCGAGTACGGCCGCTCGGTGTGACGACGCTGAAACGCTCGTCGTTCCTTCCGGACGTCCCTGCCATATCCGAGGTATTGCCCGGCTACGAATATCCGATGTGGGTCGCGGTTTTCGCGCCGGCAAAGACCCCAGTGGCCATCGTCGACAAACTGTCGGCAAAAATCGGTGCGGCAGTTGGGGCTGCGGAAACGAAAAAGCGTTACAACGACATCAATGTCGATCCGGTCGGCTCGGCGCCCGCACAGCTCGATCAATTCTTCAAAAAGCAGGTCGAGTTTAATCAAGATATTGTCACCGACGCACACATCCAGCCGATCGATTAGCTCGTATCGTTGGAATTGAATTGGAAAGTCCGAAAAATGAAAGCTCATCTCGTTGGTAGCGTTGGTTTGCCAACTGTCGACGAAGTTTTCTCAACTGTTGGCCGGATGCTAGGCGCTCATCTCGCCCGCATCCCGGATGGTGAGCCGGGGGGACGTCGGGTTTGGGTGAATTGGCAATATCCGGTATTTTTGGGCAATCCGTTTCTTCAACTTGGTGACGAAAGCGACCGGGCGAACCGCGGTGCGCGTTTACTGCGGCTCAAGCTCGCGGATGGTGTACGCCCAGAGGACGTGCGTTTCGGCGAACTCGGTTATTCGCGCGAGGCGCGCGCGTCGTATGCCGACTTCCTGCGTGCGCGCCAAGCTGGAATGTTTCCGAAGTCGATGAGATTTCAGGTCTGCCTGCCGACACCGATCAATGTCGCAGGCACCGCGTGTGCGCCGGCCGCTTTGTTGAGTATAGAACCCGCCTATGAACGCGCAATGCTGGAGGAGATAGCGCGGTTGTGTGCCGCGATTCCGCATGACGACCTCTGCATCCAATTCGATATGGTGCGGGAAGTCTTGTGGTGGGACGGGCGGCTCCTCGCGACGCAGCCCGCGCCCTTTTCCGCGGCGGCAGTCCGCGAACAAGTGCTATCGCGTCTGTCGCGGCTCTGTATGGCTGTCCCGCAGTCCGTTCAGCTTGGGTTCCATTTTTGTTACGGTGATTGGAGCGGCAGGCACCAGATCGAGCCGCTCGACACAACTGCAATGGTCGAGCTAGCGAATGCTCTTGCGCTGCGGGCGGGACGCGGACTCACTTACATCCACCTGCCCGTCCCGATCGCACGTAAAGATGCCGAGTATTTTGGCTCGCTGCAAACTCTTGAACTCTCTTCGTCAACCGAAGTTTTTCTCGGACTCATCCACCTAAGTGATGGAGTTTCCGGATCACGCGAAAGGGCCGCGGCCGCAAGACGATTCCTGCCGAAATTCGGTTTTGCCACTGAGTGCGGATTGGGCCGCGCTAAGACACCCGCGATGGTGCTTGATATTCTTGAAATTCACGCAGCGCTATGCGCCGCATGAAAGGAGTTCGACGCGTTTAGAGACAATTGCGGCGCAAGCCGCCTGGAGGCAAACAGCAACTCCGACGAGGCGCCTGCGGCATGGGTCAACCAAGCGTTGGCCTAAATCGTGAGGCCTGACATGGCTGCACATGCAGCAGCAACAGCGGCGATCGGTCAGTTTTGCTGTCCGGCCCCGAACCACCGCCGGTCGACACCGGCCTTGCGTAATTTCACTAAATTCAATGCTGTGCCTAATCGAGAAATCCCATGACGAAACCTAGCAGCAAGTTGACTGACATTATATTGGCACGGGCCAGAGCGGCCGGGCTCGACAAAGCGATCACTGATTTTCCGGATTGCGTAGCCGATGCCGCGCGTGCTGAGGCAAGTAAAGTATGGATTGTTGGGGTTGCTATAGCTTTTAACTATGGAACGCCCGTCCCCTCAGACATCGCGTATTTCATAGAGAACAGCCTTCTCTTTCGCGATCGACATGAAGCGCTCGGCCAGCGGGCTTGGAACGCGACCCTTCAGTCGCTGAAGGCCGAACACGCGGAGCGCGATTTGCCCCTGCAGGGGGATGGTGAAAAAGAGCGCCTCCAACTGATGCGCTGCGGGGGGACGTCAAGGAGCGGCGAGCGCGGATAACCGGCGCGCTCTCAACTCTCACAGTCGAAAGCGAAAAGCGTGTCCTTGACGATGTCTCGCGCAAGGTTGCCATAGGCTTTTGTTTCGGCGGCGGCAACGTACTTGGGCTCGCCCGGACAAGCGCGGATTTGAAGGCGGCCATTTGTCTGCATGGTGATCTCGCAACTCCGGTGCCGGCAAAGGTGGGTAACGTAAAAGCGGCCCTGTTTGTGGCGCACGGTGCAAGCGATCCAGCCGCGCCTAAAGCCTAGCGCGACGCTTTCGAAATTGAAATGGAGGACGCAAAGGCAAAGTGGCAGATGCACATCTTCGGGCACGTCGTGCATTCCTTCTGCGAGCCGGAAGAAAACATACCTGGCATCGCGAAATACAACGAACCCGCGGCACGGCAGACTTGCCGAATGATTGAGCAGTTTATCGCCGACTCCTTCGATGGGCGTCTGTGACTCAAATCGACAATGAGTCCGAAGGGGGCGTTATGACGGGGACGACCAAATGAAAGTTCCGATACGCCGGCGTTGCTATTAATGGCTGCCCGTTGGATGAAAGCCTCTGCGCAGATGACCATCAATCCAATCCGACAGTCGGTTTCGATGCCGGCGATAACGCTGCTCCCCGATTCCTCCGCGAAAGCGAGAGCGGTTGCGACTACAGCGGGCGTCGTATGGCCTCTCATTGCGAGATTACCATCGGAAAAATCGAGAGCATCCGCAGCTGCAGCGTTGACCATCGCCGCGGATAGGACCAGAGCACGCTTTTTGCGTCCGACGACCGTACAGATACCCCGAGATCCTTGTTCGTCCACTTCGGCCCAAGGGATCTGAACCAAAGGCTCTTTTGAGCCAGCAATGACAATTGCCAGCCAGTCCAAGAGGCAGTCCTTGGCAGTCTTCAGGTCGTTTGCCGGAAGCGGACGGCCGGCTAGCGCGCGTGCCTGCGAAATAAGACGAACCGTCAATCCCGAAAGGTCATGCCGCGTTTCTTAGCGTGACGGCTGACATGACAGAGCTACCTTTCATTTTTCGCCAAGCGCGGGAACAGGCGCAACGCATTTTCGCTTTCAATCTGCGAAAGATCGCCCGGAGAGAACCCAAACTTCGTGAGTCCGGACAGCGTCGCTTCATAAGGCAAAAATGGGTAATCGCTTCCAAATAGAATCTTGTCGACTGAGACAAGTCGTAAAATGGCGCCAAGATTCTCCGGGTCGCTTGATGTCGCCGTATCGAAGTTGAGACGCTTAAGCTCGGCGAGAGGTCCGTCTGGCAGACGTGCTGCAATTGTCTTGTCGATAGTCGCAAGCCTGACGATTCTCCTGACGATCGGCGCCGTCGCGCCACCGGCATGCGAAAAGATAAAATTAATATCGCGATACCTTGAAAGTGATCCAGAAAACAAAAGGCTTACGATCGCGCGCGTCGTATCAAACATGTATTCGACGGCGGGTGCCGGCACCTCCTTCATGAGCGCCGAACAACAGTTGGCCGAGGTGGGATGGAAATAGACGGTGGCCTTTCTGCGATTGAGCTCCTCGAAGAACGGGGCGAACGCGGGATCGCCAGGCCACTTGTCGCCGTAGCTTGTCAGAAGCCCGATGCCGTCCGCCTTCAGGACGTCCAATGCATAGGCAGCCTCGGTTAAGCTTCCCGCGACATCGGGCAAGGACACGGACGCGAACATGCCAAATCGTCCCGGATAATCACCCACCATTCCCGCCGCGTACTCGTTCGCCATGCGGGCGAGATCGCGAGCTTCCCCTGCATCGCCAAACCAGGTGCCGGGATTTGATAACGAGGTGAGTGCCAACCGAACGCCGAATTTGTCCATCTGTTCGAGCGATTGCGTGGGTGACCACTGTAAGACGCTGGCAAAATTAGGCGCGAAGGACAGCAGGCGGTCACGCGCAACGGCCACGTATTTCGGCGGCAAAATATGATGATGGACGTCGACGATGCGGCTCATCCGCGCAGGCGCCGGCGCATCGTCGGCCTTAGCCCGGGTTACAAACCCCGCAGCCGCAAATGCTCCGCTATTTGTCAAGAATTGCCGCCGAGATCCGCAACATGAACAGGCCCGTACAAGCATGGATTTTCTCTCGCTCGGTATCATCTTCACTCGACGCCTATCCGCTTCCAAAGGTTTTGATTTACGGCTCCTTGAACATCGCTCGCTCGCGCGCAAGGACTTCGGCGACCTCGGGTCCTTCGTATGGCACGTCAACGGCCATCACATCGCACATGGCGACGAATTTCCCTCCGTAGGGCGCGCCACAATAATGTACGGGGGCAGTTTTTTCCCAAAGAAGATAGCCCTCGCCGTCAATGCAGTCTGAATCGACAGAAACGGCAACAACCTCGCCGACGACCATCAAGCGCCCGGCCCATTCTTTCGTCCATTGCACACGACACTCAAAATGCCGCGGCATTTCTCGAATACGCGGCGGCGCGATCTTCGTCGACGTAATCGCTGCAAGACCGGCTTTTTCGATTTCGTTTACGCCAGACTCGAATGGGAGACCCACGACGCGGACGGCCTCAAGGCACTGGCGATCGAACCGCGGTAGATTGACGACGAATTCACCACCGTCGGAGACGTTGCGCGCCGTGTCGCTGCCGATATTCGCAGTGAAGGCAATATGGACGGGTTCGTGATGAACGCGTGTGCAGGTGCCGTATGCTGCTGCGTTCATACGGCCCAGGCGGTCAACAGTGGTAATGATCGCCAAGCTTGAACTTGGGGCAAAGAGGCGATCCCACCATATCCGTGGCTGATCCAATTTTTCCGGCATCATTGGAGAGTGTCCTGCCGTGCGCTTGAGCGAAGGTGATTATTGCCAGCGTGTACGTCGGCGCCGACTGCATCCGTAACACGCTTAAATCCATCGCGATCGAGAAGCTTAAGGAGTCCCTCGTTGATTTGTCTGACCAAACCCGGACCGCGGTAAACCAGGGCGGTGTACAGCTGAACTAATGAAGCGCCCGAACGGAGCATCTGGTAAGCGTCTGCCGCGCTGAAAATACCCCCGACGCCGATCAGTGCGTGACGGGAACAGTCTATGCGCGCGTACCACGCCGACAACGCAGCATTCGTAGGTTTCAACAACAACGGACCGGTGATGCCACCTCGCATGCGATCTAGATCAAGACGCGGTGTGCGAAGCGTCGTATAGGGCGATCGATTCACGATGTTGAGAATGAAGCCCTTGATGAACGGATAAGGATCCGCTGCCGATAGAATCGACTCGATTACGCCTGGATCTTCAGGGTCGTCCGGCGGCGTTAGCTTGAGGAAGACTGGGGGCAGAGTTCC
>JBAUCK010000334.1:0-3003 GCA_049677525.1 Xanthobacteraceae bacterium
CCAATAAGATTGCAAGGATGGCGTGGGCGATCATGGCCAAGGGTGAACGCTACAAGGAACCGGCCGCACTGGCGGCTTGAACGAGATCGCGCCGGACGATGTCCAGCGTGATGTGACGGTTGGGAGACAGCACGCCAATGCTGCACTCGTGAAATAAACCTTGCCAACTAGGAGCCGTCCACACATGACACCAAGCGCCCCCACCGACGACCGCAGAATGCAGTCGATTGTGAAAGACCTGAGCCCTTTCCATCCACCTGGAATCTCAGTAAGTCCCCTTGATTTGAGGGCTGGCCCCTTATGGCTCCTCGGCAAGCGAGTTGGACCGTGTCATCCAGAGCAGAAGAATACCGCGCGCACGCTAACGAGTGCGACCGACGTGCCGCCACAGCTCGCGATCCCAAAGTGAAGTCACAATTCGACGAACTGGCACGCCACTGGCGCGAAATGGCAAACAAGATCGACCGGATGTTTTCGGGTATAACAATAGCCGCTCGCTATTCATTCTGTTTGGGCGCATCAGCGGCCGCAACTCTGTGCCCCAGGCGTCGGTAGCTGAGAGACAAAAAGCTCGTCTTCGTCTGCCCTTCCTGCAAAGACATCGAAATAGGGTAATTAATAAGTTGAGTCCGCTTTCAGGGGTAAAGCAGCCGCGTCTCCGGTCGGATCGCGCGGCACTTCTGACCCAAAGCGGACACAGGCGGTCAGCTATCTCGGCTCTTCAGTCCCGTCGTGCTTCCTGATCTCTGGCTTGTCATACAAGACCACGTTCAGCAGGGAGTTACGGATTTCGATTTTTCCATTGTATTCGATATAGCCCAATTTACGAAATTTATTCATGAAAAAACTTACCCGTGATCGGGTCGTGCCAATCATCTCCGCGAGGGTCTCCTGACTAAACTCACCGAGAATCGGCTCAGTCGCGGCATCTTTGCCGAAATTAGCAAGAAGCAGGAGAATCCGCGCCAAACGTTTCTCGCTTGAATTAAATAATTGATCGATGAGGTCCTCTTCAATTCGACTGTTACGACTCAATAAATCCGCCATGAACAATTCAGAAAACTCCGGCTCATCACGCAAAGTAGCGATCATCGCCACTTTTGGGATGCGCGTAATTAGGCATTGATCGATCGCTGTCGCCGTTGTGACCCGCAGCGGATGGCCATTCAGACATCCTTCGCCAAAAAAGTGATCAGGTCCGAGGATGCCCACGACGGCTTCTTTGCCGCGCTGAGAAATGACGGTGAGCTTTATTTTGCCCTTCTGGATGTAAAAAACCGCGTCCGCTTCGTTACCCTGCGAAAAAACAACTTGGTCCTTCTGATATTTGGATATCGTTTTCCCATCGCCCACTTTGGCGAGAAATGCTTTCGGCTCGAATCCGGTCTTCTTAGTCTTCTTCATGGGGACTGCCCTTCGTGGACGAAGCCAAGGGGCATGTCCGACAATCGTATAACGCTTCCGGCGCCCGAATTAAATATCCGACCCGTGTAACGCTGACGCGCTTTTCTCGCAAACAACCGCCGTGCGGCTTTGTATTTTCAACAACTTAGGAAAGCCGGAATAGCTGCGACGCTTTAATCACGCCGATGTGACCAAGCGCGCTTCCACGCCAACGTCAAATGCGGAGTTCAAAGCCGCCGCCGGATCAGGAAGGAATTGACGATGTGGCGGCACTGACATCGGTCGGCGACGAGGCAAAGCTCGACCCAAATACCCTCTCGCTCGCCATCGCAGCTTGCGCCCAAGTGAAGGCAAGATCGATCAAGTCCTGCTTCTCAATTTCTTCTTTAACTTTGGATGACCAGCACATGGCCTCCTTGGCGTACTGCCGATACAGGTCAGCATCACTCATGACAGCCTCCTGATGGGGACGCCTTGTTGGCGTCTTCCTGGCTACGGAGCTTGCGCTTGCTGGACCCAGCGGGCTGTATCCAAATGCTCACTCGCTCAGCCTTTTTCGAATTATCCCCCACCATATTTGAACTGGCTCTTTCCCGGCTGGTTTGTGACCTCTTCACAGCGACCGACTGGAGTCCGACTAAGGCAGCGTCTTGGCGATCTTGTTGCAGTGCGTGAGTCCGCTGTTGGCCCCTTAGCGGACGCACGGAACGTCCGCCTTCGTGTCCGTTATGGGAGGCATAACTGCCGCGCCCGCTTGCGCCGAACATGGCGTGCTATCCCGCAAAGACGTAAACCGCGAGATGACCAAGTCGCTCACGGCGAGCGTCGCCTGGATGCCGATCATCGTCCCCCGAAATTCGCTTCTTGAGGACGCGTGCGGCAAGCATCCCGGCTCCTGCTAGCGCGGCGACCGCGAGCAGCGCTGTAGCAAATAGGCCGAAGGAGGCCATGCCCTGGCCCACCCCCCGTGGCGGACCGCGCAGTGCAAGAGCGAGGCAGCAGAGGCCGATGATGGCGCGAAGCCCATGCAGTACCGCCAGCGGCAATTGTGGGGTCGCGGCTCCGTCAGCGCGGAGATGAAGAACCGCGAGCGCGGAGCCCAACAGAACTGCAACCCCGAGGATGACGAAGGCTGCGACCGGCATGTCGCGAAACTTAGCACACAGCCGAAGCACCTCCCCATGGCACGGTGGGCGCAGGGCGCCTAGCCCGTGCGTCGTTGCCGGTGGTGTAAGCGGGTGGTATCAATGAGCCACGCAGGACAACGTGCTTATTCCGATTTGACGGGCTTTTCTCATAGCCGCCTACGTTTCCCGTAGGGCGCGCCACTCTATATATATGTCAGAGGCTTATTTATCGGTTAGCCAGCAAGGTTAGCCAGTAGGTTCGCCACAGCGCAAAGCCAGCTTGCGCATACCCTCACTCGCCAAGCTGCGCTGCTCGGCCTCGCGGGTGTAAAGCTCCGCATGGCTGATGTCGTCGTGACCGAGGATCGCCATCAGTTCGCGCGTGGTCGCGCCGGCCTCGGCCAGCATCTTTCCGAGCGCCTTGCGCAAGCCGTGCAGAGTATGTCCAGGCGCGATTCCCGCTTGCTCTGTC
>JBAUCK010000335.1:0-10748 GCA_049677525.1 Xanthobacteraceae bacterium
CGCGGACCAGCGCGCCCTGGTCGCGCGCGGTGTGAATCCAATCGATCCAGGGCCGGCGCTTGACGGCATCGACCGGCCCCGTGGCGCCGAGCACCACCATCGGCATGCGGTCGCACCAGGCGTTGAAGATCGCCATGGTGGCGTGCATCAGTCCGACATTGGAATGCACCGCGCTCACCATCGCCTTGCCGGTGACCTTGGCATAACCATGGGCGATGGCGACGGCCGCTTCCTCGTGCAGGCAGAGCAGCATCTGCGGCTTCGAGTTGCCGAGATAATTGACGATGCTGTCGTGCAACCCGCGATAGCTCGCGCCCGGGGTCAGCGCGATATAGGGGATATCGAGCGAGCTCAGCGCATCGGCGATGATGTCAGAGCCGAAGCCGGGCGCATTGGCGCCGGCAGGTGTCGGGCGTTCGACCGCGGCGACCGCAGGGTCGGCGGCATTATGGGCATGTGCGGTCGCGGATTTGGGCGGCGTCATGAACGTTCCTCACTTTGCAAGCCAGAATATGCGTTCGCGCATGATCTTTTCCGAAAACCGTGCTCGACTTTTCGCGATCATGCGCCAAGGCGGTTTGGTGGGCCGCATCCAACCGTTTTATGAACTTTGGCGCAAGCTGGCGAGGGGCCTCGGACCTGCATAACCACTGCCCGGTTCATGCCGATTTTGCGCGGGCACCACGGCCGAGTTTGCCTTGATTTGCCTTGGGCGCATTTGCTCCGAATGGATTTGCCCGGAGCGGGCTAAGACCTGTGGCGGCGGGACGAGCGCTGCGCGTGACGCGCATGGGCATCGCTCACGTGATGCCGTGTGTTGTCGCCGGCGCTGTCGGGCTCGCAGCTCTGATGACGATGGCCCCTGGCGCGGCGCGTCGTGCAAGCCTTGGCGTCGACCGATTTCTGTTCGTGGGCGGCTTCGCTCTCGCGCTCTGCGACTTTGATATCCGGTCGCGGGATTGGCAGCGGCGGCAATTGCACTGTGACGGCTGCCGGCGCGGCGGACGCATTTGGCGCGGGATTGGAATCGGGCTCGGCGCCAGCAGCGTCCGGCGGCTTGACCTCCGCGCTGTCCGCCGCGGCATCCGCAGTCGTCTTCGGTGCGCTGTCCGCTGACGCGGTTGCTGGAGCGGCTACGATCTTTCGCAGAGTTCCCCAGAGCGCATCAAGCCAGAAACCGCCGCCGGTGAGCGGTGATGCATTGGCCTGCGCGTCGGTTGCTGTCATCGCGTTCGACGCCTGATATTGTTGCGCGCCCTGCAATTTCTCCATCAGCCGGTCGATGCTATCGGCGAAGCTGTCGACTTTGAAGTTCAGCGGATCGTCGTGACCGTTGCGAATGTCGGCGTCGAGCGCGGCGTGAAATGCCGGGACGAGCCATCGCCCGGCACGCACGCTGACGATGGTGTAGAGGAGCGCCAGGCGATCGTATTGGGCGGGCGTAAAGGCCGGATTCGGCGAATGGCCGTCGCCGCGGCCTGCGCCGGCACGCCGCGGCTGAATCATCTCGATATGAACGAACAGACCTTTCAGCGCACCGCCGAATTCGGCGGCCTGCTCGAATTTGGTTTCCCGCCACGGAATAGAGAAATCATGATTCAACAAACTATCGCCCATGCGATTGACGACGACGTGGGCCTTCCCCCATTCGTCCGAGCAGGCGAAGCTCCGCAGATTATTGACCCTGGGATTGACGTTGATGTCGTCGGGGAAAGCACGGTGTCCGTAATAGGGCCCGCTGGTATCGTGGATGACGAAATATTTCGCCATCGGCGCGTCGGGATCGTTGTCGTGCGCCCGCGACAAGGGCTGCCAAAGATAGGCGGCGAAATCCCATTCCAGATCGAGTTTAGACAGATAGGCGCTCAGCGTCTCGCGCGTGGGTAGGCCGGTCGTTTCGCCGATCCGTTTGGCGAGCCCTGGCGGCAAGCCTTCGAGCAGCGGTCCGAGATTGCGCGTCGCGTCCATGCCCCGCATCAGGCACATGGCCTGCTGCGCCGGCGTGCCGCGAAAGCTCAAGGTTTCGGAGTTGAAGCCGCATTGCCCCATGGTCTTGATGAAAAAGGGCGGCCGGAAATGGCCCGGCCTGCATTCAGCGAGCGCCGCGTTGACGGAGCCGATAATCGCCACGCAGGCGAATCCGATCGCGAGGCCGCTGGTGAGCCCAGTTGCAAAGCCGTTCCTGCGAAGCTGACGCGGAGCGCGCACTACACTAATTCCAGTTTCAGGACAGCGTACTATCGCTACCAACGCGGCATCTGCCAAGCGGTGCCAGACGAAACCAGTACCGCCAAAGCGCTGGAATCGCTGCGCTAATGAATAGATATTCAGAATGCCGGCCGGTAATCCGAAACCGACGGCGCCAAGCTAGTCTTTCGCGCGTTCGACGTAGCTGCCGTCTTCCGTCATCACCACAATTTTGGTGCCGGTGGTGACAAAGGGTGGCACCATGGTGCGCACGCCGTTGGAGAGAAGCGCCGGCTTATAGGACGAAGAGGCGGTCTGGCCTTTCATCGTCGGCTCGGTCTCGACCACTTCGAGGATCGCTTTCGGCGGGAGCTGCGCCGCGACCGGCGTGCCTTCATGCATGCTCAAGGTCACTTCCATCTCGGGCTCCAGATAGGGCTTCTGGTCGCCGATGATGTCTTCAGGCACCGCGACCTGGTCGTAGGTTTCCATATTCATGAAATGGAAGCCCTCGCCGTCCTGATACATGTATTGGAACTTGCGATCCTCAACGAAGGCGCGCTCGACCTGGTCGGTGGTCTTGAACCGCAGCGACACTTTCACATCGTCGGCGATGCGGCGCACGTCCATCTGCGTGACCGGCGTACCCTTGCCGGGGTGGATGTTCTCGACGGACATGATGACCCCGAGCTTGCCGTCGATCTCGACGACATTGCCTTTTCGCAACGAGCTGGCGATGACTTTCACGAGACGAAATCCTTGGATGTTATTGGTTGGGTTCTTGGTCGGGTTTTGGGATGCTGCTGGAAACAAGGTTCGGGGCCTAAAGGCCAGATTCGCGACGCAACATACTGTTTTCGGGGCGCAAATCCACCGGACCCGGTAGTTATTTTTGCAAGAGCGTTTAAACAGGGACCATGCCCGAGAAATCGCCCGATTCCTCGCCCTTTTGGGCCCCTTCCTCCTATGCCGACCGCCGGCCGATCCTCCTGGCGCGGGGCCGGATCGTCGCGTGTTTGCGGGCCTGGTTTGCCGATCAGGGCTTTGTCGAGGTCGAAACCGGGGCGCTGCAAGTCTCCCCCGGCAACGAGACGCACCTGCATGCTTTCGCCACCGCGCTGACGGCGCCCGACGGCACCGTGTCACCATTTTATCTGCGCACCTCGCCGGAATTCACCTGCAAGAAACTTCTGGCGGCCGGCGAGCGCAACATCGTCGAATTCGCCAAAGTGTTCCGCAATCGTGAGCGTGGCGCGCTGCATCATCCCGAATTCACGATGATCGAGTGGTACCGCGCCGGCGAGGCCTGCACGACCTTGATGGCGGACTGTGCCGCGCTGCTGCAAAAGGCCGCCGAGATCGCCGGTGTGCGGCAATTCAGTTTTCGCGGCCGCGTCGCCGATCCGTTCGCCGCGCCGGAGCGGGTGGCGGTTGCTGAAGCGTTCAAGCGTTTCGCCGCTATCGATCTGCTGGCGACTTTGTCGGGGGGGAAGCCGGATCGCGACGCTCTAGCGCAGGCCGCGCAGGCGTCCGGCGTCCGCGTCGCCGCTGACGATCATTGGGGCGACATTTTCAGCAAAGTTCTGGTCGAACGCGTCGAAGCCAATCTCGGCATAAGACGCCCGGCCATTCTCGATGAATATCCGGCCGTACTGTCGGCGCTGGCGCGTCCGGCGCGCGATCCGCGCGTCGCCGAGCGCTTCGAACTTTATGTCTGCGGCGTGGAACTCGCCAATGGTTTCGGCGAGCTCACCGACCCGGCGACGCAGCGGGTGCGGCTCGAACACGAAATGGCGGAAAAGGCCCGCATCTATGGCGAGCGTTATCCGATCGACGAGGATTTTATTGCGGCGCTGGCGCATATGCCGCAGGCCAGCGGCGTCGCGCTCGGGCTCGACCGGCTGGTCATGCTGGCGACCGGGGCGACGCGCATCGATCAGGTGCTGTGGGCGCCGATGAAGGAGACTTTCACATGACAGCCGCCAAAGCGATGCGGAGGCACGCTGCAGACAATCCGCCTGGCGCATCGGCATCGAACCGGGATCAACTTACAGCGCTGCAAGAAGTGGCGGCGCGTTATGCCGTGGCGATCACGCCGGGCGTTGCCGACATGATGGATCCAAACGATCCGCGCGATCCGATTGCGCGGCAGTTCCTGCCCGATATGCGAGAACTCGAGCATCTGCCGCAAGAGTATGCCGATCCGATCGGTGACGACGCGCATAGTCCGGTCGAAGGTGTGGTGCATCGCTATCCGGACCGCGTGCTTCTCAAACTCGTCAATGCCTGCGCGGTTTATTGCCGTTTCTGTTTTCGCCGCGAAATGGTCGGGCCGGGGCGGGGAGGGTTGTCGCCGCGCGCACTATCCGCGGCGCTCGATTACATCGCCAAGACGCCGCAGATCTGGGAAGTGATTTTGACCGGCGGCGATCCTCTGGTGCTGTCGCCGCGCCGGCTCAAGGACGTGACGGCGCGGCTCGCCGCGATCGAACACGTCAAAGTCATTCGTGTGCATACGCGCGTACCGACGGTGGCGCCGCAGCGCATCACGCCGGCTCTGGTGAAGGCGTTGCGCAGCGACAAGGCGACATTTGTCGTTCTGCACGCCAATCACGCTCGTGAATTGACCAAAGCCCGCGCCGCCTGCGCGCGCCTCGTCGACGCCGGCATCCCGATGTTATCGCAGTCGGTGCTGCTGCGCGGCGTGAACGACGATGCAGAGACGCTTGGCGAACTGATGCGGGCTTTGGTCGAATGCCGGATCAAGCCCTATTACCTGCACCATGCCGATCTCGCGCCCGGCACGGCGCATTTCCGCACCAGCATCACCGAAGGTCAGGCGCTGATGCGAGAATTGCACGGCCGCGTTTCCGGCCTGTGCCAGCCGACTTATGTGCTTGATATTCCGGGCGGCTACGGCAAATCGCCGGTCGGGCCGACCTATCTGGGCGCCACGTCTGTGAATACAAATGGATGCGAGGTTGAAGATTTCACCGGGCGGCGGCATCTCTATCCGCCACGCCAATAGGCAAGCTTCTAAGCTGCTGAACCCCGGTCACACGCCGCAATTCATCGCAAGATCAGGCCGCTTCGGCCTTGGCAAAGTACACTACGGTCTCGAATTGATAATCGCAGGCTTCGCAGGACCAAGTGTGCCGTGCGCAACGCGTGTCCAAATATTCCGACCAGTCAGGTGCGAGTAGCCAGGCGCCGCATTGAGGGCATTCGTTCTTTTTGTAAGTGGCCAAACTCGCCCGTCTTGTCGTCTGGGTGTGCAGAGACATGAACCTTCTCCCTGTACCACCCCCTCCACCAAAACCCACCCTGCATCCAATCTATGGCAAGGGCGTGACCGAGTGCACGCATTATCAGCTCGTGCGCGGAAAAGACTTCGTGATGCGCTGCGGCGGATTGCTGCGCTGCACGCACCTTTTTCTCGAGCTGATGGAACCTCGTGCGCGCAGCCCGCGTCACAAGAGCGCGCGGAACAAAGCGGGAGGTACGTCGATATGGCGATCGTCAAGCTATGCGGTGACGCCTTGGAGCGGGAGATTGCGATGCGGATCAGAGGTTTGGAGCAAACGGCGCTGACGACTTTTGATGGCGTCGTGACGCTACCCTTTGCGGCTTTTGCCGCGCAGGCGCATAACACGCCGGCTGCGCCGCCGGAACTGCCCGCGCCCTCGGTTGGTCACAACATTTAGTTCGAATTTTACTGCTCGGCGTGGATGTCGTTGTCGCGGATCACCTGACCCCAGCGCGCGATCTCGCTTTTGAGAAATGCGGATGCCGCGGCCGGCGAACGTTGATCCTGCGGAAACGCCGAGACGTCTTGCGCCGCCCAATTCTTCATGACGGTCGGATCCGCCACCGCCTGTTGCAGTGCGGTGTTGAGCGCCTTGATTACGGCGTCCGGCGTTCCGGCCGGCGCGAAGATGGCCTGCCAATAGACCATGTCGAGTTTCGGCCCGAGCATCTTGGAGAGGCTCGCGGCATTGGGAAATTCCGGCAGCTTGTCCGGCGCCGTGATTCCGTAATCGCGCAAACTTCCCGCAGCGATCTGCTGCACGAAGGACTGTGGCGTACCGAAGAACAGATCGACATGGCCGCCGAGAAGATCGGTGACGGCGGGGGCCGCGCCGCGATAGGGGATCAGATCGAGCTTGGCGCCGGCTTCCTGCGCGAACAGAGCTGTCGCGAGGTGGCCGGTCGCGCCATAACCCGGAATGGCCGCTTTCAATTGCTGCTTCTTCATCAGCGCGACCAGATCCGGCAAGGTCTTCGGCTCGAGCGTGGTGCGACCCGCCAAAATCAACGGATTGCGATTTACCAGCATGACCGGCGCGAAATCTTTCACCGTGTCGAACGGCAGAGTCTTGTAGAGCGTGACGTTTGCGGAAATCTGCAAATTGGCGAACAGCAGCGTGTATCCGTCCGCTGTCGAGCGCGCCACCTTCTCCATGCCGACAATGGTGTTGCCGCCGGCGACGTTCTCGACAATGAAGCTCTGCTTCAGCTTGTCGGAGAGAAATTGCGCCAGGGTGCGCGCGCTTTCGTCGGCCGGGCCGCCGGCCGGGTAGGGCACGATGATGGTGACGGTGCGGCTTGGATATTGCTCGGCCGCCGCAGCGAGTGTTGCTTGCGTTGTGATGAGTCCGAGGCCAATCAGTGCGGCCGCGACAATACGGAAGCCCTCGTGCAATCGCCCGGGCATGTGCTCCTCCCTGCATTCCAATTTTTTGGCAATTCCGATTTTTGCAGAAGCTTACACGTCCGGAATTATCGGCAACAGGAGATATGGCTCTTGGCCCGCGGCGAAATGCAGCGTGTTGCGGGTGGCAAAGATGTGCGCCGGCCGGTCGTCGGAATCGATATGCAGGAACGGGCCGACGCCCTTCATCGGATAGGGCGCGTTCGGCAGGGCTATGTCGCAGCCGTCGACTTCATAGTCCTTGCCGCGCACGGTGAGCGCCAGCCGAAAGCCTTCCGGCACCACGATCGATGTCGGCAGGATCTCGATATCGAGTTCGGCGGGCTCGCCGGGAGACAGCGGCCATTCCTCGTCGTGGCTGTGCCAGGGCCGATAGGGCAACGACTTTTGCGGATCGAGCTTGCGCTGCGAGGCGCGCAGCCATCCGAGACCCACCGGCACACGCGGATCGTTCGAGCCGATGAAGGTGACTTCCTTGCCGTTCGGATCGAACACGCGAAGCGCGAGAATGAGGTCGGCATCGGTGGTCTCTGACGACAGCCAAAGCCTTGCCGCCACCGGACCTGTGATCTCGGTCGCCTTGGCCATCGGCGCCGTCGAGAAGGTGAGCCCGTCGCCGGTCGTGTCGTAATCCAGTTTTGCCGTCGCGCCGCGCGCCTGCGGCGACAGCTCGAGCCCTTTGGGCTGCAAGTAATATTTGGTCCATTGCGTGCGCTTGAGCGGCCATTCACTCTCGGCGCGCAGCACGAACCTTTCGCCGGGATGGCGGATATTGAGCGAGACCTTCGGCATCTTAGCCCAGCCGGTATCTTCGCCTTTGAGAAAGTGACCGAAGAAGCGCTTCTGCAGCGCCTCGCCGTAATTGCTGTAGAAATGGGTGAAGTGAGTGTCGCCGTGCACTTCGAGCCATTTCTGCTTGGAGCCGGCACGCAGATAGCCGTCGAAATTGCCGCGGGTATGCAGCCCCATGCCGCCCCAATTGGCGGCGGAGAGGAGCGGCGCTTCGATCTGCGCGAAATCGGCGATGCGGCTTGTGTAATAGTCGTCGATGAACTTGCGCCGCTTGGCTTCGCCCGGCGAATCCGCACAGCTTTTGGCAAGCTCTGCTTCCGGCACCGTGTCGGGGCCGGCGACGAACTCGCCGGTGACCATGCTTTTGGCGCCGCGCGCGCCGACGCCGTGCTGGACACTGCCGACCTGGCGCGGGTGCCAGCTGTTGAGAAAGTCGGAGAGAATGCCGCCGTGGCGGCACAGATCGCGGTAATAGTCCGACGCACCTTCCCAGATGCACAAGGCGGCGAGATGCGGCGGCTTCAGCGCGCCAACCGTCCACTGGTTCATGGCGTAATAGGAAATGCCGTTGATGCCGACCTTGCCGTTGCTCCAGCGCTGGGTGCCGGCCCATTCGACGCATTGATAGAGATCCATGGTCTCGCGCGGCGACCACACGTCGAGGAAGCCCGGCGAGCGGCCGGCGCCGCGTGAATCGATGCGCAGACACACATAGCCGTCCGGTACCCATTTCTCCGGATCGATCAGTTCCCAGTTCTGATATTTGTTGCTCGAGCCTTTGAGCACGTCCGGCGCGGCTGCCGTGAGCCGCGCCCAGTTGCTCTTGTAGCCTTCTTGGAATGAAAGCCCTTTGGCATAGGGCCCGTAACTCAAGATCACCGGGTATTTGCCGTCGCCGATCGGGCGAAACACATCGGCGCGCAGCGCCACGCCGTCATCCATTGCGATCGGCGCATCCCATTCGATCTGCATGCCGTCGAGAATTTCGGATTTCAGTTCCATCATGGTTGCAACCACCTCAAATTGACCTTTGTCGCCTTTCGCTTGCCGCCTTTTGGCCTCGGCCATCGCCGAACTTACCACGCATATGAATGGAAATTAATTTTGCAGCCATCAGCCCTCAATGAAGGTCGGATTAGCGTTTCGCATAGCGTTCGGGGAAACTCTGCAAGGCGCTAAGCCTTGCGAACTGGGAGTGTCATCATGAACACGGCAAGCGGCAGAACCGGATCGCTCAATTCGCGTATCGATGTCAGGCTGCGCAAGATCAGGTCGCTGAAGACGAGCGCGCTGCAAAGCAAGCCGCCGAAGGTCGTGCCGGCGATGGCGGCAGCGACAATCGGCGCGCCGGACAAGCCGGAGCACTGCGGCGAACAAGAGTCTTAAGCGGATATTTTAGGTCGAAAAGCGCGTCGCGATTTCGGTAAGCGGCGGACGCGGCCGATCCTCCGGAACGCCGGGCGGGTGGCCGATGTGGACGAAGCCGACAATGCGTTCGTGCGGCTCTAGCCCCAGCGCGTCGAGCACGGACCGATCATAGGCATACCATTCGGTGATCCAGCTCGCGCCGTAACCGAGCGCATGGGCGGCGAGCATGAGATTCATCGCAGCCGCGCCTGCCGATAGCACCTGCTCCCATTCCGGGATTTTCACATGCGGTCCGGCGCGGCTGACCACCGCCACGACAAGCGGTGCGCGCGTAAGCCGACCGCGCTCGGCGTCGATCTGGTCCGGCTTGGCGTCGGGGTATTTCATCTTGAAGGCTGCAGCGATAGCGTCGCCGGCCTTTTGCTGATCCAGGTATCGATTGATAGGACAAGCTCTCCGGTCGCGAGCCGCTCCTGCGTCCATTCCTGATTGGAATAATACCGTTTCGCCTTTTCCTCGGCGGTCAGCGTCGGCGGACTTGTTTGATGCGCTCCCGCAGCTTGAATGCGATGGTGCTTCGTCCCGTCTCGAGCGACACCTCCTGGGGCGCTTCGCCTTTGACTTTGTAGCCGAGCTTTTCGGCCGCCTTGAAGAGGCTGCTCAGGATCCGCTGCTGCCGGCGCTCAAACGACGTAAATGGTTTGGTGATGACCCGTCCCCAAACCGACTGATCATGTGCAATTTCACGCTGGTGGCGAGCTATCCACGCCGCGATCACTGGATGCAGGCGGTTCAGCTTTGCGGGAACAGTAACCTCGGTTACTGCGGTGCGCGCAGTGCGAAGCTGTTCGGCGTTTTCCGGTTCGAGTGCAGGCGCGACCGGTGCAGCGGGGGGCGACGGGGCGATGGTGGCCTGAAGCGGAATGCCGGGAGCCGCATCAGGCAATGGCGTTTGTTTGGTCCGCTGACCTGCAGCGAGCCGGGCCCAGTAGCCGCGCGGCGGAGAGGGGACGCTGAGGCGGTGGCAAATCTTCTTCAGACCTCGTCCCGAAATTCCGTACTGTGCGCAAAGCCGAGATGCCGGTGTCTGCCACATCTGCCGATAAAGATCTTCGTGACTGATGGTTGTTGGCCGCCTGCGATGCTGTTCGGTCATTCGACGCTCCTTCTGCCGCTGGAGCGCGACCTTAGACGGCCGCTATTCCGCCCATGTGATCTCAGCCGGATCTAAAGCGGACCGCCGAAAATTTCTGGGGATTCCTGTCGCGTTTGAGTCACGCGATCGGCCGCACGCCTGTTAGAGAAAACTTGAAGAAGCCAAGCCAAGCAAGTGAGCAAAGTCTTCTAAGTATTTGAAATCATTGGCGCGCCCTACGGGGAACGTAGGCGCTGATGAGAAATGCCCGTCAAATCTGAACAAACACGCCGTCCTGCGTGGCTCATTGATACCACCCAGTTACACCACCAGCAACGGAACTGGACGCTCTATCGGACCCTCGCGTACGGTGACGCATTGCACCCGAGTGCGGATAACTAAATTGGCCATAATTTTTTAGGCTCGCGCGGCCGAGTGATCGGAAAAGCCTCGCTCACGCGCCGGTATCCGCGGACAACGCGCCACCACCGACAAATCGACCAGGCTTACAATTGGCATCACTGTCGCATCCGTGTTGGCTGTTACCGCGGTCCT
>JBAUCK010000336.1:0-18674 GCA_049677525.1 Xanthobacteraceae bacterium
CCAGGGCGGCTGCCGCCGCGAAGACCGCTGCCGCGGCTGCAAAGCGCGAGGCTGCCGCAGCCACGGCGGCAGCGCGCAATCTCGCGTCGCTCAAGAAACTCACGGATGCCGAGCTCGCTTACGCCGAGAAGGTGCTCGCGACCGCCCGGACGGACCGGGCCATGGCGATGGCCGAGGACTTCAGGCAAAAGGCCGCCGCCAAAGCCGAGACGCTGCCGGCGCAGCTCGACGCAGCCAAAGCCGACGCCACCGCGAAGCAGGACGCCGCCGTGACCGCCGAAGCAACCGCCAAGACGGCCGAGGCTACGCGGAGCGCAGCCGCCCAGGCCGCGACGGACGCGAAGCTCGCAGGCGCGCCGGTCTCGATCTTCATCAGCCGCGCGACGCAAAAGCTTTACGTGCGGCGCGACACGCACAAGCGGATTCCGGACGGGGGCGAGATGTACGACACGAGCCAGGAGTTCCCGGTCAAGATCAAGGACCCCGACAAGCCGATCGGCACGCATATCTTCACCGCGGTCGCACGCGCCGACGGCGGCCTGCGCTGGACCGAAGTCTCCATCGACAACGGCGACAACGCCAAGGACGCGCTCGACCGCATCACCTTCCCGCAGGAGGTGCTCGACCGTATCGCGCCCACCGCATTGCCGCTCTCTTCAATCACCATCTCGGACGAGCCGTTGAGCAGCGAAACCAACTATCGCACCGAGTTCGTGGTGGTGCTGAACAACCAACCACAGGGCGGCTTTGAGAATCGCGCACGCTCGCCCGGCATGAACATCGCGCGCGACAGTGATGAGTACGGGTATGGCTTTGGCCGCCAGCGCGATTGGGCGCCCTCATACGGCTATAGGCCGCCGCCCCGCCCCTATTACCGGCCGCAGGGCTGGTGGAATTAGAGCATGATCCGGAAAAGCAGATACCGGTTTTCCGAAAAGATCATGCTCCAACGAGGAATCTAGACCATGATCCGATTCAATCGAATTGGATTATGGTCTAGGGCGTAGACTTTCTGAATGCAGTTTTTCCTTTATGAAATCGTCGCTCGCATCGTCGCGATCTATTTGTGTTTCGATTGCGGCCGCAAACTGTGGCATGGCCTTGGCGAGAGAAAAATCGCGGTCTTCAATCCTGATCTTCTAGACTGGTGGTCGTATGGTGCTGTTCATAGAGATAGCCGACCGTGAGCCTTTGCCTGATGAAGTACGCGACCCCTCACCAATCGCCGGCGTACAAAGAAAAATAGCTCTCGCGCGGTTAGGTTCAGGTTTCTTTGGTCTTCCCAAGAGCGGTCTGCGCGTTCCTACCACTCACATTCTAAAGGTTCCCAAACGAAACAAAGGGCGCGAGGCGCGGCTAGAGGCAGCGGCCCTGCAATTGGCCCGAGAAGTTTTCCTGGAAGCCGCGGTCCAACAAGTACTGAAAGTGGCGGGAATATCCAACTGTTACGCAGTCTTGACGCTGCGGCTGAATCGCTTGCATCTGAAGGGCTGAAGGATTTTGATGATCTCGTTGGCCGCGAGTCTCAACGCGTTCTTGAGGTAGTCGGCGTTCCACTCGCCCTGCGAAATCGAGATTTCTTTGCAGCTCGAACAGGAGGGTGGGCAATGCCCAGCTAAATTAGCCATCCCCCGCACTCACACCCGCTCCACGAAACTATCCACCACCCGCTTCTCCCCGGCCCTATCAAACTGAATCGTCAGCTTGTTGCCGTCGACGGCGGAGACGTTGCCGTTGCCGAATTTCTGGTGGAATACGCGGTCGCCGATGGAAAACGCCGAGACGGTGCCGGTGGATTTGGCGACCAGCTCGCCTTCGATGGTGAGCGGGATGCGGCGGGCGGGGGAGCCAGTGGCGCGGGGTTTGCCGCGCGGAGCTGAGAAATCGTCGTCGCCATCGTAATCGGCTTCCGCTTCGGCGAAGCCGCCTTGCGACCTGTTCGCCTGGGCGCGCTGCCAGCCGGGGGTGCCGTAGCTCGAGCCGAACGAGGTGGCGGCATCGAAGCGCGAAGCGCCGTAGCCGCCATACCCGCCGAAGCCGCCTTGCGATTCCGTGACCTCGACATTGGCTTCCGGCAATTCGTCGAGGAAGCGCGAGGGAATGTTGGTCTGCCACAGGCCGTGCATGCGCCGGTTGGTGGCGAAATAGATCCTGGCCCGCTTCCTCGCGCGCGTCAGCCCGACATGCGCGAGGCGGCGCTCCTCTTCGAGGCCGGCGCGGCCCTGGTCGTCGAGCGCGCGCTGGTTCGGAAACACGCCCTCCTCCCAGCCGGGCAGGAACACGGTGTCGAATTCGAGCCCCTTGGCCGAATGCATGGTCATGACGCTGACGGCGTCGTCCGCGGCGCCGCGCTCATTGTCCATCACCAGCGAGATGTGCTCGAGGAAGCCTTGCAGGTTCTCGAACTCCTCCATGGAGCGCACTAGCTCTTTGAGGTTCTCGAGACGGCCGGCGGCGTCGGCGGAGCGGTCCTTCTGCCACATCTCGGTGTAGCCGGATTCGTCGAGGATGATCTCGGCGAGCTCGTTGTGCGGCAGCGCATCGCGCCGCTTGCGCCAGCGGTCGAACGCCTCCAGCACCCCGCGCAACGCGCCGCGCGGCTTGGGCTTGAGCTCGTCGGTCTCGATCACGGCGCGGGCGGCCTCGGTGAGCGGCACGCGGCGCTTCCTCGCATGATCGTGCAAGAGCTGCACGGTGGCGTCGCCGAGCCCGCGCTTGGGCACATTGACGATGCGCTCGAAGGCCAGATCGTCGGCCGGCGAATTGACCACGCGCAGATAGGCAAGCGCGTCGCGGATTTCGGCGCGTTCGTAGAAGCGCGGGCCGCCGAGGACGCGATACGGCAGCCCGAGCGTAACGAAACGGTCTTCGAATTCGCGCATCTGGAACGAGGCGCGCACCAGAATGGCGATCTCGTTGAGCGCGTGGCCTTGGCGCTGCAACTGCTCGATCTCCTCGCCGGCGGCGCGGGCTTCTTCCTCGGAATCCCAGGAGCCGGTGACGGCGACTTTCTCGCCGGGCACGCCGTCGGTGCGCAAGGTCTTGCCGAGCCGGCCTTCGTTATGCGCGATCAGATGCGAAGCGGCGGCGAGGATATGGCCGGTGGAGCGGTAATTGCGCTCCAGGCGGATCACCTTGGCGCCGGGGAAGTCGTGATCGAAGCGCAGGATGTTGTCGACCTCGGCGCCGCGCCAGCCATAGATCGACTGGTCGTCGTCGCCGACGCAGCAGATGTTTTTGGGAGCCGGCTCCGCCGCGTCATCCTTGGCACTATTCTTGGGCGCGCCCTCGGGAATGACGGCTGTGGACGCGACGCTCCGCTGCGCCAACAGCCGCAGCCAGAGATATTGCGCGACGTTCGTATCCTGGTACTCGTCGACCAGAACGAACTTGAAGCGGCCCTGATATTGGCGGAGCACATCGGGGTGCTCGCGGAACAGCCGGATGTTTTCGAGGAGCAAGTCGCCGAAATCGGCGGCGTTGAGAATCTTCAGGCGCTCCTGAAACGCCTTGTAAAGTTTCAGCCCCTTGCCGTTGGCGAAGGCGGCCGCCTCGCCGGCCGGCACCTGCTCGGGCGCGAGCCCGCGGTTTTTCCAGCCGTCGATCAGCATGGCGAGCACGCGCGCCGGCCAGCGCTTGTCGTCGATGCCTTCGGCGGCGAGCAATTGCTTCAACAGCCGGATCTGGTCGTCGACATCGAGAATGGTGAAGTCGGATTTGAGCCCGACCAGTTCGGCATGGCGGCGCAGGATTTTTACGCCGATCGAATGGAAGGTGCCGAGCCAGGGGATGCCCTCGACCACGCCGCCGACGATCTCGCCGACGCGGTGCTTCATCTCGCGCGCCGCCTTGTTGGTGAAGGTGACGGCGAGGATCTCGCCGGGCCGGGCGCGGCCGGTGGCGAGGATATGGGCGATGCGTACGGTGAGCACGCGGGTCTTGCCGGTGCCGGCGCCGGCCAGCACCAGGACCGGACCGTCGAGCGTCTCGACGGCTTCGCGCTGCTCGAGATTGAGGCCGGTGAGATAAGGCGCACCGGCAGCCGCATTCATGCCTGCGGCGGCTTGCGCGCGCGCGGCAATGCCGCCGCGCGCCGGTTGCGGCGCGGGTTCCATGGACTCGACGTTGCGCTTTAATGGGTCAGCCAAAGCTCGCTCAGCCACTACGCCCAAAATGAGTGATTCTCTTGGGGCAAAGATGGCACTTGGAAGCGGCTTTTACGAGACTTGACCGTCATTCGGCGCGGGAGAAGCAAGGAACCCGGAGTGACGGCCTATTTCGTTGTGGCCGGGTCGTATTCCTCGCGCTTGGCATTGGCGATCTTGATCAGGGTCTCCGCCGTCTTGCGGTCCTCCTTGAGGAAGGCGGCGAAGCCTTGCGGCGTGGTGGTCGCCGAGACCACGGCATTCTTGTCGAGAAACGCCACGAATTGCGGATCGGTGAACAGCTTCACGAACTCGCTGTTGAGCTTGGCGACGATCTCGGGCGGCGTGCCCTTCGGCGCGGCGAGGCCCACCAGCCCTGGCCGGGATAGCCGCCCCAAGCCGACCTCGGCAAAGGTCGGCACGTCCGGCAACAGCGGCGAGCGCTGCGCCGAAGTGACCGCGACCGCCTTGGCCTGCCCGCCCTGGATCAAGACCACGAAGTTGCCGTTGCCGACGCCGAACCGCGTCATCTGCACTTCGTTCGCCGCGATGGCCTGCGCGGCCGGGCCGCCGCCTTTATAGGGAATGCCGACGATCTGGGTGTGCCACTGGTTGTTCAGCCAGCGCAGGAACAGATCGGGGAACGAGCCTTCGCCCAGCATCGCGTAGTTCAGCCCGCTCGGCTTCGACTGCGCCAGCGTCTTCAGCTCGGCGACGGAATTGACGCCGAGGCTCGTCGGCACGAACACGCCTTCGATCAAGCCAGAACAGCCGCGTCACCGGCGCGAAATCCTTGTCGGCGTCGTAGGGCAGATTGCTGAACAGCAGCGGATTGTACGACATCGTCGAGTGATAGATGACGCGGATGGTGTAGCCGTCGGGCGTGGCCTGCGCACACGTCTGCCCAGCGACGATGCCGGAGGCGCCGCCGAGATTTTCCACCACCACCGGCTGGCCGAGCAGCTGCTGCAAGCGCCCCGCCGCGGTGCGCATGATGACGTTGGTGACACTTCCGGCAGCAATGGACACGATCATCTTGATCGGCCGGCTCGGATAAGTGTCGGCGCGCGCCGCGAGCGGCGCCACCAAACAGGCCAGCAAACAGACTGCGAGTGTCTTTAATCTCGGCAAGAATCTCAGCACCGCGTTTTTCTCCCAAATTTCTTTCGCCCGCATTGGGACGATTTGTCTTTCTTAAAGCGCTTCGTTTCAGCTCAACACGACTTCTCCGATCGAGCCGGAATCGTATTGCGTGAAGAACAGGCGGCCGTCGGCCTGCGCGGTGATGCAGCGCGCGCCGCTTGCCGGCGTCGGGATGTCGTATTCGCCGCGCACCGTGCCGTCCGGCGCCATGCAGCCGATCTTGTTGGCGAAGTTCGCGGTGTACCAGAGATCGCCGCCGGGACCGACGGTGACGCCGCGCAGCGACGCATCCGGCGTCGGCACTTTATGTTCGGTGATGCGGCCGTCGCGGTCGATGCGGCCGAGCGCATTGGTCGAGGTCTCGACGAACCAGATGCTTCGGGATGGGTCGCCATGGCGCGCGGCTGGCTGTCATGGCTCGGGATCGGAAACTCCGTCACCTTGCCGTCGGTGGTGATGCGGCCGACGCGATTGCCGGAGGCTTCGCTGAACCACAGCGCGCCGTCGCGCACTGCGATCGACAAAGGCTTTGCTCCGGGAGTGATGCCATCGGCAAATTCGGTGATCCGCCCGTCGGGCGTGATGCGGGCGATGCGGCTGACTTCAGTCTCGGAGAACCAGACATTGCCGTCGGGGCCGAGCATCATGCCGTCCGGCCCGGCGTTCGGCGTCGGCAGCGCGAACTCCGTGATCTCGCCGCGCATGGTGATGCGGCCGATCTTGTTGGCGCTCTTTTGCGCAAGCCACATCGCGCCGTCGCCGCCGACCGTGATGCCGACCGGCGTCGCATTCGGCGTCGGCAAGGCGAATTCTCGAAGCGTGCCGCGGTCCGGATCGAAACGGCCGATCTTCGCTGCGCCGCTCTCGCAGAACCACAGCGCGCCGTCCGGGCCCTGCATGGCAATGTAAGGCTTGCTGCCGGCGCTCGGAATCTTGTGCTCGCGAATGGCGACTCGCAAACCCTGCTGCGACTCTTGCCGCGCCGGCGCGTGCGAAAGAGGCGCATTGCGAAAGATCTGCCATCATTTCCCCGACTGATCCGCGTTTGCTGTGGTTACGGTCGGAAAAAAGCGCCGCCGTGTCAATGAGGCGGCAGGGTCGACGGTATGGTTGCTGACGATTTGGCTGGCAGGTTCAGGTCTTGGCCGGCATGGCGGTGCGCCGCCCGGCGGCTTCCGGGATCGGCAGCGCGCCGTGGGCGGCCCGCATGCGGGCCAGCCGCGCGGCGACCGTCGATGGGAACGGCGCGGTCTTCTGCTTCACCGTGTCGACATGCAGCGCCATGTTCTCGGAGGTGGCCGACAGCCAGCCCTCCTCGGCGTGAAACAGCTGCTCGAAATAATGCAGCCGCTTGGCGTCATAGCCGAGCAGCTGGAACGTCACCCGCACCCGGTCGCCGGCATGAAGCTCGCGCAGATAGCGCACATGGACTTCGGCGGTGTAGCAGGAGTGCCTGGTGCGCTCGACATAATCGAGGCCGCAGCCGATGAGCTCATAGGCCTCGTCCACCCCGCGGTCGAACAGCACGTTGTAATAGGCCATGTTGAGATGGCCGTTGTAGTCGATCCAGCCGGCCTCGACCGGCATCGGCGAGGAGACGAAGGGCGCGAAGAACGCGGGTTCCAGATCCAGACGATCGAGCATTTTCAGAATGTGGCGGATTCGACGCGTTCCGCGCAAGCGAAAGCTGAGCGCGGGCAGTTTAGATTTTGGCAATCTGGATAGTTAATGCACCGGCTTGATTTCTCGGCTTTTGGCCGCCAGTTTGGGCTTTAAGAACCCGCTCAAGACATGCGGCGCAGACCAGGAAACGCTCCAAAAATGGCAGCCCTTGAGGCGGCACAAAGCAGCAAACAAGACCGCAAAGCCGTCGACAGCGTCATCGCCGCGCTCGCCACGCGCTACGGCAATCGCCTGACGACCTCGCCGTCGGTGCGCGAGCAGCACGGCCACACCACGACCTGGATCGCAAACCAGCCGCCCGACGCGGTGTTCTTTCCGCACACCACCGAAGAAGTGCAGGAGGTGATGCGGCTTTGCGCGGCCGAGCACGTGCCGGTGGTGGCGTTCGGCGCCGGCACCTCACTCGAAGGCCAGGTCAATGCGCCGCACGGCGGCATTTGTCTCGATTTCCGCGAGATGAACCGGGTGATCGCGGTGCATGCCGAAGACCTCGATTGCGTCATCGAGCCCGGCATCACGAGGAAGCAGCTCAACGCATATCTGCGCGACAAGGGCCTGTTCTTCCCGATCGATCCCGGCGCCGACGCCTCGCTCGGTGGCATGGCGGCGACGCGCGCTTCGGGCACCAATGCGGTGCGCTACGGCACCATGAAGGACAATGTGCTGGCGCTCAAAGCCGTGCTCGCCAACGGCAAACTGATCCAGACCGCGCACCGGGCGAAGAAATCGTCGGCCGGCTACGATCTCACCCGCCTCTTGATCGGCTCCGAGGGCACGCTCGGCATCATCACCGAATTGACCTTGCGGTTGTCCGGCATTCCGGAAGCGATCTCGTCAGGCATCTGTCCGTTCCCGAGCGTCAAGTCTGCCTGCAACGCGACGATCCTGGCGATCCAGTCCGGCATCCCTGTGGCGCGCATCGAGCTGCTCGACGAAATGCAAGTAAAAGCGTGCAACGCCTATTCCAAGCTGACCCTGCCGGAAACGCCGATGCTGTTTCTGGAATTTCATGGCAGCGAGGCGAGCGTCGCCGAGCAATCCGAGCGCTTCGGCGAGATCGCCAGCGAGCTAGGCGGCGGGCCGTTCGAATGGACCACTAAGGCCGAGGATCGCACGCGGCTGTGGCAGGCGCGGCATGACGCCTATTGGGCGGCGATGGGCATTCGTCCGGGCATCGTTGCGCTCTCGACCGACGTCTGCGTGCCGATCTCGCGCTTGGCCGAATGCGTCACGGAATCGCAGCGCGATCTCGCGGCAAGCCGCCTCATGGCGCCGATCGTCGGCCATGTCGGCGACGGCAATTTTCACGTGCTGCTATTGATCGACCGTGCCGACGCCGGCGAGGTCAAGCGCGCCGAAGGATTTCTGGAACGCCTGGCCGAGCGTGCGCTCGCCATGGACGGCACCTGCACCGGCGAGCACGGCATCGGCCAGGGCAAGATGAAATATCTGCCTGCCGAGCACGGCGAAGCGACGCTCGACACGATGCGCGCGATCAAGCGCGCGCTCGATCCGCTCGACATCTTGAATCCCGGAAAGATCTTTCAGCTTTAAGACACGATCAAAAAAAGACCGCGCCCGGATTGTTACGGGCGCGGTCACGAATTTGATCAGTTGCGGCCGCTTATTCCGGACGCAGCACCGGCGAGGGTCCCGGCGGCACCATCATCATTTCCCGCGGCGTCGGATTGGCGGCCGCGCCGCCGACCGTCGGGCTCACGGCAGCGCTGCCGACATGACCCAGCGCCTTCGACTGATAGTGATCAAGAACAAACAGACGTATCGCTGAGGACAGATTGCCGTGCTGGCGTTCGGTATCGATGGACGCCACCAGGTCCGACAGTGTCGCATGCCGGGCAATCGCAATGTCCTTGAGCGCCTTCCAGAATGCATCCTCAAGACTGATACTGGTCTTGTGGCCCGCGATGACGATCGAGCGCTTTACGACAGGCGATTTCATTCCACGTCTCCCGTTTCGATCCGGTGTTGGTCGAGGCTTGTCTGGGCTTTGTCGCTTCGTGCGCGCTGAAGGTTCGCTGTTGCCTTGGAACGGCCGAACTCGGCCCGCCGCGCCGCAGCTTCCTGGTCGGCCGCGCGCCGTTTGGCTCGCTTCCGCTCGGTTCGAAGGTTGATGATTTGCCCTGCTTGACGCGCCATAGCCAAAACTCAGGTGCAGAACTCAATTAATTCGCTTTGACGGTAACAGGTAGGGCACGAGGCCAGACCTTCCCGGCCCCGTTCGTTTCAAAAAGGACTACGTCGGTCCGGGCCCACTGGATCACGCCGCAATCCACAGGAAGGCGTTGAGTAGATCAATAAAAGTTTATCGGCGCCTCGATACAGCTTAAAGTAGAGATTCCGGGAAACGGCGTGTATTGGCGATGCGCTGACCGCCCAGCGATTTACTTCTTGCGGAAGCGATCGAGCCGTACGACCTCGGCGCCGGCGCCGCCATCGGGACGGTCCGGCGGCGGCGTATCGGCAGGCTTGGCGTTGGCCGGCGTCGCATCGGCCTTATTCGCCTCTCCCGGGGATGAAGGAGCCACAGCCTTATCGATAACCGGCGCTGCCTGGCTGCCGGTTGCCATTGCCGGGGAGTTGGCATCGAGCGGCTCGAACTGAAATCCGAATTGTACGGCCGGGTCGTAGAACGCGGTCACCGCCTCGAATGGCACCGCCAAGCGCTCCGGCACGCCGCCGAACGACAGGCCGACCTCGAAAGCAGCATCATCGACATGCAGGTCCCAGAACTGGTGCTGCAGAATGATGGTCATAGCCTCCGGATATTGCGCGCGCATGCGGTCGGACAGCCGCACGCCGGGCGCCACGGTGCTGAAGGTGATCTTGAAATGATGCTCGCCCGGCAGGCCTTTTTTGGCGACATCGACGAGCACAGTCCGCACCACGCCGCGCAAGGCGGCCTGGGCAAGAACGTCGTAGCGGATGTGATCGGTGGCCATGCCGGGAGCCGGAAGTCAGCGTTAATCAACCGATAGATAAGCCCAGAATCATGGCCATTCAAACGCGTTCTGCCGGATGACGACAGATTAAGTGCGCGTCCGGGTCAGCGGGGGTTCTCGGCGGCTATGTGGAAACACGGATACCGGCGAAGCCGGTACCGGCGGTGGAAATGGTGGGGGAAGAGAAAGTGGAGGCTTCTGTTGCCAGGTGCCTCCGAACCCCGCCTAACGGAGCTTAACCCGTTAGGACTTTAAGTCGGTATTTCAAACCGCGTTACGCGGCCTGAGCAACCGGAGCATAGTTGTCATTGGCAACTATGAGATAGGCCCGATAACGGTGGAACCATGCCGAGCAAAAGCGCGCCTTTTACGCCCTCGTCGATCCTATTTCGACCCCGTAATGGTGGAGTCGCCGGGTACCGCCCCCGGGTCCGAAAGGTTTATTACAACGGCCATTTATCGCCATAGCCGGCATGCGCCGGCACCAGGGAATATAAGCGCAAAAAGTTGCCGAAAAAAGAGCGACTTCTGCCCGCTCCACAGTCGTGGCCCGGCTGCACAAAAGCGGCTGGCTGGAAGGGATGGCCGGCGCTAAACGAACGCCATGAACTCCGATCCGGACTCCGCCCCGATAAACCCCGACCCGATTTCGACCTCGAACGATCCTCCAGCCGAAAGTCCCGTCCAAGCGAGCGATCCCCCTGCGGCATCAACCGCGCCGGCACCGACCATCACCGAGCTCTTTGTCGCCTTCGCCAAGATCTCGCTGTCCGGTTTCGGCGGCGTGCTGGCCTGGGCGCGGCGCATGATGGTCGAAGAGCGCAAGTGGTTGACGTCCGAGCAGTTCAACGAGGCCTATGCGCTCTGTTCGTTTCTCCCTGGCGGCAATATCATCAATTTCTCGATCATTATCGGCGGCCGCTTCCGCGGCCCGCTCGGCAGCGTGGCGGCGATCGCCGGACTGCTCGGCCCACCGATGGTCCTGATCCTCATCATCGGTGCCATCTACGCGCATTACGGCGACCTGCCGGTGCTGCGCCGGGCGCTGACCGGCGTCGCTGCGGCGGCGGCCGGCTTGATGCTGGCGACGGTCGCCAAAATGGTGCAGCCGCTGTTTCGCAACCGCGCAGCGGTCGGCCTTGCGATCGCGCTTGCGACATTCCTCGCCATCGCCGTTATGCAATGGCCGCTGCCGTTCGTGCTGCTCGCAATCGTGCCGGTCAGCATCGCTTATGCCTGGAGCCGGTTATGAAAAATGGCGGCGGAGTTCTGCTGACCTTGGCGGCGTTCTTTGCGGCGACATCGCTGTTCACGATCGGTGGCGCCAATTCCGCAGTGCCGGAAATGCATCGCTATACCGTCGACGCGCAGCATTGGCTGACCGACCGGGAGTTCAGCACGACCTTCGCGCTGGCGCAGCTGACACCGGGGCCTAACATCATCATCGTGACGCTGATCGGCTATCACGTCGCCGGCGTCATCGGCGGGCTGGTCACGACGCTGGCGATGTGCGGCCCGACCTGCGTGTTCGCCTATTTCGTCGGCCGCGCCTCCGATCGCTTCAAGGGCGCGACCTGGCATGACGCGCTGAGCCGCGGCCTGGTTCCGGTGACGTTGGGCCTCCTGGCGGCGAGCGCCACGGTAATTGCGACCACGAGCGGCTATGGCTGGCTCGCCGTGCTCATCACCGTCGGCACGGCGATCACTGCGTTTTTTGTGCGTGTGCACCCGCTTTGGGCCTTCGCCGTCGCCGCGGCGCTCGGCGCCGCAGGACTGGTGTGACGGTCCACAGCCGCGGTTCTGCGTCATGGGCTTTACACTTGCCCGAGCTTCGATCGCCCCTCATTTAGAGCTAAAGTGAGTGCCGCGACTCAGCCGAAACCGAAACACCGATGCGCCAATATCTCGATTTGATGGAACGCGTGCTCTCCGAAGGCGTGGAAAAGCGCGACCGCACCGGCGTCGGCACCAAGTCGATTTTCGGCCATCAGATGCGTTTCGACCTGCAGCGCGGCTTCCCGCTGGTCACTACCAAGAAGCTGCATGTCAAATCCATCATCTACGAATTGCTCTGGTTCCTGCGCGGCGACACCAATGTCAAATATCTCAACGACTACGGCGTCACCATCTGGAACGAATGGGCCGACGAGAACGGCGATCTCGGCCCGGTCTATGGCAAACAATGGCGTTCCTGGCCGACGGGCGACGGCGGCTCGATCGACCAGATCGCAAACGTGCTCAAGGAAATCCGCCGCAACCCGGATTCGCGCCGGCTGATCGTGACCGCATGGAACCCGGCGGAGATCGAAGACATGGCGCTGCCGCCGTGCCACTGCCTGTTTCAGTTCAATGTCGCCGACGGCGCGCTGTCGTGCCAGCTCTATCAGCGCTCGGCCGATGTCTTTCTCGGCGTGCCGTTCAACATCGCCTCTTACGCGCTATTGACCGTTGCAGTCGCGCAAGTGGCAGGACTGAAGCCCGGCACCTTCATCCACAGTTTCGGCGACACCCATCTTTATCTCAATCATCTCGAGCAGGCGCGTTTGCAGCTTTCGCGCCAGCCGCGGCCGCTGCCCAAGCTCACCATGAATCCCGACGCCAAAGATCTATTCGCGCTGCGCTACGAAGATTTTTCGCTCGAAGGCTACGATCCGCATCCGCACATCAAAGCGGCTGTCGCGGTGTGAGCTTAAGACTGTGAGCCCGAAATTGTGAGCTTGGACATCGTCCTCCTCGCCGCCGTCGCCGAGAACGGCGTCATCGGCCGCGACAATGCGCTGCCGTGGCGACTCAAGTCGGACATGCAGCATTTTCGCATCTCCACCATGGACAAGCCGGTGGTGATGGGGCGCAAGACTTATCAATCGATCGGCAAGCCGCTCAAAGGCCGCACCACCATCGTCGTCAGCCGCGATCAGCTTTTTGCCGCGCCCGGAATTGTGGCGGCGCCGAGCCTCGCCGCCGCTCTTGAATCAGCACGCGGCGACGCGCTGCGGCGCGGCGCGAGCGCCATCATCGTTGCCGGCGGCGGCGACATTTATATGCAGGCGATGCCGGTGGCGACGCAGCTCTTAATCACCGAAGTTCATAAACGCGTGGACGGCGATGCGCGTTTTCCGGCGATCAACCCGGAATTGTGGCGCGAAATCGCGCGCAGCGCGCACCAACCGGCGGCGGATGATGAAGTTTCCTTCGCCTTTGTCACATATGCGCGCATTAACGCCGCTGCGACGAAGCCGCCGAGCGTGTCATAACTGCGCGTTGTAAGGGGCTTTGCCCTACCCTATAACCCCGACAACCAGCGGCCGACCGGGGTCGGCGTTCAGGAGTAACGTATGCCGTGGAGCAACCAATCCGGCGGCGGTCCGTGGGGTTCTGGATCGCGGGGACCTTGGGGCGCGGGCCCGCAACAGCCCGGCGGGCCGAAGCCGCCCGATCTCGAAGAGTTTCTGCGCCGCGGCCAGGACCGGCTGCGCGACTGGATGCCGGGCAATCTCGGCGGCCGCGGCATTGCCGTGATCGCGCTGTTGGCGGTCGCGCTGTGGGGCATGTCCGGCTTCTTCCGCGTCGAGCCCGATGAAGTCGGCGTGGTGCTGCGCTTCGGCAAATTCATCCGCGAGGTGCAGCCCGGCCTGAACTATCATCTGCCCTATCCGATCGAGGCCGCGCTCACCCCGCCGGCTTTGCGCGTCAACAAGATCGACGTCGGCTTCGACACGCGCCGCAGCGGTAGCCTGCGCGACGTCGAGGAAGAGAGCCTGATGATTACCGGCGACCAAAACATCGTCGATGTCGAATTCTCGGTGTTCTGGCGGGTCAAGCCGAATTCGGTCGGCGACTTTCTGTTCAACGTCGCCGGTCCGGCATCGACGGTGAAGGCGGTCGCCGAGAGCGCCATGCGCCAGGTCGTTGGGCACTCCGACGCGCAGCCGCTTCTCGCCGGGTTTCAACAAACCGGCATCGCCGCGCCACCAGGCGGCCAAGCCGCGGCGCCGATCGTCGACACTGCGACGCAAGTGCAGGACCTGATGCAGAAGATTCTCGATTCCTACAAAGCCGGCATTCTGGTTCAGAGCGTCCAGCTGCAGACGGTCCAGGTACCGGCGAAAGTCATCGATTCCTTCCGTGACGTTCAGGCGGCAAACTCGGACCTCGTGCGCGCGCAGAACGAAGCGCAGACCTACGCCAACCGTGTCGTGCCCGAAGCCCGGGGCCGCGCCTCCAAGATCCTTCAGGATGCCGAAGCCTATCGCGAGCAAACCGTCGCCGATGCCAAAGGCCAGACCTCGCGCTTCCTGCAGATCTTCCAGCAATACAAGAACGCGCCCGACGTGACCCGTCAGCGCATCTATCTTGAAACCATGGAGCGCGTGTTCGGCGCGGCCGAAAAGACCATCGTCGATCTCGGACCGTCGAGCAGCGGCGTCCTGCCCTTCCTGCCGCTCGGCAGTCCGCCGCCGGAGCGGCCGGCGCCGCCGCAACAACCGGGAGGCAATCCATGAGGCCGGGTATCGTCGGCATCGCCGTTGCCATCCTGCTGCTGATTGCCGTTATCGTCGGCTACAGCACTTTCTTCACGGTCTATCAGACGCGACAGGCTCTGGTGGTACGCCTGGGCGAGCCGGTGCGCGTCATCACCGAGCCGGGTCTCAACATCAAGATCCCGTTCATCGACAGCGTCATCTATATCGACAAGCGCATTCTCTCGGTCGAGTCGCAGGCGCACGATCTGAACCTTCAGAGCCAGGATAATTCGAGCGCGCCTCAGGTGGTCGGCCAGCAGATCGATGTCGACGCTTTTGCGCGTTATCGCATCACCGACCCGCTCAAATTTTATCAGACCGTCGGTGCGGAAGGCGCCGACTCGCAGCTTGCGATTTTCCTCACCTCCGCTGCGCGACGCGTGCTCGGCAGGGCGACGCTGGCCGATGTCGTGCGCAATAAGCGCGAGGAACTGATGGGACAGATGCGCGACCAGATCGAGCAGGACGCGCGACCGTTCGGCATTCAGATCGTCGACGTGCGCATCCGTCGCGTCGATCTGCCGGAACAGAACAGGGATGCGGTCTACGCGCGGATGCAGACCGAGCGCCAGCGCGAAGCTGCCGAGTTCCGCGCGCTAGGCTCGCAGAAGAGCCAGGAGATCCGCGCCAAGGCCGATCGCGACGTGACGGTGCTGACCGCGGAAGCGAATTCCCAGTCCGAGCAGATCCGCGGCCAAGGGGACGCCGAGCGCAACCGCATCTTTGCCGACGCCTATAACCAGGATCCGGGCTTCTTCGTCTTCTATCGTTCCATGCAGGCTTATGACAGGAGCCTGGCGCGCAGCGACACCCGCTTGGTGCTGCGGCCGGATTCGGATTTCTTCCGCTATTTCGGCAATCCGTCGGGCAAGTCAGCGGCGGACGGCGCAGCCGTGCTGTCGGCGCCGGCGCGATCGAGCGGCGCGGCAGGCGCGAACAAATAAAACGCAAGTCGAATTGCAGCAAGTCGAATTGCAATACAAAGAGCCTTGAGAGCGACAGGCCGGGTTGATGACGGATTTCCTTGCCGCGCTCGGCCTGGTCTTGGTGATCGAAGGTATTCTTCTCGCGGCGTTCCCGGGCGGCGCCAAGCGGACCATGGCGAGCGTGATGGAACTGCCTGACGGCTCGTTGCGCATCGCCGGCATCATTGCCGCCGCCGTCGGCCTCGTCATCGTTTGGTTGATCCGCGGCTGAGCTCGCAACGAATTCTGGAGCCGCTTTTCCGCCCCAATCCGGCCGCTAATTAACGGCTGACCGGCAATGGCCTTGCGTCCGGGGCGGGACGAGGGCACCTTTCCGGCACGCCTTTCCCAACGAGTCGAACGCCAGGAGCGCCGACGTCCATGACGTCTCTCGACAAATCTCGCGATAAGTCTCGCATGCGATGCATGGTCGCAATGGCCGCCGCAATGGCCGTGGCGCTCGCTCTGTCGCCGGCCCGGCCCGCCGCCGCCTCGCGCGGCCCCGACAACATTGCCGACGTCGCCGAACAGGTCATCGACGCGGTGGTCAATGTCTCGACCTCGCAGAAGGTCGATCCGCATGTCGAAAACCTTCCCGACGTGCCGCCCGGCTCACCTATGGAGGAGTTCTTCAATCAGTTCTTCAAGAACCATCGCGGCGGCCCCGGCGATCAGGATCAGATGCCGCACCGCGTGACCTCGCTCGGCTCCGGCTTCATCATCGATCCGTCCGGCGTTGTCGTCACCAACAATCACGTCATCGCCGATGCCGACGAGATCAATGTCATCCTCAACGACGGCACCAAGCTCACGGCGCAGCTGATCGGCAAGGATTCCAAGGCCGATCTCGCGCTGCTGCGAGTCAAGACCGACCATCCGCTCAAGGCGGTGAAGTTCGGCGATTCCGACAAGTTGCGGCTCGGTGAATGGGTGATCGCCATCGGCAATCCGTTCAGCCTCGGCGGCACGGTGACCGCCGGCATCGTCTCGGCGCGCAACCGCGACATCAATTCCGGCCCCTACGACAATTACATTCAGACCGACGCCGCCATCAATCGCGGCAATTCCGGCGGGCCGCTGTTCAATCTCGACGGCGAAGTGGTCGGCATCAATACCGCGATCATCTCGCCGTCCGGCGGCTCGATCGGCATCGGCTTTGCGGTGCCGGCCGACACCGCGGTGCCGGTGCTCGATCAGCTCCGCCAATACGGTGAGACGCGGCGCGGCTGGCTCGGCGTGCGCATTCAGCAGGTGACCGACGACATCGCCGACAGCCTCAGCATCAAGCCGCCGCGCGGCGCGCTGGTCGCCGGCATCGACGACAAGGGCCCGGCCAAGCCCGCCGGCATCGAGCCCGGCGACGTGGTGATCAAATTCGACGGCCACGACATCAAGGAAATGCACGACCTGCCGCGCATCGTCGCCGATACCGCGGTCGGCAAGGTTGTCGACGTCGTCGTCATCCGCAAGGGCAAGGAAGAAACCCACAAAGTGACGATCGGCCGGCTCGAAGACGGCGAGAAGGTCGCGATGGCGGATGCCGGCAAGAACGCCGCGCCGCCGCAGAAATCGGTGGTGCAGAAGACGCTCGGCCTCGAGCTCTCCAGCCTCTCCGACGATGTGCGCAAGCAGTTCAAGATCGGCGACAGCATCAAAGGCGTCGTCGTCACCGGCGTCGATCCGAATATCGCGGCGTCCGAGCCGGACAAGCGGCTCACCCCGGGCGATGTCATCGTCGAAGTGCAATATCAGGCCGTCGGCACACCGACCGATCTGCAGAAGCGCGTCGACGATCTGAAATCGCAGGGCAAGAAGATCGCCGTGTTGTTGGTGTCCAACCCCGACGGCGAAACGCGCTTTGTGGCGCTGAATCTCCAGTAACGCTGCGGCGAATAGGTCCTATTCGCCGACAAATTCCTCGCGCCGATACCCTTGCGCATAAAGCAGCGCCGTGAGGTCGCCGTGGTCGATGCGCGCCGCGGCCGCCTCTTTGACCGCGGGCTTGGCGTGGAAGGCGACGCCGAGGCCGGCGGCCATCAGCATCGGAATGTCATTGGCGCCGTCGCCGACCGCAAGCGTGGCGTCACGAACCAGACCAAAACGCGCACGCAATTCGTTGAGCGTCGCAAGCTTGGCTTCACGGCCGAGCACCGGATCGGCCACTTCGCCGGTCAGCCTGCTGCCGGCATCGGCGAGCAGCGTGTTGGCGTGATTTTCGTCAAAGCCGATCATCGCGGCGATCTTCGAGGTGAACGCCGTGAAGCCGCCGGAGACGAGGCAGGTATAGGCGCCGTGCGCGCGCATGGTGGCGACCAGCGTGCGTGCGCCCGGCGTCAGGCGGATGCGCTCGGCGATCACCTTGTCGATCACGGTCGACGGCAGGCCCTTGAGCAGCGCCACGCGCTCGCGCAACGCCGGCTCGAAGGCAATCTCGCCACGCATGGCGCGCTCGGTGATCGCGGCCACCCGATCCTTGAAGCCGGCATAGTCGGCAAGCTCGTCGATACATTCCTGGCCGATCATGGTGGAATCCATGTCGGCAAGAAACAGCGTCTTGCGGCGCCCCTCATGCGGCTGGATCACCACGTCGACCGGGTCGCTACCGATCATGTCGCGGATATCCCGCGCCATGTCCTTGAATAGCGCCTCGGCTTCGGCGATCTCCGCCCCCTCGAACTCCTCGGCCAGAAAGGCGATAACCGTCGCCACGCCGGGCTCGAGCCAATCCACCGGACGGCCGTGCGGCAGATAGCGCGCAACCTTCTGCGTCAAGGCGTCGGTCACCGCCGGACGGTTGGGTGACGAGATCAGCGTTGCCACATAAAACATCCGTGCGATCCGGACGATAGGAAACGGAGCGGTTTAAGACGTGTCGACGGTCATCCTCATTGCAGGCCCGACGGCGAGCGGCAAGTCGGCCTTGGCGCTCGCGCTCGCCGAAAAGCTCGGCGGCGAGGTCGTCAATGCCGATTCCATGCAGGTCTATCGCGATTTGCGCATCATTACTGCGCGGCCGACGCCCGGGGAGGAACAGCGCATCCCGCACCGGCTCTACGGCCATGTCGATGCCGCGGAGAACTACTCGGTCGGGCGCTGGTGCGCCGATGCCGACGCAACGCTTGCGGCCGCACAAGCGGCCGCACGCCCGGCCATCGTCATCGGCGGCACCGGGCTTTATTTCAATGCGCTGATCCGCGGCATCGCCGCCGTGCCGCCGATCCCTGCTGAGATTCGCGAAGAGGTGCGCGGCCGGCT
>JBAUCK010000337.1:0-33536 GCA_049677525.1 Xanthobacteraceae bacterium
GTGAAGCGTTCGCCGCTTTTGATCCGGCTCACGCCGTGCCGCAGATTGACCCGATAGGTTCCCCGCGTCCCCTGCACGGGCCGCTCGCGCACCGCGAAGATCACGCCGTCGCCCTGGGTCAGCGGCGCGACCTCGGCGCGCGATTGCATGCGCGGCCGCTGCTCGGTGAGCACGAATTCGCCGCCGGTGAAGTCTTCGGCTAGCCGCGACAACAGGAACGCGACCTGGAGCGGAAAGATATTGGCGCCGTAGATGTCCTGGTGCAGGCAATTATAATCGCCGGCGCCATATTGCAGCAAAAGCGGCGTCGGCTTGTTCTGGCCGGCCTTATGGCAGCCCTTGAGATAAGCCGCATGATCGGCCGGATACCGCACCACGCTCGGCGTCATTTTTCATGACGCGGCGTGACGCGTGCGCCTACTCCGCCTTCACGTTCGCCGCCTTGACCACCTTGCCCCATTTCTGGGTTTCATCGGCGATGAATTTGCCGAAGTCCGCCGGAGAACCGACAAACAACTGACCGCCGAGATCGGCGAGGCGGGCTTTGAGCGCGGGATCGGCGAGCGACGCATTGATCGTCTGATTGAGCTTCCCGACGATGTCGGCGGGCGTCGCCGCCGGCACGCAGATGCCCTGCCAGCCGGCGGCTTCAAAGCCCGGCACGGTCTCCCCGACAGTCGGAACGCCAGGCAACACGTCCTGATGCGTTGCGGTGGTGACCGCGAGCGGCCGCACTTGGCCGGAGGGGATATAGGAAATCGACGAAACGACGCCATCGAACATCACCTGGACGCGGCCGGCGATCAGATCTGTGATCGCCGCCGCAGCGCCGCGATAATGCACCGGCTCCATGGCAATGCCGGTCAGCATCTTGAAATATTCGCCATAGAGATGCTGCGCGCTGCCGGGACCGACCGTCGCCATATAGACCTTGCCGACATTGGCTTTGGCATAGGCAATGAACTCTGGCACGGTTTTGACGGGAACGTCGAGATTCACCTCCATCACCACCGGCCTCTTGATGATGCTGGCGACCGGCGCCATGTCGCGTAGAAAATTGTAATTGAGATTGTCGTAGAGCGTCGCATTGATGGCGTTCGGCGGACTCGCATAGAACAGCGTGTAGCCGTCCGTGGCCGAGCGCACCACGAATTCGGTGGCGATATTGCTGCGGGCGCCCGGCTTGTTGTCGACGACGAATTGCTGACCGAGCCGCTCCGAAAGCGCCTGCGCGATCAGCCGCGCGGCGATGTCGGACGCCGAGCCGGGCGCGAAGCCGACCACGATATGAACCGGACGCGCCGGATAGGTGTCGGCAAAAGCGGCGCGCACGACCGGAAAGACCGCTGCCGTTCCGAGTGCAAAACGCAGAAAATGACGGCGGTGAAATTTCATGACGGCTCCAGGCCCGCGGCCTTGATGATCGGCACCAGACGTTCGCGTTCGGCGGCAAGATAGCTCTGCGCGCCGGCCGCGCCCGCGTCTGTGCGCGTCTCGAGACCCGCGGCTTCCATCACGTGCTGGAAGTCGGGGCTTTGCATGACTTGCGCGGTGGCCGCGGATAGCTGCGAAACGACGGATCGCGGCGTACCTGCCGGCGCCAGCACGCCGCAGGTCAGTTGCACGACAAGCCCCGGCAGGACTTCAACGGCCGCCGCAATTTCCGGAGCGGCCTTCAGCGGCGCAGGCGCACAGACGGCGAGAATCCGGATCTTGCCGTCGCGGTGATAGCTCAGCACCTGGCTGGTGACATTCGGCGTCATCATCGGCACGGTGCCGGCGAGCAAGTCGATCAGGCCCGGTCCGGCGCCGTGATATGGCACGTGCAGAATGTCCGGCGCTTTGATGAGCTGCTTGAACAGTTCCCCGGCGAGATGCGTGACCGTGCCGGTGCCGGCCGATGCATAAGACAATTGTTTCTGATGGCTCTGCGCGTAGGGGATGAACTCGCTCAGGCTTTTCGCCGGAACGCTCGGATGCACGACGATGGCCGTGGAGGACGTCGCAATCATCGACACCGGCGCGAAATCCTTTGCCGGATCGTAAGACGGATGCAGCATCAGATACGGCGCGATGATCTGCGAGCTGGTATCGCCGAATAGGAGCGTATAGCCATCAGGCTTGGCATGAGCGACGGTGGCGGCGCCGATCGTGCCGCCGCCGCCGCCTTCGTTCTCGACAATGACGGTCCCGATCGGCCCGCGCACGCGCTCAGCCCAATTGCGCGCCACCGCATCAACCACGCCGCCCGGCGCATATGGCACGATCAGGCGGATGGTCTCTTGCGGATACGTCGACTGCGCGAAAGCGGCTGTGCCGCGAAGATATCGGGCCGCAAGCGCCGCGACTCCGAGGCGAATACAATCACGGCGATTCACTGCACTTTCCTCCCGGCACGTTTCTTGTGCGAGCCTCGACGATGCTTGCCGGATCGGGCTCTACGCCGACCTTCATACGACGCCCGATTTTGTTTGACAATTTCAGCCCGGCTCCCCGATATCGGCGGCCGATCGTCGCGCGTCGCCATTGGCGCGAGAACACGTTTTTACGCAACGCCGGGATTTGGTCTCGGGCCCTCACCCGGCATGCAAGTGAAGAGGTAACGCCGTGACAGCAGCGAGCAAGACACCGCCGGGATTCGCCTGGCCGCATGGCGCGCGCATCGCCGTTGCGACGACCTGCCTGATGGAGAACTGGTCCGGCGACAAAGGCCCGCCGTTCTCTGTGCAGACGACGGGTCTCAAGCCGGGCACGCATGACCGCGCGGCGATGACCTGGGGCACCTATGGCAGCCGCAACGGCGTGTGGCGGCTGCTAAAGATCCTCAATGAGCATCAGGTGCCGGCAACCTTCGTCGCCAATGCCCATTCCATGGAAATCGCGCCGGACGCGGTCAGCTGCATGCTGAAATCGGGCCACGAGATCGCAGCGCATTCCTATACGCAAGATGCGCTGATGGCATACCTGTCCCCCGATGAAGAACGCGCCATCATCGAGAAATGCATCGGCGTCTTCAAGAAACTCACCGGCGCGCCGCCGAAGGGCTGGCTCAGTCCGGTGCTGGCGCCGACGGCGCATACTGAAGAGCTGATCGCCGAAACCGGCTTCCTCTGGTACGGCGACTACAACAATATCGACCTGCCGTTCTGCGTGAAGACCGCAAAGGGCACGATCGTGGCGCTGCCGCATACCGATTTTGCCGATCATCGCGTATTGCGCGGCAATCCGCGCGATTGGTTCGACGTGTACAAGGACACTTTCGACTATCTCTACGCCAACGAGCCGATGGCGTTCCTCAATGTCACGGTGCATTGCCATTTCGGCGGCCGGCCGCTGATGGCCGCGCAGATCGATCGCATCCTCAAATATATCCGCGGCTTTCCCGGCGTCTGGCTGGCGCGGCACGACGAACTGGCCGAATGGATCAAGACCAACGCACTCGCGGAGTGGACGAACCAGCAGCGTTTCTTCCCCGCCGCAAAATGACGCGATAGGCAATCTTCAAATCTTGTTGCCCGCGCTCCAGGTCCAGAAATCGCGGCCTTCTTCGCGCAGGAAACGCGCCAGCACCATGTTGTGGACTTCAGAGGCACCGTCGACCAGCCGCGCGGCGCGCGCGGCGCGGTAGATCCATTCGAGGATGGTGTCCTTGGAATAGCCGCGTGCGCCGTTGAGCTGAATCGCGGTGTCGCAGGCATTGTGCAGCGTGTCGGCGACATGCACTTTCGCCATCGACACTTCCTTGCGGGCGCGGTCGCCGCGGTCGAGCTTCCAGGCGGCGTGCATGGTGAGGAGCCGGCCGATCTGAATCTGCTGCGCCATCTGGCCGAGCTTGATCTGCACGCTTTCTCGGTCGGCGAGCCGGATGCCGAAACCTTCGCGGCGATTGACGTAGTCTTGCGCGATTTCGAGGCAGCGCTTGGATTGGCCGAGCCAGCGCATGCAATGCGTCAGCCGTGCCGGACCGAGTCTGATCTGGGTGATCTTCAATCCGTCGCCGACGCCAAGGAGTATATTGTCGTCGGAGACTTCGAGGCCGTCGAATTCAAGCTCGCAATGGCCGCCGTGCTCCTCCGGGCCCATGATTCCGATGCGGCGCACGATGCGCCAGCCCGGCTGATCGCGATGATAGAGAAACGCCGTGAGCCCGCGACGTCCGTCATCGGACGTTCGCGCCACGACGATGAAATGCGCGGCTTCGGCGGCGCCGGTGATGAACCATTTGCGCCCGCGGATCTTCCACTTGCCGTTCTTCTTCTCGGCATAGGTGCGGATCATGCCCGGATCGGAGCCGCCGCCCGGCTCCGGCTCGGTCATGGCAAAGGAGGATTTCACTTTGCCTTCGACGATCGGGCGCAGCCACCATTCCTTCTGCGCCGGCGTGCCGATACGCGACAGAAGATTCATGTTGCCGTCATCCGGCGCGGCGCAATTGAGCGCAAGCGGCCCGAACAGCGAGCGCGCCGCTTCCTCATAGATCGCCGCCCAGGCCACGATCGGCAGCGCCATGCCGCCGAACTCCTTGGGCGATTGCGGCGCCCAGAGACCGGCTTTCTTTGCCTTTTCCTGAACCGGGGCGAGCCGATCGAGTGGAATATTCTCATGTTCGGAGAAATTCTGCGGATCGGCCTCGAGCGGCAGCACATGCTCCTCGATGAAGGCGCGGGTGCACAGCCGCAGATCCTCGATTTCCGGCGGAAGCGTGAAGTCCATGGCGGCGTTTCCAAACCTGACCGGTGTTGATTTTTCCCGCAGCGGGAATACGTCGACTAATCAGGGGTTATACCGGGACGTTGAGCAAGGTGGAAACGCTCAAGGTGATGACCATGATGCGTATTGCCCTTTCTGTCGCCGCCGCTGCGGCCTTGATTTGCTGTGATGTTTCGCCGAGCCATGCCCAGTACTACGGCGACGCGCCGTGGTGCGCGGTGGTGTCGATCGGCACCGGCGGCGTGCATTGGGATTGCGAGTACAACACGGTCGAAGCCTGCGTGCCCAATGTACTGGCTGGCAATCGCGGTTTTTGCGGGATGAACCCGTATTATCATTCCGGTTATCAAGCCGGCGGATGGCAGGGATCGCCTGCGCCGCACTACCGGCATCATCCGCGCAAGCACGCGCATAGCCACTGAAGCTCGGCTGCACCGAAGCTTACGTCCGCGCCGGAGTCATCGCAGGCGCCGCGGCGTCCGCGGTCGCGGCGATGCCGCTGTGCTCGGTGATCTGTTCCAGCACCCGGCCCTTGGTCTCGATACCGACCAGCCACAGCGCAATCGCCGAGATCAGATAAGCCAGCGCGAAAGTGTGCAGCACATAGGCGCCGACGCCATAGGCCAGCATGAAGCCGACCACGGTCGGGGCCAGGAACGAGCCGATGCGGCCGATGCCGAAGAACCAGCCGACGGCAGTCGCGCGCAGATGCGTCGGATGCAATTCGCTGACATAGATTCCGGTCGCCCCATAGACGCCCGGATTGACCCAGCCCACCGCGGCCGCGGCGGCGTAGAGCCACATGCCGCTCGCCGTCGCGAACCACAGATGAAAGAACGCGCCGACGAAATAATAGAGAAACAACACCGGCCGCCGGCCATAGCGATCGATGAGGAAGCCGCAGGCCGAGTAGCCGACCACCGCGCTCAGCGCCTGCACCAGTTGGAAGCTAATGGCTTGGGTGAGCGGAATGCCGCGCTGTGTCAGGATCGTCGGCAACATGAACAGGATGCCGTTCGAGGCCCAGAGAAACCCGAACGAGACGATCCAGAGCAACAGTGTGTTCTTGGCCCGCCCAGGCGCCAGGAGCTCGAACACGGTGACCTTGCCCGGCACCGCCACTTCGGGATGCAGATTGGCGAGCGTCTTGATTTCATCCGCCGTGAGTGCCCGCCCGATCGCGTCCTTCTCGATGCCGGCGACAGTCTGTTCGGCTTCCGCGAGCCGGCCCTTGCTGATGAGGAAGCGCGCGGATTCCGGCATATAGCGACGCACGAAGAACAACAGCAGGGCCGGCACGACGCCGACGACGAACAGCGCGCGCCAGCCCCAGTGCGGAATGATCAGCAGGCTCAAAGTCGCGGCGAGAACGAGGCCGACTGGAAAAGCCGCCATGATATTGCCGGTCATAGCGCCGCGAATGCGGCCGGGGCTGTATTCCGAGCTCAAGGTTAAGGTCACCGGCACTTCGCCGCCGAGGCCGAAATTCGACAGGAAGCGGAAGACCGACAGCGATAGAATGTTCCAGGACACTGCGACGAGCCCGGTGAACAGCGCGAACAGTCCGACGGTGGCCTGGAACGACGTGCGGCGGCCGATATAGTCGGAGATCGTGCCCCAGAACAGCGCGCCGAGAAACGCGCCGACCAATCCCACTGTCGCCAACAGTCCGGCTTGCGCCGGCCCTAAGCCGAATTCGTGCGCCACCGGCGGGAGTGCCGCGCCGAAGATCGCGAAATCCGCCGCATCGAGCGCGATGCCACAGAACGCGAGGATGAAAAAATGGCGGTGCCATTTGGAAAACGGCAGGCGCTCGAGCCGGGCGACAAGCTCGGCAGACGTCTGGCGCGCGTCGGACATGTGTCTCCCCCAATCCGCAACCGCGGTTGTTACCGCAGCTTGTTTTTATTGGGCCGCAAGACTGCAATAGAAAACCAGGTGTGACAAGGAGGCCGCCGGCAATGTAAATGTCGGCGCGCGCTTTCAGCAATTCTTCGGACGGCCGGCCATGATCATCGACATCTTCAATCACTTCATGCCGAAAGCCTATCTCGATAGGCTTGCAACGCTCATTCCCGGTCATGTCGCGACCACCGCGTTTCCGCGGCTGAAGACGCTGGTTGACGTCGAAGCGCGGCTGCGTCTGCTCGAAAAGTTCGGCGATTTCGCCCAAGTGCTGTCGCTCGCCAATCCGCCGCTCGAGCTTGTGGCCGGGCCCGATGTCACCCCGGATTTGGCGCGGCTCGCCAACGACGAGCTCGCAGAGATTTGCCGCAATCATCCGCAGCGTTTTCCGGCTTTCATCGCCGCACTGCCGATGAACAATATCGAAGCGTCGCTCACCGAAATCGATCGCGCAGTCACGCAGCTTGGCGCGCGCGGCATCCAGGTCTTCACCAATGTCGCGGGCGTGCCGCTGAGCGACGAGAAATTCCGCCCGCTATTCCGCCGCATGGCCGAACACGATCTGCCGGTCTGGGTGCATCCGATGCGCGGCCCGGATTTTGCTGATTACGCCAGCGAAAAAACGTCGCAGGACGAAGTCTGGTTCTCGTTCGGCTGGCCTTACGAAACGACCGCCTGCATGACGCGGCTGATCTATTCCGGCCTGTTCGACGAATTGCCGCATATCAAGATCATCTCGCACCATATGGGCGGCATGATCCCTTATTTTCCTGGCAAGATTAATCTCGGCTTCCGGCAAATCTTCTTCGGCACGCGCAATGAGAATCCGGTGGCAAAGGAGCGCGGCCTGAAAAAGCCGCCGCTGACATATTACAAGATGCTTTATGCCGACACCGCGCTGGGCGGCGAGGACGCGCCGACGCGCTGCGGCCACGCCTTTTTCGGCACCTCGAATTGTCTGTTCGCCACCGACGCTCCGTTCGATTCCGAACAGGGCCGCTGGCTGATCGGCGACACCATCCGCGCCGTCGAACGGCTCGATATTCTGCAACAGGACCGCGCGCGGATTTTTTCCGGAAACGCGCAGGCACTCTTGAAGCTTTAGGAAAACAAAATGCTGACCAAAAATATCAAAGTTCCGCTGCGCGACGGCGAGATGGGCGCCTATCTCGCAATGCCGGATCGCACGCCGGCCGGCGCCATCATTGCAATAATGGAAATCTGGGGCGTCAATGACACGATGCGTTACCACGCCCATGAATTTGCGGAGGCAGGCTTAATCTGTCTGGTGCCAGATTTGTTTTGGCGGCAGGAACCCGGCGTCGAATTGTCCGACGGCAATCCCAACGACATCAAGAAGGCGTTCGATCTCTATTACGAGTTCGACTACGATCTTGGCGTACGCGACATGGAAGCCATCCGTCAGTATCTGAAGGATCAGTTGCCGGAATGTAACGGCAAAGTCGGCGCGGTCGGTTACTGTCTCGGCGGCAAGCTCTGTTATCTGATGTGCTGCCGCACCGATATCGACTGCGCCGTCGCCTATTACGGCACCTATATCGAGCACCGCATCAAGGAAGCGAAAAACTTGCACCGGCCGTTCATGCTGCACATGGCGATGAAGGATCGCTGGGTGCAGGCGGAGGTCAACGACCTTATCGAGCGGCGGCTGTCGCCCAATCCGCTAGTGACCATCCACAAATATCCCGGCGCCGACCACGCCTTCGCGCGTCACGGCGGCAAGACTTACAGCAAGCCGGAGGCCGATCGCGCGTTGGCGCTGAGCTTGGAGTTCTTCAAAAAATATCTTGACCGGGCATGATCCCGAAAAGTGGGAACCGGTTTTCGGAAGAGATCATGCCAAAAATGATCAATCGCCGCGCGCGCGGCGGATATTTCGGTCCCTCGGCCGCTTCCCTTCGCCGCAAAAAAGGACGATGCTCCTCGTTCAAGCCATAAACGAGCCGGCCGCAAAGCCGGACGCCGGATTTATGCTCGACCATTCGCCAAGCACAGCACGAGCTTTCGCGCTCGACGCCGACCAGATCGCCATGCGCGACATGGCGGAGAGTTTTGCCGACGAAAACTTTGCGCCCAACGCCATCGCCTGGGATGAGGCTAGGCATTTTCCGGTCGCGGAGATGCGCAAGGCCGCAGCGCTCGGCATGGGCGGCGTGTTCATTGCCGAGGAATTCGGCGGCTCCGAACTGTCGCGACTCACCGGCTCCCTGATCTTCGAGGCGCTGGCGACCGGCTGCCCGACGGTCGCGGCCTATATGTCGATCCATAATATGACGGCTTGGCTGATCGACGCCTTCGGCACGCCGGAGCAGCGCAAGACATTCCTGCCGCAGCTCTGCACCATGGAGCTTCTAGCCAGCTATTGCCTGACCGAGCCGGGCGCCGGCTCCGATGCCGCGGCGCTGACGACGCGGGCGCTGCGCGACGGCGATGCTTACATTCTCGACGGCCAGAAGCAGTTCATCTCCGGCGCCGGCGCGGGCGACCTATATGTGGTGATGGCGCGCACCGGTGGCGATGGCGCGACGGGGATCTCGGCGCTGATCGTGTCCGGCGATACACCGGGCATTTCCTTCGGCGCCAACGAACGCAAGATGGGCTGGAATGCACAGCCGACGCGCGCCGTGATCTTCGAGAACGTACGCGTGCCTGTCGCTCATCGGCTGGGCGAAGAAGGGCAAGGCTTCAAGATCGCGATGTCCGGGCTCGAGGGCGGGCGACTCAATATTGCCGCCTGCTCGCTCGGCGGCGCGCAATGCGCGCTGGACAAGACGCTCGCATACATGAAAGAGCGCAAGGCCTTCGGCAAACGGCTCGACGAATTCCAAGCCCTGCAATTTCGCCTTGCCGATATGGCGACCGGGCTTGAAGCCTCGCGCGCTCTGCTTTGGCAGGCCGCCGCCGCCTTCGATCGCAAGGATACGCACTCTATTCAGCTTTCGGCGATGGCCAAACGTTTCGTCACCGACACCTGCTTCGATGTCGCCAACCAGGCGCTGCAGCTGCACGGCGGCTACGGCTATCTATCTGAATACGGCATCGAGAAGATCGTGCGCGATCTGCGCGTGCACCAGATTCTCGAAGGCACCAACGAAATCATGCGCCTGATCGTGGCGAGGCACCTCGTCGGGCGATGAACGAACAGGTATTGCAAGACGGCGACGTCATCGTTCGCGCGCACGGCGCGTTGCGTCGGCTGACGCTGAACCGCCCCAAAGCGCTCAACGCCGTCACGCTGGGCATGACCGTCACCATGACGGAGATGATGCGCGCTTGGGCCTCGGACCCCGCCGTCGGGGTCGTGATGTTCGACGGCGCCGGCGAGCGCGGCTTTTGCGCCGGCGGCGACATCCGCGCGCTCTATGACGCGGCGAGAACTGGCGATCCCCTGCCGCAAAAATTCTGGGCGCTCGAATATCATCTCAACGTGATGATCGCGCGCTATCGCAAGCCGGTGGTGGCGATCATGGACGGCGTCGTCATGGGCGGCGGCATCGGACTTGCCGGGCACGCCGCGCATCGCGTGGTCACCGAACGCTCGGCGGTTGCCATGCCGGAAGTTGGCATTGGCTTTTTTCCCGATATCGGCGCCTCGTTTCCGCTGGCGCGCGCGCCGGGCTTCACCGGAACTTATCTGGAACTGACCGGCGAGCGCATGAATGCAGCGGACACGATTTATGCCGGGCTTGCCGACATCCACATTCCCGCGGCGAAGCGTGCGACAATTCCGGACGCGCTTGCCGGCAGCCGCAGCGCCGACGAAGTGCGGGTGCAGCTTGCTGCCCTGTCCGCCCCACCCGCTCCCGGAAAGCTCGAAACGGCGCGACCCTGGATCGACGCTTACTACGGTGCGAATACGGTCGAAGAGATTTTTGCACGGCTGACTGGGAGTAATACCGAAGCCGCACAAACAGCGCTCGCCGCCATGAAGAAAGCCTCGCCGACCTCGCTGAAGATCACGCTGCGCAACATGCGGGACGCGGCGAAATTCAAGCGCGTTGAGGAATGCTTCGTCCAGGATTACCGTATCGCGCTGGCCTGCGTAGCCGGGCACGACATGATTGAAGGCGTCCGCGCCACGATTGTAGACAAGGATCGCAATCCGGTGTGGCGGCCCGGCACGCTGGAACAGGTCACGCCAGAAATCGTCGAGCGGCATTTTCAATCTGTCGGCGCCTTGGAACTCAAGTTCAAAGACTGAAACCCATTCAAGGAAACGCACATGCCGAATATCGGATTCATCGGTCTTGGCAATATGGGCGGGCCGATGGCCGCCAATCTGGTCAAATCGGGCGAACGCGTTCTGGGCTTCGACGTGGTCGCGGGGTCGCGCGAAGCCGCGGCGGGCAACGGCGTCGAGACCGTCGCCAATGCGCGCTCCTGCGTCGAGAACGCGGATATTGTGATCACCATGCTGCCGGCCGGCCACCACGTGCTCGCGGTGTGGAAAGACATTTTGCCGGAGGCGAACCAGGGCGCGCTGTTCATCGATTGCTCGACCATCGATGTCGCCAGCGCCCGGGAGGCGCATAAGCTTGCCGCCCAGCAAGGCGTTGCCACCCTCGACGCGCCGGTTTCGGGCGGCGTCGGCGGCGCGACGGCCGCGACACTGACCTTCATGGTCGGCGGCTCGCATCACGCCTTCGAACGCGGCAAGCCGGTGCTCGAACGCATGGGCAAGCGCGTCGTACATTGCGGCGAAGCCGGCAACGGCCAAGTGGCGAAAATCTGCAACAATATGATTCTCGGCGCCTCGATGATCGCGGTCAGCGAGGCCTTCGTGCTCGGCGAAAAACTCGGCCTGTCGCATCAGGCGATGTTCGATGTCGTGTCGTCGTCGTCCGGCCAATGCTGGTCACTGACCAGCTATTGCCCGGTACCCGGCCCGGTGCCGACCAGCCCCGCCAATAACGGCTACAGACCGGGCTTCGCCGCCGCTTTGATGCTGAAAGACCTCAACCTCGCCCGCGAAGCCGCGGTCTCGGTCCACGTCGAGACCGCGATCGGCACCCATGCCGCCGAAATTTACCAGGTGTTCGCCGAGACCGGTTCGAGCGGCGCCGATTTCTCCGGCATCATCAATTTCGTGCGGTCGCAGTCCAAAGGCTGACGCGCAGAGGCCGGCTATTTTGCCGCCTTTTCGGCCTCTTTGACCAGATGCTTCACCGCCGGAAAAGTCGCAAATTCGATATTGTAGAGTTCGCCGTCCTTGCGCTCGACGCGGCGGATATAGATGTTCTGGATGATGTCGCGCGTATCCGGATCGATGGTGATCGGGCCGCCGGGCTCTCGAAGCTCATGCCCTTCATTGCCGCGATCAGCTTGTCGCCGTCGGTATCGCCGCCGGTCTTCTTGATCGCATTGTAGATCAGGGTCATGCCGTCATAAACCGATTCCGCCATCGGGTTCGGGCGCTTGCCGGCGAATTTGGTGAAGCCTGCGACAAAGGCTTTGTTCTCCGGCGAAGAATGGGCGGCGGAATATTGCCCCGCGGTAATGATGCCGAGCGCCGGATCGCCCATCGGATTGAGCAGATCGTCGTCGGTCATGTCGCCGTTGCCCATCAGCTTGATGCCGATTTGTCGAGACCGCGCTCGACATATTGCCGCTCGAAGATGCCAGCGAAATTGCCGGGGATGAACACATAAATGCCGTCCGGATTGGCGTCATGCGCGCGCTGCAGATAAGGCGCGAAATCCGGGCTCTGTACCGGCGCCCGGATATTGGCGACGATCTCGCCGCCGTTCTTTTTATATTCAAGTCGTCGAATGGCGGACGAGCTTGAACATCCGCAACAGCCGCAGAAGCCGCAACACCCGAAGATCGCCGGCGCCGAGAAAGCCAAAAATGGCCGGCAGCACCGAGGACGAATCGACCAGCGCGAAGAAGCTCCGCATATAGCGCAGCCTCCCCCGGACCGGAGCGCGATAGCGCGCGTCGTTAAAATTGACGCAGCTCCAGACGCGGAGCGTATTCGGCGCGAAGATCGCGGTCGCCGCCTGCTCGAAGGCGTCGAAGGCGAGGGCGAAGTGCCGCCGGATCGGCTCGACCGATTCAAGAACGACGCGGGAGACGTTGACAATGATAAGGATCGCCAGCGCCAGGTTGAACAAGCGCGTGACGGGGCTACGCGGCTCTTCGTCTTCGAAGATGACCGCAAGCTGCCGGCGCAAATTGCCGCTGGTTCCGGCCACGGCTGTCCCTCGGTGCAAAGGGAAATGTTAAGCGCGCCGTGTGAACGATTTTTGATGGGCCTGCGCAACCCGGCGGTGACCAGGGCGTGCATTTATAGACGGATCTCGATGGCCACAGGCAGTCTATGTCCGCTATCCCCTCGAAAGCGACCACGTCAGTCGTTGGCCGGCGCGACAGCTATGGGCCGGAACCGGCTCATGCAGTGCAGCAAGCAGGTTCTTTATTCGATCACCCCGTAAACACTGCCCCGAGGTGCGTCTAAAGCTCCTTGCCAATGACGCGGTCAACCGAATAAGGACCGCCGCCGCGGATGGCGATGATGAAGCATATCGCGCCGATCAGCAGCACATACTCATATCCGCCACCACCGGCTGCATAGCCCTTCGGCAGATGCACGAACAGCAAAGCCACCAGCATCTCGATGGCCAACGCGGCCGCGACAAATCGAGTGAACAGACCGATGACCAAGCAGACGCCGCCGACCGACTCGAGGAACATGACGACATATGTCCATATCAATGCCGGCTCGATGCCGTTCTTGGAGAACACGTTCGCGGCGACCGCGTCAGCGCCGAGTTTGAATTTTGTCGAAACGTGCATCAAGAACATAACGCCGACCACGATGCGCACAAAAGTTGCGGCGATGGGCAGCATAGTCTCGTAGAATCCGGCAAGTCCCGGATACAGCAGTTTCGTTTCACCCTGAGCCACGGCACGCTCCCCTCTGTTAAGTTCACGCATAGAAATAGCGGTTCGACAGTCAAGTTGCGCGCGTTAGGCGCTCTAATCCGAAAGACCGCCTAAAGTGTAAGCCGATCCCAGCAGGATACCAGGGCGCAGATCGATTTCGGAGAACCATTTCTTGAACACGCCCACGATCTGTCCGCTGCGGAAGCTCTGGGCGAGACCGGTATTGACGGCAAGCCGCAGCGCCCAGTCGCCGCGCGGCATCACGATGGCATAGGGCTCGACCGAAAGGTCGTCCGGCAACATGACGAAGGCGTCTGCGTCCTTGATCTGAGCACCGACCAGAAGGAGCTTGTCGCTGGCATAGCCGTCGACTTTGCCGGCCTGCAGCGCGGCGATGCCTTCGTCGCGGCTTTTCACCGCGACGACCGTCAGATTGAGACCGTGCGCGCTGTTCTGCTCGTTGACCGCGCGCTCATTGGTGGTGCCGGCGATGACGGCGATTTTCTTTCCGGCCATGTCGGCGAAGACATGGGCTTTCGACGCGCGCGAGACGACCAAGCCGGTGGATTCGACGAATATATAGTTCGAGAAATCCACTTGCTTCATCCGACCGAGCGTGACGGTGCTCGAGCCGCATTCGATGTCGGCGTTGCCATCGGTGATCGCGGTAAAACGCGTCTGCACCGTGACCGGCACCCATTCGATCTTGAGCTCTTGCAGCCCGACCTGCTGCGCAATGGATTTCGCGACCATCTGGCACAGATCGAGCGAGAAGCCGCTCGGCTCGCCGCGATCGTTGGCAAAAGCGAACGGCGCCGCATCGGTGCGGTAGGCGATCCGGATCGTCTTCTTGTCGACGATCGATTTAAGCCGGCTGTCGGACGGAGTCTGCGCAGAGGAGTTTTGCGCAGGCAGATTTTGCGCTGACGGCGTCTGCGCCGACGCCGCGACCAAAGCCACCAAGAGAGCAAAGAACGTGCTAATCCCGCGGTACATTTTCATCCCCCCGATCAACAGGCACCCTGTTGTCTTCTATCCTAACCTGTTCCCTCGAATCAACATTGCGCTAAATCGGTTGACGAAGGTTCCGTGACAGTCGTTTCGGCGGCGTGACCGCAACTGACAGGGAATTCCCTTGAGCAGCCGACGGCCGATCTAAAACGCCGCAATCCATTTCGAGGCGATGAAGATCAAAAGGCCGACGAGACCGCCGACTAGCGTGCCGTTGATGCGGATGAATTGCAGATCCTTGCCGACCTGCAGCTCAAGCCGCTCGACAAGCGTCGAGGAGTCCCAATTGCGCACCACGCGCTCGATATAGCCGCCGATCTCGACCCGATAGGCGAGCAGCATGTGGAGCGCGACCGCCCTGATGCGGCGGTTGATCTCCTCCTGGCGCGCCGGGTCCTCCTGCAGCCAGCGGCCGACACTATGCAGCGATTGCTCGACCGCGTGCGCGATGGCCGCGGCGTACGCGGGAATGCCCCATTGTAGCCCGTTCTCGAGTTCGCTCCACAGCGCTTTGGCCTGCTCGATGAACAATGGGTTGGCGAGCAGCTCGGCCTTGAAGGCCTCGCCGCGCGCATACATTTGCGGATCGGAGGCAAGCTTGGCGATCAGGCGCTGGACGGTCTTGTGCAGTTCGAGGCGCCAGGGATGCTTGGCGTCGCTCATCTCAGTCAATGTCGACAGCACGCCGTTCATCACCTTGTCGGCGATGATCCTGTCGACCCATTTCGGAATCCAGCTGGTCGATTGCTGGGCGATCTTGTCGCTGAAATAATCCTTGTTGTTCGCTAGGTAGTCTTGCGCAGTGGCGATCGCTTGCGCTATCAGCGCCTGGGCCTCGCCTTGCGCCCAGACGATGCCGAGGAGTTTCGAAGCCGCCGGCGCCGCCGGGACATTGGCGAGCGCTTGCTGCGCGAGCTTGCCGATGGTTTGGCCGATGCGCGGGCCGGGCAGGACCTCGACAATCCGCGGCAACTGGTCGACGAGATAATTGCCGAGAAGCGCTGAGTTGCGCGGATTTTCGAGCCAGCGCGCAACCGAGCCGACGATGTCGACACGGCCGAGCCTTTCATTGAGGACCGGCGCGGTGAGAAAGTTATTGGTCATGAATCGGCCAAGCGCACCGCCGATCCGCTCCTTGTTGTTGGGAATGATCCCGGTATGCGGAATCGGCAGACCGAGCGGTCGCCGAAACAGCGCGACGACCGCGAACCAGTCGGCGCAGGCCCCGACCATGCCGGCCTCGGCGAAGGCGCGCAGATAGGGAATCCACACCCAATCGAGCTCGGTCACAGTGGTGGCGACGAAAATCGCAGCCATCAGAACCAGAAGTAGCGTCGCGATGGTGCGCATGCGGCGCAGCCCGCGGCGCAACATCGCCCGGCGTTCTTCGATCGGGTCCGGATCGACCGGCTCCGGATCGATGACGCGAAGCTCGCGGGCATTTCCTTCGCCGCCGCGCGGCGCCGGCGGCGCGGCTACCTCCGTCACCGGGTTAGGACTTCCGCCCATCGGTAATTCTGCGCCGGGTCACGCGCTGAGCCGCGCGCTGCGGCGCGTGCGCGGCATAGAGCTTTCGCACGACGGCCGCGCCGTATTGCCGCTCGAACCTTCTGATGACGAAATGGCCGTGGGCGACGCGCTGAAAATGCTTCATGAAGAGCATGTTCACGGTGGCGCCGCCGACGGCGCCCAGAACCGGAAGCGCGCTCGCGGCCGAGCGTTCCGAGACGACGACGCCGAAACGTGTCGCGATCTCGGTCAAGAGACTGCCGACGATTGGCGCCGACAGGTTTGTCGCGCTGCGCTCAAGCAGGATCGCGCTGGCATCGGCAGCCAGCCGGCTCAGCAGCGCGCGCGAGGCGTAATAGCCGAAATCCGAGCGGCGTCCGGTCTTCGGCGCGCCGAGCCCAAAAACCTCGACGCAAGCAAGCCGCGCCTCCAGCGTCGACAGATCCTCGCCGTAATGGCGCGCAATGTCGGCAATGGCGCGCAGCATCAGCGTCGTCGTCACCGGCAATTCGATCGGCAGCGCCATGAGCCCGAAGAAGCCCGACACACCGCCGCTTAGGCCGGCGAGCAGCGCATTGGCGTGACGCGCCGGCGGCGCTTTCGATTTCGGCTCGATCGAGGTGATCGCGACATTGAGACAATTGAGGATCGCCGCTTCGACGGTCTTGTTGATGCGGCTCGATGCGGCTTTCGGCATCAGCCGCATCACGCGGTCGATCGGCCGGCCGGCGTAATCGGCGAGTTGGGAGGCGAAATTCTGATCTTCGAGATTGAGAATGGCGCGGCGCAGCGCCTGTTGCTCGGATGGCTGAAGCGTCGGCAGAAGCTCGGTCGGAAGCTCGGTACTTGGCTCGGCCACTATCATTGATTAAGCGTCATCGATGAAAGGTCATTGATATCTCAGTATCGGACGTATCCCGTTCAGGCTTGCCAGAATAGCCGAGCCGTTGCTGATCAAAGCGGTGACTTCCGGAATGATCAAGCCTCCGGGCAGCGCCAAGCCGAACGCCAGAGTATTGAGGCCCGCAACAATGGCATAATTCTGATGGATCAGGCGCACCGCGCCCCGCGAAATCTCGACCGCTTTGACGAGTTTCCACAGCGAATCTTCCATCAGCACGACATCGGCCGATTCGCGCGCCACTTCAGCGCCGTGCTTCATGGCGATGCCGACATCGGCGAAGCTCAAAGCCGGCGAATCGTTGATGCCGTCGCCGACCATGGCGACGATATTGCCTTCGCGCTGGAATTGCTGAATCTCCTCGGCCTTGTCCGCCGGCAGCATGTCGGCGAACTGCCGCGACAGGCCGAGCCTACGGCCGACGGCCTTCGCCACGACCGAATTGTCACATCACGGTATTGCGGACGCCGGCTTCATGCAGGCGCCTGATGACGTCACGGCTTTCCGGCCGGATCCGGTCGGTATAGGGCACGAGACCTGCGAGCACACCGTCGACCGCGACGTAGATGCAGGAATAGCCCTGCTCGTCGAGCGCCGAACGGTCGGCCTGGGCGCAGTCGCCTTGATATTGGCCTGGCGCAGGAAGCGCTCGTTGCCGACATGCATGTAGTAGCCGTTGACCTGGCCTTCGACGCCGAGCCCGATGCGGTATTTGGTCTCCTCGCAATAGGGAATATTGGCGCCGATCTCCTGCGCCTTGATGCGCAGCGCGTTGGCGACCGGATGCCCCGCCGATGTCGTACGGCCGTCACGTCGGCACGGGAACATCGCCTGGATTCCCCACTCAAGTCCGACGATTCCAGGAGCTCACCCACATGGACGCCAAGCAGCCGCAAAATCTCCTGCCCCAGAAAAGGCTCCACGCGGAAATGGCGGATGTGCTCGACGAAGAGCTGGAATTGGAAATCGATGACACGCGGCTGGCGGAGCTTCTGAAGGACGTCGGCAATATCGAAGTCGAGGACACGCTCGATCGCCACACCTATTTCAAGGAGCTTTTGCGGCTGCAAAAGGAATTGGTGAAGCTGCAGGATTGGGTGGCGCATCAAAAGCTCAAGGTGGTGGTGTTGTTCGAGGGCCGCGACGCCGCCGGCAAAGGCGGCGTCATCAAGCGGGTGACGCAGCGGCTCAATCCGCGCATCTGCAAAATCGTGGCGCTGCCAGCACCGACCGAGCGCGAGCGCAAGCAGTGGTATTTCCAGCGCTACGTGTCGCACCTGCCGGCCGCCGGCGAAATGGTCCTGTTCGATCGCAGTTGGTACAACCGCGCCGGCGTCGAGCGCCTCATGCGATTTTGTACGGAAAAGCAGTGCGAAGAATTTTTCCGCACTGTGCCGGAATTCGAGCGCATGCTGGTGCGCTCCGGCATCATTCTCGTCAAATACTGGTTCTCGATCACCGACGAAGAGCAGAATATCCGCTTCCTGATGCGCATCCACGACCCGCTCAAGCAGTGGAAGCTCAGCCCCATGGACCTGGAGTCGCGGCGCCGCTGGGAGACCTACACCAAGGCCAAGGAAGAGATGCTCGAGCGCACCCATATTCCCGAGGCGCGCTGGTGGGTCATCGAAGGCGTCGACAAGAAGCGGGCGCGGCTCAACTGCATCCATGATCTGCTGCAGCAGGTGCAGTACCAGGATACCCCCCACGATCCGATCGTGTTGCCGGAGCGCGATCACAAGCCGGATTACGCGCGCCACCCTGTGCCCAAGGATATGTATGTGCCGGCGATCTATTGATCAGTTGGGCTAGCGCCCGGACCAGATCAGCACGACGCCCGAGATCATCAGCAGCACCATGATCACGCGCTGATAGTTGTGATCGGCGAGGCGGCGATAGATGAAGGCGCCGAAATGCGCGCCGGCAATCGTTGCCGGCAATGCGACGAGCGCCGCCACGGCGACTTCCCGCGTGAGCAGTCCCGATACCGCATGCAAGACCAAGGCGAACGACAGGATCGCCGTGTTGAACATCTGCAAGACCGCGCGCCGCTGATCCTTGCTCCAGCCGCGGATATCGGTCCACACCACCGGCAGCGCGCCCGACACGCCGGCAAGCCCGCCGCAAATGCCGCCGAAGAAACCGATCACGCCGTCGGCGATAGTGTCGCCCCAGGCGGTTTTGACTTCAAAGCGCCGCGCCAGCACATGGGCGGAATAAAGAACCAGAAAAACCCCGACGCCGATCTTGAACAGCCGCGGGTCGATATGCGGCAGAAGGAATGTGCCGATTGGCACGCCGAGCACACCTGGCGCGACGAAAGCCACCACGCGCTTCCACAGGATGGTGCGCCAGATCATCGGCAGCGTTTGCAATTGCGACACGACTGAGGAGAGGATCACCAGTGTCGCTGCCACCGTCGGCGGCAGCGCGAAGAGCCAGATGCCGAGCGCGGTGAGCGCCGTGCCGAAGCCGGTCAGGCCATTGACGATGCCGCCGGCCAAAGCGCCGATGAGAATAAGAACGATCTGACCGGCCCCGAGCCCCACAACGTCGCCTCCCATCACGCGCCGCGCAGCGCCACGATCTGCCCACCGTCTGCGACAATGGTCGCGCCAGTGACGAAGCGCCCAGCGTCGGACGCGAGCAGCAATAGCGGGCCGTCGAGATCGCCCTCCTCGCCGAAGCGCCCGATCGGGATTTCGCGCTTGAGCTTCGCGCCCGCTTCGCCCGCCAGATACTCGCGATTGAGATCGGTCACGAACCAGCCCGGCGCAATCGCGTTGACGCGGATACCCTTGAAGGCGAGTTCAAGCGCCATTGCCTTGGTGAGCTGGATCACGCCGGCTTTGGCCGTGGCATAAGCGACAGCGCCTTTGCCGACGCCGAGCCCAAGCACCGAGGCGATATTGACGATTGCGCCGGCTTTGCCGGCGGCGAGCATGCGGCGCGCGGCTTCCTGGGCGCAGAAGAACACGGCGTCGAGATTGACGGAGAGGACGCGCCGCCATTCGTCCTCGGGCATTTCGACGGCGCGGCCGGAATGGGCGACGCCGGCATTGTTGACCAGGATGGTCACCGGACCGAGCAAGGCTTCGGCCGCATCGAAGGCCTGCGCCATCGCCGCGCGATCGCGCACATCGGCCTCGATCGGAATGGCCTTGCCGCCGGCTTTTTCGATCTGCGCCGCAAGCGTTTTGAGACGGTCGGCGCGCCGCGCCACCAACGCCACCGCGGCGCCATTTTCGGCCAGGCACTGGGCAAAGCGCAGGCCAAGCCCGCTCGATGCGCCGGTGACCATGGCGACTTTACCGTGAAGATCGAAGATGTTTGTCCCGGTCATAGGCGTTGTTTTCCCTGCTTCCTTGCACCTAATAAAGCCGATGCAGAAGCTGGAAGCGAGGCCGAACGGAGGAAGAAAGCGCGCTGTGCGGCGCCGTTACGAAGGGCGGGAGCCTATCTGGTGCGGCCACGGTTCGATGTCGTGCTCAGGCGGCAGGTTGATCGGCCGGTAGGTCGGAACCAAATCGATCCGGTCGACCACGGATTGGTGAATGCGCGGCGTCGGCTTTTCGATTTCGCCATCGCTGAATGGGTCGACAAGCTTGAAGGGGCGCGGCTCGGCGCAGGGGACTAGAAGCCATCGAGCTTCGGACGCGACTTCCATTCTTCGTATTTGACACGCTTCGGAATCCATTCAATCGACTTCCAGGCCGTCGTCATGGAGTCGTGCAATTTTGCGGTCGAATCCGGCGCGACGAAGATCTCGCTGGCATTGGCATCGTTTTGCCCCAGGGCGATGTGATCGCGCATTCTCGTGCTGATAAGCGGACCATACTCGACGGCCTCGTCGATCATCCAGTGAGAGGATATTTGGATAGACCGCCGCATTCTTCCTTGTAGCCGCCGCCGACATCGGCGTGGACGCCGGCAAACCAGACCTGTTTGATATCTTGCGGCGCCTTGTTCTGCGGAGCGAACGGATTGGCGATAAAATCCTGTGGGTCTTGCCAACGGTTAAGCCGGAAGAACCGCCGCCGCTCGTCGATGGCCTTGGCATGACGGAAAACTTTGACGCTGGAATTTCTGCGCGTATACGGCAATGTCTGCATGCTCGGAATCGGAATACCGCACACACCGAGGAAATCGATCGTGATCGGCCGGGTACTGTTCGTTTTGCCGAATTGCCAAGCCGGGTGGAGATCGGCTGCTTGGTGCGCTTTGCCCTTCTCGACCGTCTTCTTGTAGGCACTCAGCGCATAATTGGCGATGTTGAGCTGGTCGAGCGGCAACAGACCAATGACGTGGATAAAACCCGCCAGCGCGCGCACTGTATAGGCGCCGCGGCTGAAGCCGAAAAGAAAGACGCAATCGTCGTCTTGATAATGCTCGACAAGGAATGTGTAGGCACCGAGAATTTCGTCGTCGAGGCCGTATCCGGAAGCGAGCTCAAACACGCCCTTGGTGTTCTGGCTGATCCGCGCCCATGCATCGACCTTACCCACCGTGCCGATGCCGGGGTGGTAATAGACGCACTGCTTGTCGTTCTTCTGCACAATGCGAAACAGCTTGAGGACATTCGACGGGTTGCCGACGACCTCATTTCCCGTTCCGTCTTCCCATGGCAGCGCGCTCCCCAAAAGCGAGCCTACACAGGGGAAACATACAACTAACGCGCGATTTCCGGAAGACGGCTTACGAACCGTAGAGGCGATGCGGCAGCCATGTCGCCAGCTCCGGCAGGAACCACAGCGCGAGGAGCATCGCGAGCTGGATCAGCACATAGGGGATGATGCCGAGATAAATGTGCCGCGTCGTCACTTCCGGCGGTGCGACGCCGCGCAGATAAAACAAGGTCGCGCCGAGCGGCGGGTGCATATAGGAGGTCTGCAGATTGACCGCCAGCATGACGCCGAGCCAGACCGGATCGACGCCGGGCATCTGCAGAAGCACCGGCGCCACGATCGGCACCACGACAAAAATAATCTCGAAGGCGTCCATCACGAAGCCGAGCACGAACACGGCGAGCATCACGGCAAGCACCGCGCCGCCGGTGCCGCCGGGCAGATGCGTGAGCAGACGCTCGATCAGCCGGTCGCCGCCGAGCCCGCGAAACACCAGGCTGAAGATCGTTGCGCCGATCAGGATCAGAAAAATCATGCTGGTGATTTGCGCGGTGCGCTGCACCACCGGCACAAGCACGCCGGCCCGGCCGGAACGGAAGGCCGCAAGCACGATCGCGCCGACAGCGCCGACGGACGCCGCCTCCGTCGGTGTCGCGATGCCGCCAAGGATCGAGCCGAGCACGGCGACAATGAGCCCGATTGGCGCGACCAGCGCCGCGAACAACTCACCCAGCAGGGCCGCGCCATGCGGCGCTCTGGGATCGGGAGCGATGGCCGGAGATTTTTCCGGAAACAAGACCGCGATCGCGATCAGATAAAGCATATAGAGCAGGACCAGAGCGAAACCCGGAACGATCGCGGCGGCGAACAGATCGGCGACCGACACCGTCAGCGGCGCAAAATTGCCCTGCGCCAATTGCGCCGCCTGATAGGAATTGCTGAGCTGATCGCCGAGCAGAACCAGGACGGTCGCCGGCGGGAAAATCTGAGCCAGCGTCGCGGTCGCCGCCACCGTGCCGGCCGCCAGCGCCTTGTCGTAGCCGTGGCGCAGCATGGTCGGCAGCACGATCAGGCCCATGGTGACGGTTGTCGCCCCGACCACACCCTTGGCCGCTGCGAGCAGCATGCCGACAAAGACCACGGAAAGCCCGAGTCCGCCCGGCAGCGCGCCGAACAAGCGTGCCATGGTCTCGAGCAATTGTTCGGCAATGCGCGAGCGCTCAAGCATCACGCCCATGAAGATGAACAGCGGGATGGCGAGCAGCACTTCGTTGGTCATTACGCCGTAGATGCGCTCCGGCAGCGCGCCGAGGAGCGCGAGATTCATCAGACCGGATGCCGCGCCCAAAGCGGCAAAGCCGAGCGATACGCCGCCGAGCGTCAGCGCCACGGGATAGCCGATCAGGAGCAGCACACAGACAGCGGCCACCATGGCGACGGCTAGCGTGTCGCTCAGAGCCGTCATGGCTCAGCGCTGGCCGCGAAGCGTCAGCACGGCGCGGATCGCTTGCGCGATACCTTGCAGGCCGATGAGGAACGCGAACAGCGGAATGAGCGTCTTGAGCAGAAAGACGAACGGCAGGCCGCTTGCCTCCGGTGAGCGCTCGAAGATCGCCCAGGAGCGCGCCGCGTAGGGCAGCGACAGCAGCAGCAGCGCCACGGCAAAGGGCGCGAGGAAAATGACAGTGCCGAGGAGATCGATCGCGGCCTTTGTGCGCGGCTTGGCCTCGGCATAGAAAATATCGACGCGCACATGGCCGTCGATCTTCAGCACCCAGGCCGCGGCCAGCATGAACAAAGCCGCATGCGCGTAGATCACGGATTCCTGGATACGGATCGAGCCGATGCCGAGCGCATAGCGCATCACCACCAGCGCGAATTCGACCACGACGATATAGAGGCAGCACCAGGCCGCGACACGGCCGATGGCCGTGTTGACGCGGTCGATGGTTTCAGCGGTCTTTTGGACGAATTGCGCTGGTGGGCGGGTCATGGCTAAAATCACCATAGCATAACGTGCGGCCTAATCCGCCGCGATCCGACACGGCCAAACAAGCGCTGTTCAACAAGGCCAACTCAACAAGGCCACTAAGCAAGGCCTCTGGGAAACGTCATGGCACACGATCACGACCACAATCACCCACATCACGACGACCACCATCACGACCACGGCACGGAACTCTCCGAGATGCAATTGCGCGTCCGCGCACTCGAAACCGTGCTGGCCGAGAAAGGCTATTTCGACCCCGCCGCCATCGACGCGCTGGTCCAAGCTTACGAGACCAAGGTCGGCCCGCATGTCGGCGCCCGCGTCGTCGCCAAGGCCTGGGCCGATCCCGCGTTCAAAAAGTCGTTGCTCGAAGATGGCAGCAACGCGGTGGCTACGCTCGGCGTGCTGAACCGGGTCGGCGACCATCTCATCGCCGTCGAGAACACGCCGCGCCTGCACAACATGATCGTTTGCACGCTGTGCTCCTGCTATCCGTGGGAAGTGCTCGGCCTGCCGCCGGTCTGGTACAAGGCGGCGCCCTATCGGTCGCGCGCCGTGAAGGACCCGCGCGGCGTCTTGGCCGATTTCGGCGTCACGCTGCCCGCCGGCACCGATATCCGCGTCTGGGACTCCACCGCCGAAACGCGCTTCATCGTTTTGCCGATGCGGCCTGCGGGCACCGAAGGCTGGAACGAAGACAGGCTCGCGGCGCTGGTCACCCGCGACAGCATGATCGGCACTGGCCTGCCGAAACCAGCGAAAGAGGTCGCCTGATGGACGGCATTCATGACATGGGCGGCATGGACGGTTTCGGCAAAGTCGAACCGGAGCCGGACGAGCCGGTCTTTCACTCCGCATGGGAAGGGCGCTGCCTCGCGCTCAACCGCGCCATGGGCTACACCGGCATCTGGACCATCGACGAGACGCGCGCCGGCATCGAGGAATTGCCGCCGGACATTTATCTGACCAGTTCCTATTACAAAAAATGGGCGCTGCGGCTGGAAAACCTGGTGATCGAACGCGGGCTCGCCGATGCCGACGAAGTGAAAGCCGGCTACGCGCTGCGGCCCGGCAAGACACTGAAGCGAAAACTCAACGCCGCCGACGTTCCGGGCACGTTGTCGCGCGGCTCCTACACCCGGCCATCGCAGGCGCCGGCGCGCTTCAGGCCCGGCGACCGGGTGCGCACCAAGAATATCCATCCGCCGACGCATACCCGGCTGCCGCGCTATGCGCGCGACCGCGTCGGTGTGGTCGAGGTGCTGCGCGGCTGCCACGTCTATCCCGACTCTGTCGCCATCGGCCAAGGCGAGAACCCGCAATGGCTCTATACGGTGTCGTTCGAGGGCCGCGAATTGTGGGGCGACGACACCGATCCGACGCTGAAGATTTCGATTGAAGCGTTTGAGCCTTACTTGGAGCCGGCATGAATTCGCAACCGGCTTCGCTGGCCCCGCTCGGCCGCAATGACGCGCTGGATATTCCGCGCAACGGCGACGGCCCGGTGTTCAATGCGCCGTGGGAAGCGGAAGCCTTTGCGCTCGCGGTGTCGCTCAATGAGCGCGGCGTGTTCACTTGGACCGAATGGGCGCAGGCGCTCGGCGATGAGATCAAGAAGGCGCAAGCTGCCGGCGACCCCGACACCGGCGAGACCTATTATCATCACTGGCTCGCGACGCTTGAGCGCGTGCTTTCTGAAAAGGGCTTGACCGACCCGGCGCAACTGACGCGCATTCGCGACGCCTGGGAACGCGCCTGCGCGCGCACGCCGCACGGCGCGCCGATCGAGCTACGTCCGGACGACTTCCGCGCCTGACATTTCCGCAAGCAGCGCCTTGACCAAAGCCGCCGCCGGCATTTGCCGCGAGCGCGTAACACCCTGCCCCGCCCATAGCGAGATGTAGTCGGGCATGCCCTTTTGGCCCGCGGCATTGCGCATCGGCCGGGTCAGATCGTTCTGCTGCTGGAACGGCAAGATGAACTCTTCCTTGCCGCTCGCCATGGCAATGAAGCGGTTGGTGAGTCCGCGCGCCGGCCGGCCCGAATAAGCCCGCGTGATCACGGTCGTATCTACTTTGGCGTTGAGCAGGGCCTGTTTGTAGGGCGCGGGCGCACCCGATTCCGGACACGGTAGGAACGCGGTGCCGAGCTGTGCCGCGGCGGCGCCAAGCTTCAGCGCCGCCGCGATATCGCGGCCGTCCATGAGGCCGCCGCAGGCGATCACCGGCAGCTTGGTGACGCCGCAAATGCCGCGAACAAGCGTCGCGACCGGCACCATGGATTGCTCGAACGGCGCGGCGAAACTGCCGCGATGCGCACCGGCTTCGGCCCCCTGCGCCGCGATCGCATCGATTCCGGCCTGGTCGAGACGGCGCGCCTCTTCGACCGTCGTCGCGGTGCCGACGACGACGATATCGCGCGTCTGCAGCGCCGCGATTTGCGCCGACGACGGTACGCCGAACGTGAAGCTGAAAATCGGCGGCCGCTCTTCCAGCACCGCCTGCAGCTGGTCAGCGAACGAATCGCGCGGCACCGGCGGCAAAGCCGGCGGCGGCAGGCCGAGCGCGGCATGCGCTTCGCCGACCAGTTCGAGCATTGGCCGCGGGTCGATCGCGTGTTCGGCTCCGTAGCCGCCGGCGAACAGATTGATATTGAACGGACGATCTGTCAGCGCCCGCATCCGCCGGATGGTCGCTGCGATCTCTTCCGGCTTGGCATAGGCCCCACCCCAGGCGCCCAACCCGCCGGCGTTCGATACGGCGGCCGCGAGTTCAGGCGTGCCGCCGGCACCGGCCATCGGCGACAGCAAAATGGGGTGCTCGACGCCGAACCGCCGCAACAGGATATTGGTTGCCACATTGGTCGCCATGGCGATCACTCCTTATGCCGCGCAGATGCAGATAAGGATTAGCCGCTTGCACACAACACGAAGGCCTCTCAGCCGATCCATCTTATTTGATGAATGGCGGCTTCGGCGGGCGCGAAGCCGCCCACCGGATCTCACCCGCCGTCTCAGCACCGAGACGAGCGTCGAACGCGGCAATCACAGCATCCCCAGCATATGCGGCAGCCACAGCGAGATCGCCGGGATGTAGGTCACCATCGCCAGGAACACGAGCATGGTGAGGAGCCACGGCAATACCGCGATGGTCAGTTCGGTAATGCCCATTTTTGTGATGCCGGACGCCACATAGAGATTGAGCCCGACGGGCGGATGGCACAGGCCGACCTCCATGTTCACCGCCATCAGGATGCCGAGATGCACCGGATGCACGCCGAGCGTCGCCGCCATGGGGAACAGAATGGGCGCCATGATCAGCGTGATCGCCGCGGGATCCATGAAATTGCCGGCGGCGAGCAGCACGACATTGGTCACCAGCAGGAAGAAGACCATGCCGAAGCCCTGCGCCGCCATCCAGCCGGCCATGGATTGCGGGATCTGTTCCGACGTGAGCAGCCAGGAGAACACCGCCGCATTGGTGATGATGTAGAGAATCATCGCGCTCATCGACGCCGCCTTGAGCAGCACCGCCGGCACTTCGGAGAATTTCAGGCCCTTGTAGACAAAGACCGCGATGAAGAAGGCATAGACCGCAGCGACTGCAGCGGCTTCGGTCGGCGTGAACAGGCCGGAATAGATGCCGCCGAGCACGAGCAGGATCAGCAACAGGCCCCAGACGCTTTCGCGGAAAGCGTGCCAGCACTCGCCCCAGCTCGCACGCTCGCCGCGCGGATAATCGTAGCGCCAGGCGCGGTACCAGGTGGTGGCGCCAAGCATCACGGCGAGCATGATGCCGGGCACCAGCGCGGCGATGAACAATTGCCCGACGGAGGCGGAATCGACCACCGCGCCGGTCGGCCCGCGCGGCTGCATGCCGCTCGTTGCCACCGCGAAAATGACGAGATTGATCGACGGCGGAAACAAGATGCCAAGCGCGCCGGAGGTCGCGATCACGCCCGCGGAGAAGCGCTGAGGATAGCCCTGCTGCGCCAAGGCCGGCAGGATGATCGAACCGATGCCGACCACGGTCGCGACCGAGGAGCCGGAGATTGCCGCAAACAGCGCGCAGGCGACGACGCCGGCCAGGCCTAATCCGCCGTACCAATGCCCGATCAGCGATGCGGCGAAATTAATCATGCGTTTGGCCACCCCACCGGCGGTGAGAAAATTGCCGGCCAGGATGAAAAACGGAATCGCCATGATCTCGAAGCGATCGATGCTGGTGAACAGTTTCAGGCCCACCATCTTCGGATCGACATCCGACAGAATGAACAGATAGGTCAGCACCGATAGCCCGAGCGCGATCGAGATCGGCATGCCGGTCGCCATCAGCGCGAGCAACAGCGCGAACAGCAATTCGGCGCGGGTGGTATGCGACAGCTCGATGATGTGGAGCCGCGCGGCAATGCAGATCAGCGCCAACGCGATCGGTATAATGACGATCAGCGCCGACGTCAGGGCGGCGGTGATCGGCCGCGGCGCCGTCGAGCTACGCGAGTCGTGCAAGATCGCGGTCATCGCACAGGCCCGCTCGCCGGTAGCGCCGGAGGTTCCAGCGCCTCATACTCGATGCCATGGCCCTGGTGCGGCACCTTTCCCGTGCGTAGGTAGCGCCACATCACCTGCAGGAAGCGGAAGCACATCAGATAGGAGCCGAGCGGGATGCAGAGATAAATCATCCAGCTCGGCCATTCGAGCTCCGGTGACACTTGGTCCGGATCGAGCTCATAGACATAGACCGCGCCGAGCGTGCCGATGATGCCGGTGAACAGTGCGCCGCACAGCAGTGCGAACACGATCACCGGCTTGCGCGTCGCCGGCGTGAGTTTGTTCACGAAGACATCGACCCCGACGTGGATGCCGGTGCGCACGCCGAGCGCGGCGCCGAATTTCGCCATCCACACGAACATGTAGGTGGCAAGTTCCTGCGCCCAGGACAGATTGATTGCGGCGAGCTTCAGATAGACAAAGGTCGCCGCCACTTTGAGCATGAGAAGATTATGCGCACCGGCCCAGCGGGCGAGGTTCGCCGAATTGCTGGCGCCATAACGGTGGACGACGGCGACGAAAGTCAGCACCGTCGCCGCCGCGATCAGCGTAAGGATGATCCACTCTTCGAGCCGATTGAGGATACGGTCGAGCACCAGTGTCCCCGCGCGTTAGATCCGTCCCGCCCCCGGGAACGGATCAGCCGTCAGCGATTGAGCATGATCTTTTTCGGAAAACCGGACTCCACTTTTCCGGATCATGCTCAGGCCTGCGGCGGCGTGAAACCCGACGCCTTGTAGATTCGCTCGATGAAATCCTTGCCGAAGCGGCTCTGCATCTCCTGATGCACCGGCATCAGCTTGGTGATCCAGGCCTTCTTCTCACTGTCGGTGAGGACATGGAATTCCATCTTGCCGGTCGCCTTGATCTGGTCGAGCGCCGCGACATTGTCGTGCGCCGCAGTATCGTCGAAGAACGTCGTCGATTCCGCAACCGCGCGATCGAGGCCGGGGCGCACGTCCGCCGGCAGCGAATCCCAGAACTTGATATTGGTGATCAGCGCATAAGTGAGCCGGCCGTGATGCGACACGGTGAGATATTTTTGCACGTCGTAGAATTTCTGCGTGTAGATGTTGGACGGCACATTGTCCTCGCCGTCGACCACGCCGGTCTGCAACGCCTGATAGAGTTCGCCGAAGGCGATGATTTGCGGAATGGCGCCGAGCTGCCGCGCCACGGCATCGAGCACCTTTGAGCCTTGGATGCGCATTTTCATGCCCTGGAAATCGTCGGGCATGATCAGCGGGCTGTTGGCGGTATAGACGTGAGCGCCGTTGTCCCAATAAGCCAGCGGCTTCACGCTCTTGTCCTCGAGCTTCTTGTTGAGCTCGGCCATCATCGGGCTCGCCATCATCTGGCGCGCATGCTCGTCGTCGGTCATCAGGAACGGCAGATCGAAGACGTCGAATTCCTTGACGCCGAGCGGGCCGAATTTGGAGATCGACGGCGCCAGAATCTGGACCGAACCGAGCTGCAGCGCTTCGAGCTCTTCCTTGTCCTTATAGAGTGAGGAGTTCGGATAGACCTCAACGGTGACTTTGCCGTTGGTATATTTCTCCGCCAATTGCTTGAACAGCAGCGCGGCCTTGCCCTTGGGCGCGTCGGGCGACACGACATGGCTGAATTTGACGACAAGCGGATCGGCGAAAGCGGATTTGCCGAGGCCGAGAACCGGCAAGGCGCCTGCAAGCCCGGCTGCCGTGCGAAGGGCTGTACGCCTGGTGACTTCAAACTTCATGATTTTCCTCCCTCGGCGCGGCTTGAGCCGCTCCTAACCATTACTGATCGGACTGTTGTTGGTTTTTTGGTCGTCTTTTGAACAGTCTTTTTCTCAGTCTTTGCTCTTCTTAGCGCGAAAGCAGCCTTCGGCCAATGCCACCTTTTGTCCGGGGGCGGCCGTCAAATTCGTTAACGGCCTAATGCATGCCTGCGGGGCTGCGCGGCAAGAGCGCACCGGGGTGGCCGATGACGTGGCCGGCCAGCCGATGGGCGGCGCCTGCCGCTTGCACCGGAACCGTGCCCGACAGCCGTGCCGCGAGATAACCGGCATTGAACGCATCGCCCGCGGCGGTGACATCGACCGGAACCAATACTTCGGGCACCGGCACGAATTCCTGACTGCCGGCGGCTGCGACCAGTGCGGAACTCGGTCCGTTCTTGACCACGATTTCGCCGATGCCGAAGGCTTGCAGCCGCTCGACCGTGCTTTCGGGGCTCGGGTCGCCCCACAGCACGGCCTCGTCGTCGAATGCCGGCAGCGCGATGTCGACGCGCTTGAGCGTCTCGATGAAAACGGTGCGTGTGCGTTGCAAGTCACCCTTCCAGGCGCGCGGCCGGAAATTGCCGTCAAAGGCGACCTTGGCGCCCTGCTGGCGCGCCACTTCAAGCACCGCGAGGAAACGGCCGAGACCCAAAGCCGAATAAAGCGACAGCGTGATGCCGGAAAAATAAATGAGGCGCGCCGCCGTCAGTCGTTCGGCAATGCGGGCCCAGTCGGGAAGCTCGAACAGTTCGGCAGCCGGCGCGCCGTCACGCCAATAACGAGTGACGCGCTCGCCGGCGGGACCGCTTTCGATCAGGCTCAGTCCGGGCTGCCGGCCGGCAACGCGCAAAATCATCTCCGACGACACGCCTTCGGCCGTGGCCAGCGCGAGCACACTGTCGGAATAGGGATCGTCGCCGATGGCGCTGGCGAAAGCGACATTGAGGCCAGCGCGGGCGAGATAGATCGCGGTATTAAATGTGTCGCCGCCGCAGGCCGGCGAGAAGCGGCCGTCGGCGCCGCGCGCCAATTCGATCAAGACCTCGCCGACACAGACGACGCCGGCCTTCTGCCCCTCATTCATATGTCGCTCGCTGGCCGGCGGCCGTATCGCTTTTTCACCATAGGCCTTGTTACCAAAGCTCCTGCTAACCAAAGGCCTTCGGTATCAAAGGCTCTGGCAATGCGGCGCCATTGCGAGGAACCACGGCGCTAACACCATTCTCCTGCAGCCGGTTTCCTGGCCGGGATAGGGTGGCGGAGTCCCGGGAAAATGTTATATTATAACATTGCTGAATTGGCTTATTTGCCGGGAAATCTCATGATCCATCACCACCATGGCGGCGCGCCGCATCCGTCGCCCGTGGTTTCGCCCTCACTTATTCGGTTGTCGGCGGTCCAGCGGCTCGCGATTGCCGGCGCTCTGATCGCGCTGATCTGGGCGGCATTCTTCTGGGCCACGCGCTGAGCCCATCACTGAGTAAGCTATGGCCGAATTACGCTTCCATAATCTGACGTTGGGCCACGAGCGCCATCCCGCCGTGCATCATCTGAGCGGCACGGTCGCAAGCGGCGCGTTGCTTGCGGTCGTCGGCCCGAACGGCGCCGGCAAATCGACCTTGTTCAAAGGCGTGGTCGGCACGATCAAGCCGCTGGCCGGCGCGATCGAGCGCGTCGAGCTCGATGCTGACAGCATCGCCTATCTGCCGCAGGTCGCCGATATCGACCGCACGTTTCCGATCGATGTCTATGACATGGTGGCGATGGGACTGTTGCGGGCCAAAGGCCTGTTCGGCGGCTTCACTGGCAAGGATCATCATCGTATCGAAGCGGCCATCGCCACGGTCGGTCTGACCGGTTTCGAAGAGCGCGCCATCGGCACATTGTCGGGCGGTCAGATGCAACGCATGCTGTTCGCGCGCCTCTTGTTGCAGGATGCGCGCTTGATCGTGCTTGACGAGCCGTTCGCGGCGATCGACGAGCGAACGGCCGCGGATCTTTTGATGCTGGTGCGGCGCTGGCACGGCGAAGGCCGTACCGTGCTTGCTGCTTTGCACGATATCGACCTCGTCAAAGAAAATTTTCCCGAGACGCTATTGCTCGCGCGTGAGCCGGTGGCCTGGGGCGCGACGCCGAGCGTGCTCACGCCCGACAATCTCGCCAAGGCGCGCCTGATGTGCGAGGCCTTCGACGACAGCGCCGGGGCCTGCGCGATACGGCAAGTCGCGTGACAAGTGGCATGACAGGCAGCCTCGACGCGATGCTGTCGCAATTCTTGCTCGCGCCGTTCCACGACCCCGCGATGCGCCGAGCGCTTGCCGCCATTCTGGCGCTGGCGCTGAGCGCCGGTCCGATCGGCGTGTTCCTGATGCTGCGGCGCATGAGCCTGATCGGCGATGCGATGTCGCATGCCATCCTGCCTGGCGTGGCGATCGGCTTTCTCGCCGCCGGATTGAATGTCTATGGCATGACGCTCGGCGGGCTTGTTGCCGGCCTTGTCATCGCGCTCGCCGCCGGCGCCATCAGCCGCGCCACCGCCTTGCAGGAAGATGCCTCGCTCGCGGTGTTTCTCCTATTGTCCCTGGCGCTGGGCGTCGTCATCGTCACGCTCAAAGGTATGGACATCGAACAGCTCATGACCTTCCTGTTCGGCGAGACCTCGGCCAGGATGAGCGGCGACAAGCTTCTTGTCATTGCCGTCAGCTCGACCATCAGTCTTTTGGCGCTGGCGCTGATCTACCGTCCGCTGGTGGTCGGCTCGGTCGATCCGGGCTTTCTGCGCGCGGTGAGCCGCACCGACAGTGTCGCGCACCTGATCTTTCTGGCGCTGCTTGTGCTTAACCTGGTCAGCGGCTTTCACGCGCTCGGCACACTGCTCGGCGTCGGCATCATCATCATCCCCGCCGGCATCGCGCGGTTCTGGACCCGCGACCTTTCAAAGATGATCGCGCTTGCCGTGATCAGCGCGCTGATCTCGGGCTATGCCGGGCTGCTGTTTGCCTTTCATGCCGGGATACCCTCCGGCCCCGCGGTGACGCTCGCCGCCGGCCTCCTCTATATCGGCTCGGTTGTGTTCGGGCCGGTCGGCGGGCTCATCTGGCGGGCCTTCCCCGGCCGCCATCTGGAGGCGTGATCAGCCTACTCCCATTAGCGAGGGGTTTTGTTTTGCCCCCGTACTCAATATATCTGCGGCCTATCCGGAGTGAGTTCCCCCATGCCGAATGCCAAATCGCCTGACGCCAAATTGCCCGACGCCAAATCCGACGCCTCCCAGAGCGAGAAAATCCCCGTCACCGTGCTGACCGGCTATCTCGGCGCCGGCAAGACCACGCTGCTCAACCGCATCCTGTCCGAGCCGCACGGCAAGAAATACGCCGTGATCGTCAACGAATTCGGCGAGATCGGCATCGACAACGACCTGGTCGTGGGCGCCGACGAAGAAGTGTTCGAGATGAACAACGGCTGCATCTGCTGCACCGTGCGCGGCGACCTGGTGCGCATTCTCGACGGGCTGATGCGCCGGAAGGGCAAGTTCGACGCTATCATTGTCGAGACCACGGGGCTCGCCGATCCGGCGCCCGTGGCGCAGACCTTTTTCATCGACGAGAATGTCGGCAAGAAGACCAGGCTCGACGCCGTGGTCACCGTCGCCGACGCCAAATGGCTCA
>JBAUCK010000338.1:0-4789 GCA_049677525.1 Xanthobacteraceae bacterium
GGTCGGCGACCAGGAACAGGCCGTGGAAATCGGCGCCGGCCGCGGTCGCCGCGGTTTCGAGCGCCGCCCGCTCTTGCGGCTTGGCAAACACCGCATCCGCAATCGCACAATGGCCGGCGCGGGCGACGCGCCCGGCTTTTTCGTTCAGCACCGCGTAGATCCTGTCCGTCACCTCCGGCCGATAAGCCTCCGGCGGGAGGCGGTCGGTCTCGGCCACGCCGAACAGCGCCTTGCGTTCGACATCGGAGCGAAACACCAGTGCGCCGGGCATCGGCGGCAAGAGCGGCGCGAGCGCCCGCGCCAGCACCGATTTTCCGGTGCCCGACAATCCGCCGGTGCCAACGATGACCGGCTTTGCCGGTATCAGCAGATCGAGCGCGAGCTTGAAATAGCTCTTGGCCGCGCGCGCGATCTTGTCCTTGTCTTCGGTCTTGGCGAGCGCGAGCCGCGCCGCCGTCACCTTGGCGCGGATCGCCGCGCGCAACGACATGAAGAACGGCAGTGCGGCGATGCCATCGCAATCCTCGATCCGCCGCGCCGCAGCAAAATATCCGTTCAACACCTCGTTGGCCGCGCGCGGCAGACCGCGCTCGACGAGATCCATCAACAAAAACGCGAGGTCATAGAGCAGGTCGCCCGAGGCGAAGATCGGATCGAATTCCAGCGCATCGAACGCGACCGTCTCGCCGCCGAGAGTGGCGACATTGCCGAGATGAAGGTCGCCGTGGCCGCGGCGGATCAGGCCTTGCGCGCCGCGCGCGGCGATGAGGGGACGCAGGCGGTGGAAGGCGGCGAGCGATTTTTGCTCGAGCAGATCGACCAGATGATCCGGAAACAGCTCATCATGGTCGCGATTGCGGTGCCCTCGATCGTCCCATTCGCGATGACCCTGTTCGCGATCGCCGTGCTTTCGGAACGCCGCCGCGTTCTCGGTGATGAATCCCGGAACGGCTTCGATCCAGGAATTCGGCTCGACCGGCTTGGCGCGCGTATGCATGGCGGCGACCACGGCAGCGAGCTTGCGTGTCAGCGTATCTGACAGCCGGCCGCGCTCGGCGAGGCGATCGAGCGTCTTGTTCTCGTCGAAGCGCGTCATCTCGACCGCCCATTCCACGGGCTCGCCGGTGCCGTCCAAAGCGAGCGCGCCGGAGGCCTCGCGCGTGATCGGTACCACGCGGCGGTAGAGCTGCGGCGCAAAGGCGCAATTGACCTCGAGTTCGGCGAGGCAGGCCGCCTTGCGCTTGTCCAGGGTCGAATAATCGAGAAACGGATATTTCACCGCGCGCTTGACCTTGAAGACGAGGTCGCCGGCCAGAAACACCGCGGCGGCATGGGTATCGATGCGGCGGACTTTGTCGCCCTCGCTCTCGTCCATGCCATGCGTCTCGGCGTCGGCGAGGAGCCGGAAGACGTCCTCCTGTGATGCGGATTGCGCAGCGTCCATGAGCAACGAATAGCTGGCGGCGCGACGATGCGAAAGTCTCAGCCGCTACTCACGCCGGCGCCGCCATCGTTTTGATATCCGGTTTGATTGTGACCGCTTTGATCGTCTCCGGTCTGACCGATACGGATCTGATCGCCGGGAGCATCGTCCGCGTTAGCCTGGCTGACATTAGCCTTGCTGACATTGGCTTGGCTGGCTTGGGCTTGGCTGGCTTGGGCTTGGCTGGCTTGGATTTCTGCATCTCGGCTTGCAGCAGCCCGGTGGCGGGATGCCGCGTCTGAGTCGGCCCTCTCGGCCTTTTCGACCTGATCGGCGAGTCTCGCCCAGCGCTGGCCCATCCGCAGCAGAAAAACCCTGCGGTCCGCGTCCGCTGTCCGCTCGGCGAGCTCCACGCAATTAGCGGAGTAGAGCCTGTAACAGGCGACGTCTTCCTTATCCACTCACGATCCCCAGGGCCGCCCCTACGATGTCCGTTGACCCACTATGTCTTTTGACATCACACTAAGTCTCAAGGTGCGGCATTGTTCCTGCCAAGCGCTTGAGCAGACTCGGATTTCTACAAAACGGCGGTGTCAAAATGGGTCTCGCGCGCCACGCCGCAACAAAAAATGAACGGCGCGACCTTTGTATGGAACCTTACCGGACGGGCGGCGTTTGTGGTCGAGGCACAGAGCATCGAGGCCCGATCGTGAGGGGGATTCGTAGCTATTTTGGGAGTTTATCGCTGCGGGATTCGATCCCGTTCGGTGGGCTTGGCCATGGCGGGACCACTTCCCGGCCGACCAGACACCTGTTTCGGACGCAGTTAGGGGCGGGGCGGCGCGGCCACGCGTCCTTCGCGGCCGACGATCCCGTGCCTGATCGTCACGTGCTTGACTACCGTATGCTCGAGGGCCTGCGGCTGGTCTTCGGAGAGATTTATGCGGACCACTAAAGACCCCGTTGGTGCCCCCAGCGCCAATGGGACTGCCCCTGTGTCCCCCGTTCCCGAAATCGAAAAGCTGAGCGAAGAGTTTGCAGGGCATCTGAACGGCAATGCCGATGCCCGCGCCGCCGGCACCGATGATTTGGCCGAACTGCTTCACGCTTTGCAGGCGATGAAGGTCGGCGATTTCAGTGTCCGCATGGCCGGCGACCGCGTCGGAATCATCGGCAAGATCGCCGATACGTTCAATGAGATCGTCGCAACCAATCAGCGCATGGCGGGCCAGCTCGAGCGGGTCGGACAGGTGGTCGGCCGCGACGGCCGCACCCGGCAGCGCGTGCGCTTCGGCCTCGACGATGGCGCCTGGGGCGAAATGGAATCGAGCGTCAACTCGCTCATCGACGATCTGCTCTGGCCGACCACCGAAGTTACGCGCGCCATCGCCGCGGTGGCGCAGGGCGACCTGTTGCAAGCCGTACCGCTCGATGTCGACGGCCGTCCGCTGAAGGGCGAGTTCCTGCGTTCCGCCGAGATCGTCAACACAATGATCAAGCAGCTCAACGTGTTCACCTCCGAGGTGACGCGCGTGGCGCGCGAAGTCGGCACCGAGGGCAAGCTCGGCGGCCAGGCCCAGGTCGGCGGCGTGACCGGCGTGTGGAAGGATTTGACCGAGAGCGTCAACTCGATGGCGTCGAACCTGACCGCGCAGGTGCGCAACATCGCCGAAGTGACGATCGCGGTGGCGAACGGCGACCTGTCGAAGAAGAGCACCGTCGACGTGCGCGGCGAAATTCTGCAGCTCAAGGAAGCCATCAATACGATGGTCGATCAGCTGCGCTCCTTTGCGTCGGAAGTCACCCGCGTGGCGCGCGAGGTCGGCACCGACGGCAAGCTCGGCGGCCAGGCCATCGTGCCGGGCGTCGCCGGCACCTGGAAGGATCTCACCGACTCGGTCAACGCCATGTGCGGCAACCTGACCGACCAGGTCCGCAATATCGCCCATGTGACCACGGCGGTGGCGCGCGGTGACTTGAGCCGCAAGATCACCGTCGACGTGCGCGGCGAAATCGCCGAGCTCAAAGACACCATCAATACGATGGTGGACCAACTCAATGGTTTCGCCTCGGAAGTGACCCGCGTCGCCCGCGAGGTCGGCACCGAGGGCAAGCTTGGCGGCCAGGCGCAGGTGCCGGGTGTCGCCGGCACGTGGAAGGACTTGACCGACAGCGTCAACTTCATGGCCGGCAATCTGACGGCGCAGGTCCGCAACATCGCCGATGTCGCGACCGCGATCGCCGGCGGCGACCTGTCGAAGAAGATCACGGTCAATGTGTCGGGCGAGATCCTGCAGCTCAAAGAGACCATCAATACGATGGTCGATCAGCTCAACGCCTTTGCCGGCGAAGTCACGCGTGTGGCGCGCGAAGTCGGCACCGACGGCCGGCTCGGCGGCCAGGCCAATGTGCTCGGCGTCGCTGGCACCTGGAAGGACCTGACCGACTCGGTCAATTCCATGGCCTCCAACCTGACGTCGCAGGTGCGCAATATCGCCGAGGTGTCGACCGCCATCGCCAGCGGCGACTTGTCGAAGAAGATCACCGTGGACGTGCGCGGCGAAATCGCCGAGCTCAAAGAGACCATCAATACGATGGTCGATCAGCTCAACGCCTTCGCCGGCGAAGTGACGCGCGTGGCGCGCGAAGTCGGCACCGAGGGTAGGCTCGGCGGCCAGGCCAACGTGCCGGGCGTCGCCGGCACCTGGAAGGATCTGACCGACTCGGTCAACTCGATGGCCGGCAACTTGACGTCGCAGGTCCGCAACATTGCCGAGGTGACCACGGCGGTTGCGCGCGGCGATCTGAGCCGCAAGATCACGGTCGACGTGAAGGGCGAAATTCTCGAACTGAAAAACACCATCAATACGATGGCCGACCAGCTCAACGCCTTTGCTTCCGAAGTGACGCGCGTCGCGCGCGAGGTCGGCACCGAAGGCAAGCTCGGTGGCCAGGCGCAGGTGCCGGGCGTCGCCGGCACCTGGAAGGATCTCACCGACAACGTTAACTTCATGGCGTCGAATCTGACGGCGCAGGTGCGCAACATCGCCGAAGTGGCGACCGCCATCGCCGGCGGCGACCTGTCGAAGAAGATCACCGTCGACGTGCGCGGCGAAATGCTGCTTCTCAAAGACACGCTCAACACGATGGTCGAGCAATTACGCTCGTTCGCCGCCGAAGTGACGCGCGTCGCCCGCGAAGTCGGCGCCGACGGAAGGCTCGGCGGCCAGGCCGTCGTGCCCGGCGTCGCCGGCACCTGGAAGGACCTGACCGACAACGTCAACCTGCTCGCGGCAAACCTTACGACACAGGTCCGCAACATCGCCGAAGTGACCACGGCGGTGGCGCGCGGCGACTTGAGCCGCA
>JBAUCK010000339.1:0-16062 GCA_049677525.1 Xanthobacteraceae bacterium
CGGCGCATCGCTACGCGCTACGACAAACTCGCCGCAAGCTTCCTCGGCTTCGTCAAACTCGCCAGCATCATGCTCTGGCTCAAATGATTAAATCGTCACTACAGCCTAGTACGATCGCGGCAGGCCGAGCACATGTTCGGCGATGTAGGACAGCACCAGATTGGTCGAGATCGGCGCCACGGTGTAGAGCCGCGTCTCGCGGAATTTGCGCTCGATGTCGAATTCCTCGGCGAAGCCGAAGCCGCCGTGGGTCTGCACGCACATATCGGCGGCGGCCCAGGACGCCTCGGCGGCGAGGTGCTTGGCCATATTCGCTTCGGCGCCGCAGTCCTTGCCGGCTTCGTAGAGAGCCGCCGCCTCGCGCACCATCAGTTCGGCGGCCCGCATATTGATGTAGCTACGCGCAATCGGAAACTGCACGCCCTGGTTCTTCCCGATCGGCCGGTCGAACACCACGCGCTCACCGGCATAGGCGGTCGCCTTGGCGATGAACCATTTGGCGTCGCCGATGCACTCGGCGGCAATCAGAATGCGTTCGGCGTTCATTCCGGAGAGAATGTAGCGGAAGCCCATGCCTTCTTCGCCGATCAAGTTGTCGGCCGGCACACGCATGTTCTCGAAAAACACTTCGGTGGTGGCGTGGTTCATCATGGTGCGGATCGGACGAATGGTGAGGCCCCTGCCTTTCACCTCGCGCATGTCGACCAGGAACACCGAAAGCCCGCCGGTGCGCGCCGTCACCTGATCGCGCGGCGTGGTGCGGGCAAGAAGGAGCATCAAGTCGGAATACTCAGCGCGTGACGTCCAGATTTTCTGGCCGTTGATGACGTAGTGGTCGCCATCGCGCACCGCCGTGGTGCGCAGGCTGAGCGTGTCGGTGCCCGAGGTCGGTTCGGTGACGCCGAAGGCTTGCAGGCGTAATTCGCCGTGCGCGATGCCGGGCAGGTAGCGCGTCTTCTGCGCAGGACTGCCGTGCCGGAGCACCGTGCCCATCGTGTACATCTGGGCATGACAGGGCGCGCCGTTGCAGCCCGAGGCTTGGATCTCTTCCATGATGGCGGCGGCGGCCGTCATGGTAAGCCCGCTGCCGCCATAGTCTTCGGGGATCAGCGCCGCGAGAAATCCGGCTTTGGTCAGCGCCGCAACGAACTTGTCCGGATAGGCGCGCTCGCGATCGAGCGCTCGCCAATATTCGCCGGGGAATTCCTTGCACAGCGCGCGAACTGCTTCGCGGATCGCGGCAAGCTCGGCGGCGTCGGTCATCACACGGGGTCCATTAAACAGGGTCCATCACACCGGGTCCCATGAGAACACGTCGCTCGAACGGTCGAGCGGCGTGAACGAGGCAGCAAAGGCGCCTTTGAGCTGCTTGTCGAGTTTTTCCGGCGTCCAGCCATCGGAGCGCTGCAGCGTGCGGATCGGACGGGTCTGGTTGAACAGATAAATCTCGTTGTTGCGCACCGAAAAAATCTGCCCGCTGATGCCGGAGGCTTTGTCGGAACCGAGATAGACGACGAGCGGCGCGATCTTTTCCGGCGTCATTTCGCGAAAGGCGGCGATGTGTGCTTTTTCCTCTGCGGTTTCCGACGGAATGGAATCGATCATGCGCGTCCAAGCGAAAGGCGCCACGCAATTCGAGCGCACATTGAAACGCGCCATGTCAAGCGCGATGCCGCGCGACAGGCCGACAATGCCGAGCTTGGCCGCCATATAATTGGCCTGGCCGAAATTGCCGACCAGGCCCGAGGTCGAGGTCATGTGCACGAAGCTGCCGGAATTCTGCTCGCGGAAATGCGTGGCGCAGGCGTGGCTCATCAGAAAACTGCCATGTAGATGCACATTGATAACGTCGGACCAGTCCGACCAGCTCATGCGATGAAAAATGCGGTCGCGCAGGATGCCGGCATTGTTGACGAGAATGTCGACGCGGCCGAAGGCGTCGAGCGCGGACTGCACGATCTTGTCGGCATTGCCCGGCTCGCTGATCGACAATGTCGAGGCAATGGCCTCGCCGCCGGCTTTCTTGATCTCGTCGACGACTGCCTGTGCAGGACCGGTATCGCTGCCGGCGCCGTCGAGGCTTGCGCCAATATCGCAGACGACGACGCTTGCGCCTTCCTGCGCCATGAGCAGCGCAATACCGCGGCCGATGCCACGTCCCGCGCCGGTGACGATGGCAACTTTGCCCGCGACGATATTGGGCATTCGCTCAGTTTCCCCAGACCTCTCGGGCGACCTCCCCGATCATCCGCAGCTTGGCCCATTCTTCGTCCTCGGCCAATACGTTGCCTTCCTCGGTCGAGGCGAAGCCGCATTGCGGCGACAGGCACAGCTGGTCGAGATCGGTGAATTTGGCCGCTTCCTCGATGCGGCGCTTGATGGCGTCCTTGCCTTCGAGCATACCGGTCTTGGTCGTGACCAGGCCGAGCACTGCAAAGCGGCCCTTCTGCAGGCGCTCGAGCGGCTCGAAGCCGCCGGAGCGTTCCGTGTCATATTCCATGAAATAGCCGTTCACCTTGATGCGGTCGAACAGCACTTCCTGCATGGCGTCGTAGCCGCCCGCGCCCATGAAGGTAGATTTATAGTTGCCGCGGCACAGATGCATGGTCACGGTCATGTCGGAGGGAATGTCCGAGATCGCGACATTGATGAGGTCGCCGTAGAGCGGGCCGAGCGCGTCCGGATCGTCGCCGCGATCCTTCATCTGCCGGCGGTACTTCGGGTCGCACAGCATAGCGATGAACACTTCGTCGAGCTGCAGATAGCGGCAGCCGGCATCGGCAAAGGCGCGCACGGCTTTCTTATAGGCCTGACCGAGATCATCGAACATCTTGTCGAGCGACGGATAGACCGCCTTGTTGATCGGCGTCGGGGTGGGGCGGCCATAAAGCGCCGACGGCGCCGGGATCGTCATTTTTGGCGTGCGGGTCGTGTTGGCTTTGAGAAACTTGAAATGCTCCAGCATCGGATGGCCGGAAAAGCCGATCTTGCCGGTGACCTGCACGCCCTCGTTGCGCGTCGTCACCGCGGCGAATGCGATGCCGGTATCCATCACATGGCGCTCGACGCCGTCGAGGCCCCAGAGAAAATCGAGATGCCACCATGAGCGGCGGAATTCGCCGTCGGTGATCGACTGCAGGCCGGCCGCTTCCTGTTTGCCGATAACGGATTTGACTTCGCGGTCTTCGACGGTCTTGAGCGCCGCGGCGTCGATCTGCCCCTTGGCATATCGCTCGCGCGCCTGTTTGAGCGCGGCCGGGCGCAGCAAAGAGCCGACATGATCGGCGCGGAACGGCGGTTTGGTACGTTGGCTCATGGTTTCACTCCCATTACGTATCAGCGGCCCCACACTTCTTCGGCCAGTTCGACGATCATGCGCAGCTTCGCCCATTCCTCGTCCTCGGCGAGCAAATTGCCTTCCTCGGTCGAGGCAAAGCCGCATTGCGGCGACAGGCAAAGCTGATCGAGCGGAATGTATTTGATCGCTTCGTCGATCCGCCGCTTGATGGCATCCTTGTTTTCCAGCGTTCCGGTCTTCGAGGTAACAAGCCCGAGCACCACGGTCTTGTTCTTCGGCACGAAGCGCAGCGGCTCGAAGCCGCCGGCGCGCTCGCTGTCGTATTCCATGAAATAGCCGTGCACGTTGATCGCGTCGAACAGCATCTCGGCCACCGGCTCATAGCCGCCCGACGCCACGAAATTCGAGCGGAAATTGCCGCGGCACAGATGCATGGTGATCGCCATGTCGGCCGGAATGCCCGCGATTGCCGCATTGATCATCTTGGCATAGGCGGCGGACAGAGTTGCCGGGTCCTCGCCGCGATCAGTGATCAGCTTGCGCAGCGAGGGATCGCACAGATAGGTGAGATTGACCTCGTCGAGCTGCAGATAGCGGCAGCCGGTCTCGGCAAAGGCCTGCACCACTTTGTTATACGCCATGCCGAGGTCGCCATAGAAGTCGTTCATGTTCGGATAGAGCGCTTCCGGCACGGCGTCGCGGCCGTAGCGGAAATGCAGCGATGACGGCGACGGGATCGTCATCTTCGGCATTTGCTTGGTGTGAGCCTTCAAGAATTTGAAATGCTCGATCATCGGATGCGGCTTGTAACCGCCGAGCTTGCCGATGACGCGCAACAGGACCTGCCGCGGCTGCGGGCCGCTCGAGGCGAATTTCACCTTGCGTTCGCCGGCATAGGACTCGACGTTGTAGAGCTGTTCGAGGAAATCGATATTCCAGGAGATGCGGCGATATTCACCGTCGGTAATCGATTTCAGGCCGACCGCCTCCTGTTTCTTGATGACGCCTTCGACTTCACGGTCCTCGATCGCCTTGAAAGCCTCCGCGCTAAGCGCCCCGTTTGCGCGTTGCTCGCGCGCTTCCTTCAGCGCGGCCGTCCGCAAAAGACTGCCGACATGATCGGCGCGGAACGGCGGTCTGGTTCTTTGCATTTTCACTCTCTCACTCTGTTCATTCGTCTAGCCCCACACTTCGTCCGCAAGATCGACGATCATTCGCAGCTTCGCCCATTGCTCGTCTTCGGCGAGCACATTGCCCTCCTCGGTCGAGGCGAAGCCGCACTGCGGCGACAAGCAAAGCTGATCGAGGGCGATATATTTGGTCGCCTCGTCGATCCGCCGCTTGATGTCGTCCTTCTCTTCAAGCTTGCCGCTCTTTGAGGTGACAAGCCCGAGCACGAGCTGTTTCTGACCTTTGGGAAAAAACCGCAGTGGTTCGAAGCCGCCGGCGCGCTCGCTGTCGTATTCGAGGAAATAGCCGTCGAGCGCGGTCTGGCCAAGGAGCTGCTCGGCGACGAATTCGTAGCCGCCCGACGCGATAAAGGTCGAGCGGAAATTGCCGCGGCAGGAATGCATGGTGATCGCCATGTCGGCCGGCTTGCCTTCGAGCGCGAGGCTCGTGAGGCGCGCATAGCGCTGCGGCAGCGTATCCGGGTCGTCGCCGCGCGAGCGCGATTGCGCGCGCTCATTTGAATCGCAGATCATCGCCCAGGCAGTGTCGTCGAGCTGCAGATAACGGCAGCCGGCGTCGCAGAAGGCGCGGATGGCGCCGCGCCATGCTTTGGCGACGTCGTCGAAGAACGCATCGAGATCGGGGTAGATCTCCTTGCTGATCGAGGCGCGGCCCTGGCGGAAGTGAAACGTCGACGGCGCCGGGATCGTCATTTTCGGCGTCACGCGCGTATGCGCCTTGAGGAATTTGAAATGCTCCAGCATCGGGTGGCTGGAAAAACCGATCCTGCCGGTGATCTTGATGCCTTCGGCCTTAGTCTGCACGCCGGCAAACTGGATGCCGCCTTGCGTCGAGTAGGGCGTGACGCCATCGAGCCCGCGGAAGAAATCGAAATGCCACCAGGAGCGGCGGAATTCGCCATCGGTGGCGAGCTTCAGCCCCACGTCTTCTTGTTTCTTGATGACCTTTTCGATCTCGCGATCTTCGACCGCCTTGAGCTCGGCTTCGGTAATCGTCCCGTCCGCACGTTTGGCGCGCGCTTCTTTCAGCGGGGCAGTGCGCAGGAGCGAGCCGACATGATCGGCGCGGAAGGGCGGAGTGGTACGCTGCATGGGTTCCTCCTGTTGCGCGCTCTTATTATTGTTATTGCCGGTGCGCTCGCGGTCGTTAGGGATCTCGTGCGACTGAGCTGGACGCGATTTAGCAATGCGCACGCGCGGGTGTAAATGCCGTTGCACGCGCGGCCGGGAACGCAGACACTCGTCAAGTGCATAGTGGACTGAGTGCAAAGTAAAAAAGGAGTGGGATTGTGCCCCAAGTGTTGCCCCCGATATTGCGGCTCACCGAAGATATTTTGTCGAATGGCAACGAGGCGTCGCTGCCGGCTTTGCCGCGCATGATTTTTGTTGTGCATGGTGCGGTTAGGATTGGCGCGGCCGCGATCGCGGAACGCAGCTTCAAAGCCGATGAGGCCTATAGCGGCGAAGACGCCGTTACTTTCCAAGCCGGCCCCGAAGGCGCCACGCTTTGGTGCTGGGAGTTGATACTGGCCGGCGGCGCCACCAATGCAGCCACCAATGCAAACGGCATGGTCACCCGCGAAAAGCTCTCCGCGCCGCTTGAAACATTGCCCAAGGGCGAGCTTCTGCTGCGCGGTGACAGCGTGGCATTTCCGCCTGGCGGCTGCGCCTTTCTGCACCGGCATCAAGGCCCCGGCACGCGTTGCATCTTTGAAGGCGCCATCCGCATCGACACCCACGGCAAATCAACGTCCTACGGCCCCGGCGGGGCCTGGTACGAGACCGGGCCCGATCCGGTCTTTGCTCAGGCATCGGCGGACAAGCCGACGCGTTTCATCCGCGTCATGATCCTGCCGCGCGCGCTCTTGGGCAAAAGCTCGATCGAATATCTCAATGAAGAGGATAAGGCGAAGCCGAAGTCGCAGAGCTATAAGCTCTATGCCGACGTGCCGTTGACGACGGTCGGCTGATCGCGACGCGCCGCTAAATTTCACATCGGCTTATAACCACGCTCCATGTCGACATCGATGAGTATCGAGGTGCCGCTTGCCAGCGCCTTGCCGATCAGGTCGGTCGCCGCATGCGCGGTCTTGGCGCGATGGGCGTCGATGCCCAGCGAATGCGCCAGGCCAACGAAATCCACCGCGGGATCGTTGAGTTCCATGCCGACGAAATTGTCGGCCTGTTCGGCAAGCCCGCGCAGCATGACGAGGCGCTGCTTGAGGATGCGGTAGCTCGTATTGTTGAAGATCACCCAGACGATCGGCAGCCGATAGCGCGCCGCGGTCCAGAGTCCTTGGATCGTGTAGAGCGCGCTGCCGTCGCCGACCAGCGCCACGACTGGCCGGTCGGGCAGCGCGAGCTTGACGCCGATCGCGGCCGGCGATCCCCAGCCGATGCCGCCGCCGCGCAATCCATAAAAGCTCTGCGCGTCGTCGCTGTTGATCAGCGCGCGCCGGGCGACGACGACGGAATCTCTTCGATCACCACGGCGTCTTTCGGCAGCATCGCGCCGATCGCTTCGAGGAGCGCCCGCGGCTGGACCGGCGTCTTACCGGCCAGCGCACGGGCTTTGGCGCGAAACGCCTGGCGATCTTTCTTGATCGCGTCGGTGGTGGATTTGAGCCGCGCCGCGGCGGCGCTTTTGGCGCTCGCGCCCATACGCGCACTGACGGCCGCGGTGATGTCGGGCAGCGTTGCTTTCGGATCGCCGAGGATTGCGACTTGCGCCGGATAATTCTTGCCGATCTGCCAGGGATCGGAATCTAGATGAATGAGCGGCAAGCCTTTCGGCCACGGGTCAATGTTCGACGGCAGCGACCAGGTGAACAGATCGCCGCCGACGGAAAACAACAGATCGTGCTGGTGCAACACTTCGCGCACGCCAGCCTGGGTCCGCGTCATTGATCCGCGATAGAGCGGGTGCGACGCTGGAAACGACGCGGTGTTGGGAATGAACTCGACATAGACCGGCGCACCGATCGCTTCGGCGAGCGCGGCAAGCTCTTTGTGTGCACGGCTCTGCGCCACCGCATCACCGGCGATGATCACCGGCCGCTCGGCCTTGGCCAGCAGTTCGGCTGCCGCCGCCACCGCATCGGCGTCGCCGCGCACCCGCGGCGCGACGCGGGTCGGCTCGAGCAAATCGATGTCGGCATCGCTCTTCAAGCTATCGCCCGGCAGCGACAGAAACACCGGCCCTGTCGGCGGCGCCAGCGCGGTCTTCACTGCGCGGTGGACGTAGCGCGGCAAATCTTCGACGCGATGCACCTCGGCGGCCCATTTGACGAAGGGCCGCGCCAAGGTCGGCAGGTCGGCGGTCAGGACTGGTTCCGTAACAACATTTCGAGATCCTGCTGGCCGGCGGTGACCAGCACCGGCGCATTCGCTTTCGCCGCGTCGTAGAGCATGCCCATGGCATTGCCGAGGCCCGGCGCGACATGAAGGTTCAGCACCGCTAGATTGCCGGAGGCCTGTGCATAGCCATCTGCCATTGTAACGGGGGGATTTTACACGCAGTTTTACTTTTGACGCGGATTACGGCTCGATCCGAAAACGGGAGGCCAACGTCGGATAAAGGCGGCCGCGACCCCTGGGCATCGCTCTTTCGTACCGCGCTGGACCGCCGTCTCGACATTCAAAACGATATGATCCCTTTCTGGATCTTCGTCGGGCCATCGAAGATCGAGTGGCGATTGACGATGCTGCCGCTTTCCAGAGAACGCGCGTCGACGACCTCAAGCAGTCTCTTGCACTCTATCGCCTCACGTTCGGACAGCCGCGGCAGGAAGAGCTGCTGGAATTTTTGAAGCGGCACGCTTCCGAAGGCGTCGAGACTGCGGCGAGGATTGGTTGCGTGTTTTTCACGCCATGGTGGCCGGCTGAACCGGAGTACAAAAAGCATCGGGTCAGAGAGGTATGGCGCCTGCTCACAACGATCACTGAATGCCGCGCTGACCTTTGGGCGTGGTGTTATCGTATCCCGCCACGAGAGGGCCGAGGTATGGAATGAAATTCTGCGGCTGCGAGCGGATCGACGTGTAGGTGTACACAGCGGTTCGATTACCTTGAGTATCAAGAGTAGTGGACGTGGGCGCGCCGAGCGCCGTCACTACGTCCGAATAGGTCGATGTTCCGACTTTGAACGATTCCGCCTGTTGCTCGCTGACTTTCACACCAGATGAAGCACAGCCAACAAGAAGACCAAAAAGACTCAACACGATGAGAGAACGCATGACATCCCCCAGAGACGCCGCGAAGCCATAATCTGACAACTTAAGACGGGAGGGCAAGCGCATGACAGCCCGAGCCGCTTGGGGCCGCCGCGCGGTTACCCCACGGTTTACCCAGTGCGCCATGCGTCGGGTCGCGGAGGGCGATGCTTATCCATAAATTATTGATTTTATTGGTGCCGCGGAAGGGATTCGAACCCCTGACCCCCGCATTACGAATGCGGTGCTCTACCGGCTGAGCTACCGCGGCCCATTTGCGATGCGCCCTCCTAATACCCGGAAACTGTAAACGCAAGAAGCACGGCGTTTTGCGGTCCCTGTTACGGTCCCTGACCCTGCCTTTGCGGCCGTGGCGGTTGAACCCGCGGGGGCTCTGCATAGCTGGGGTCCAGTGCCGCCAGCGCAGGAAGTGCCACGCCCGTCTACATAATTTCCGATGTCACGGTGAAGGACCGCAACGCCATGGAGGGGTACCGCACCCGCGCCGCGCCGACCATTGCACTCTATGGTGGCCGGCATCTCGTTCGCGGCGGCGAGGCGGAGGCGCTCCAGGGCACCTGGCTGCCGCGCATGTTCGTCATCGCCGAATTTCCCGATCGCGAGATCGCGCGCCGGTGGTATCGCTCGCCGGAATATGCGCAGGCGCTTGCCTTCCGCGACGCCGGCCTCAGCCGGAATTTGATCCTGGTCGACGGCGTGCCGCAGCCGCTATAGAGGCGGATCGCCAGGAGCGCCGTCTTGCCGAGCATCACCGAGCCTGCGCGCGAGACGCCGATTTTCGGAGCGTATGAGATCGTCGTCCTCGGCGATGGCCCTGCCGGCATCGCCGCGGCCGGCGCTCATGGGCGCAAGACGCTTCTGATCGAGCGTTACGGCTTTATCGGCGGCATGGGAACGGCCGCGGGCGTGACAAATTTCTGCGGCCTGCACGCCAATATGCATGGCGATATTCGCCAGGTCGTGCACGGCGTCGCCGACGATCTGCTGGCGCGGATCGACGCGCTCCGCGGGCTCAACGAACCGCATCTGATCTTCGGCAAGACAAGGCGCAGGCTTACGATACCGCCGCCTATAAAATGCGCGGCCGATGATCTGCTCGCCGCGCGCAAGGTGGAGTGCTGTTTCATGCGCTCGCCGCCGGCGCCGTGATGAACGGCGCGCGGATCGACAGCTTTTGATCGAAACCAAATCCAGCTGCATGGCGGTGCGCGCCGACATGTTCAGGCGACGGCGATCTGGCGAGCTTTGCCGGCGCGCCGTTTGAACTCGGCGATGCCGACGGCAATATGCTCTATCCGACCATGATGTTCCGTCTGAACGGCGTCGATCCGCACGCGGCCGGCGTAGCCGGAAGACCATCCCGGCTTCGATGGAGGCCGAGAAACGCGGCATGCGCTTTCCGCGCAAGGGCGCGATTGTGCGGCCGATGAAGCACGAGAGCGAATGGCGGGTGAACGTCACGCAGTTCGGCGGTGCTTATATCGAGGACCGACGCGACGATGGGTCCGTCATCGACGGCAGCCGCATCCTTGAGAAACTCCTCTGCCCCGTATGGCAATTCCATTTGGGCCGCGATGCGGCGTAATAGGCCCTGGCGGACGGCATCGGGATAGGCCTCATAGGCGCGTCGAAGGGCTATGCTCCGCCGTCATTACGAAATTGGAAATCCGCCGATTGCGATTGTCTCCATGATCCGGGCGGGCGCTGACTCGTCACCAGGATGCGCAGCTAGGTTGTTGAGCGTTTTCAAAGGATCGTCTGCGCCGCGATCAGAACGCGCCGCAACTCATCGAGCCGCGCATTCTGGTCGGGATCGGCCAATAATCCGGATAACCCCTCTGCGCAACGCGCTCCCAAACGGCATCGCTCGCCGTGCGTCGCAATATCTCGCCGACCAAACGATCGGCGCGGCGGAATTGAAGTCCTGCAAAATCTCGACCACGACTTCGGGGCTTGGGTCAGCGCGAGCGATGCGAACCGCCAGCTCCATTCCATCGAACTCGCTGTTGGCGGCGATCTCCGCAACCACATGCCGGCGGGTTTCTTTCGGCAGTGCCGCAAGCCGGGCTTCGGTATCTTCACCTAGAACTTTCGGCCGGAATCGTACCGGCGCACGCAACGCCGACAAATAGACCTGATCATCCCGGGTCGAAATCAATCGCCAAATTTGCGGCGCGAATTCCGGCCGGCCTGTCGTCATCATAAATCGGGCGGCACGATCAGCTTTTCCCGCGGTGTGCCACCGTGCCGCGAACGCGACGACTTCGGCGCTGATCAAGGGCCAGACCTCGGGAGCCGATCGAAAGATCATCTCGGCGGCCAGCATTGGATCAATCCCCAACGCTTCACGGATTGCCGCTGCAACGACTTGCGCGCCTTCTGGGTTTTCGCCGCGAGGCGAGACTCCGGGTCAAGTTCATTCCATCCATCGAGCAGCAGCCGCAGACGCCCATTGTAGGCCAGTTGCATGAAGTGCTGTGGCCGGGAATGCGCCATACGCATTGCGACGCGTGAGAAACGAGAAGAAGTTTTCGCGCAGTGCCGACCATTCACCGAGCGGGACGAGCGCCGGAACCGCGCGCCCTGAGTTAAGAATTGCTCCGGCGAGCTGGACCATCGTGGTGCTCTTTCCGGTGCCCGGCGCGGCGACGAGATTCGCGACCTCCGCTACATCAATCGCGTCCGCCATCTGTTCGACGGAAAACTCTTGGCGTTTATCGCCTTCGTGCAGTGTCAGATTGAGCGCGATCGTGTGTGCTGGCCATTCCTTAGCGCGACGAAAGGCTGCGATATCGCGTTCCGCCGCCTCGCCCATGCGCGCCACAACGGCATCGAGGTTATCTTCAGCCGGCAGGCCCAAGGTGCCCGGGAATGCGCGATCGTCGTCGTCATCGTCGATAATGACGATCGGCCGGCGCCCGCCATCCGGCGCGTTGTGATTTCTTTCGGCGCACGGCCGACCGCGCCTTCTTTCCACTTTCGCAGCACTTCGATTGTGAAGCGCTTCTCATCTTTATCGATAAGGCTTGCGCACAGATCGCAGAGCCAAATCCCGTTCGTTTCGGCTGATCGTTCCTCGGGCGTTAGAGACTTGTCGTACCGCATGCCGCCCGGCGCGGCGGCGGTGATGTGCGAAGCTTCACCGACACTGACGACCTTATTTGCGTCGAGCGCCGGGCCCGATGTTGATCGCATGCAGCCAGGGTTGGAGCATCTGTGCCCAACACGGCCCGCTAGCAGCCTTTTGGTGGCGGCGAAGAAGTTATCGCGCACGGTCATCTTATTTATGCATGCCGGCTAAGCCTACTTCCGTTCTCCGCAAGGTTCCTAAAAAAGCTGGATGACACTATTTCACATCGGCTTCCGCGCGCAGCTTGAAGCGCTGGATCTTGCCGGTTGCGGTCTTCGGTAACTCGCTGCGGAATTCGATCCAGCGTGGATATTTGTAAACTGCGAGCTTCTGCCGGCATTCGTCCTGGAGTCTTTGCGCAAAATCAGCGCCGGCCAGACCCTGCGTCTTCAGCACGACGAAGGCCTTGGGCTTGATCAGCGCATCAACGTCGGGCCAGCCGACTACGGCGGCTTCGAGCACGTCGGGATGGCTTTGCAGCACGCCTTCGACCTCGAACGGCGACACATACATGCCGGAGACTTTCAGCATGTCGTCGCGCCGGCCGCAGTAGACGTAATAGCCGTCATCGTCCTTGACATATTTGTCGCCGGAGCGGGTCCATTCGCCGAGGAAGGTCGAGCGCGATTGCTCGCGATTGTTCCAATACATCATTGCGCTGGTCGGGCCGCGGACCTGCAATTCGCCCATCTCGCCGCGATTTTTGACGATCTCGCCGTCGTCATCCACCAGGCGGATGTCGTAGCCCGGCACCGGTTTGCCGGAAGTGCCGTATTTCACGTCGCCAGGCCGGTTGCTGAGGAAGATGTGGAGCATTTCGGTCGAGCCCAGCCCGTCGAGAATGTCGGTGCCGTAGCGCTCGCTCCAGCGCCGGCCGATCTCCGGCGGCAGCGCCTCGCCCGCCGATACACAGCGGCGGAGGTTGATCTCGCCACTTTGCGGCGCTGCGGGGCTCGCGAGGAAGCCGGCATAAAATGTCGGCACCGCATAGAACACGCTGACGTGATGTTTCTTCAGGAGATCGGCGACCAGGTCCGGCGTCGGCCGGTCTCGCAACAAGACCGTGGCAGCTCCGACCGACATCGGGAAGGTCAGTGCATTGCCGAGCCCATACGCGAAAAACAATTTGGCCACCGAATAGCAGATGTCGTTTTCGGTGATGCCAAGCGTCGGGGCAGCATAAAGATCGTCGGTGAGTTTCAGATCGGCATGCGTATGCACGGCGCCTTTCGGCCGGCCGGTCGAGCCGGATGTGTAGAGCCAGAAGCACATGTCGTCGCGGGTGGTCGGCGCCGTCATCGGCTTGGTGCTTGCCTGCGCCAACAAATCGTCAAAGCGCGGCGGGCCCTGCGTTTGCCCGCCAGAAATAATGACATGTTCGAGACCTTCAGCCTCGCGCAGCGCCTTGTTGAATTTCGGCAGCAGCTCCTCGGAGACGACAAGCACCCGCGCCCGGCTATCGCACAGCATGAAGCAGTAATCGTCCTCGGTCATCAGCGTGTTGACCGGCACCGCGACCACGCCGGCCTTGATGGCGCCGAGAAAGGCCGTCGGCCAGTCGATGGTATCGGGGAGACCCATCAGCATGCGCTCCTCGCGGCGCACGCGCAGCGTTCGCAGCACATGGCCGAAGCGCTCGACGCGTTCGGCAAGATCGCCATAGCTGTATTTGCCGCGGTGGTCGATGAAGGCGATTTTCTCGGCGCGGCCGGCGTCGAGATTGCGCTTGAGAATATCGGCGGCAAAATTGTAGTCGCGCGGTATGGCGCTTGCGCTATGCAAAGCGGTGTTCATCGCGGCGTTTCCTCTAGAGCATGATCCCAAAAAGTGGAACCCGGGATTTCGGAAAAGATCACGCTCAGAACTAAAATCTTGCCGCTGGCGGTTTTTGGCCGACCAATCAGCCCATTGCAAAGCATTATGCCGACGCCTGAATTCGGCGGCAATGCCGGACGCAAACAGTCGCGGAATCAGCCTGTCAGCGCCGCGAAATTGCGCTATGACATGCCCGTCAAAACTGAGCCGCCAAAACTGGCCGCCAAAAACAAGCCCCTCCCGCCGGAGCTTTCCGCATGATCTTGAGCCGTGACCGTATTCTCACCACCCATGTGGGCAGCCTGCCGCGCAACGAGACCTTGAGCGACCTGCTCATCGCGCAGGAGGAGGGCAAGGCCTATGACGCCGCCCTGATGACGAACGAGATGGATAAGGCGGTGCGCCATGTCGTGCAGAAGCAGATGGCGGCCGGCATCGATATTGGCAATGACGGCGAGCAGCGCCGCATCGGCTTTCAGACTTACGTGCCGCAGCGTATGAGCGGTTTTGCCGGGGTGTCGAAGCGCCGCCGCGGCAAGGAGTTCGAGGAATTTCCTGAACTGCTTGCCTATCTGATGCGCCGTTTCCCCAATCCGCCGAAGAGCCAGCAGGGCGCGCCGGAAGCGCAGGGCGAGGTCAAATACAAGGACTTGAAGCCGATCCAGGAGGAGACATCGGGCTTTAACAAGATCGCCGATGAGCTCCATGCGTTCTCCGAGCGCTTCATGACCGCGCCGTCGCCCGGCATCATCTCGACAACGATGCTCAATGCTCATTACGACAGCCACGACGCCTATCTCCACGCGCTCGCGCGCGAGATGAAGAACGAATATCAGACGATCCACAAAGCCGGCATCGTGTTGCAGATCGATGCGCCCGATCTGGCGATGGATCGCACCATGATGTACCGCGATCTGTCCGACGCCGATTTCGCCCAGCGCTGCGAGCGCCATGTCGAGGCGATCAACAAGGGCGTCGAAGGCATCCCGCGCGATCGCTTGCGGTTGCATATCTGTTACGGCAACTGGGAAGGCCCGCACATCCATGACGTCGCGCTCGATAAGATCCTGCCCGCGCTCTATCAGGCCAAGGTCGGTGCGTTGTCGATCGAGTTCTCCAATCCGCGACATGCCCATGAATATGCGGCGCTCAAGCGCGTGCCGTTCCCGAAGGACATGATCCTCATTCCGGGCGTGGTCGAGACCACGTCGAATTTCGTCGAGCATCCGGAAGTCGTGGCGCGCAGGATCGAGGAAGCGGTCGCGACCGTCGGTGACCGCGAGCGCGTCATCGCCTCGAGCGATTGCGGCTTCGGCACCTTCACCCGCCGCGAATGGGTCATCGAGCCGGCGGTGTGGCTCAAGCTCAAGGCGATCCGTGAGGGCGCCGATATCGCTTCTGCCCGGCTTTGGGGTAAAAAGCTCGCATGAGCGAGCTGTTCCTTTACGACTTCGGCAACTCGGTCTGTTGCCAGAAGGTCCGCATCACGTTGCGGGCGAAAGGATTGGAATGGCGCGCGGTCAGCGTCGACTTGTTCACGGCTGCGCAATACGATCCCGAATATCTCAAGCTCAATCCCAAAGGGGTAGTTCCAACGCTGGTGCATGATGGCAAGCCAGTGATCGAGTCGACGCTGATCTGCGAGTATATCGACGCGGCGTTCCCGCACCCGCCGAAGCTCACTCCGGCCGATCCGTGGCTGCAGAGCCGTATGCGGCTATGGAGCAAGATGGTCGATGAGGGATTGTTCGAGGGCGTAACCGAGATCAGCATTTCCGCCATGTTCCGTGAGCGGATGAAGAATATGCCCGAGGAGACGCGGCAGAAGCGCTTTCGCAATGTCGGCGACCCGCGCCGCACCGATCGCTTCAAGTCGACCTACGAATACGGCGTGCAATCGCCGTTCGTGGTGCACGCGATTGCCGCCTATGAACGCGCCTTCAAAATGCTCGAGAATATGCTTGCCGAAAGCAGCGGCCCGTGGATTCTGGGCAGCAATCCCAGCCTCGCAGACATCAATATGATGCCATTTGCGGCGCGGCTCGATTATCTCGGGCTTATCGACCTCTGGATCGGCAGCCGGCCCCACGTGCAGGAATGGTGGAAGCATGCGCAGGCTTGGCCATTCTTCAAGTCGGGACTTTACGATCTCATCTCGGAACATGAATTCACCGAAATGCGCATGCACGGCCCGAAAATCCGCGACGGCATCGCCGCTCACCTGGCAACGCTCAGAAGCGCTGCCTGAAATCCTCTCCCCGCGAACCAGCACAGGACCAAAATCGTGATCGATCTCTACACCTGGACGACGCCGAACGGCCGCAAGGCTTCCATTGCGCTCGAGGAAATGGGCCTGCCTTACACCGTACACCCGGTCGACATTTCCAAGGACGAGCA
>JBAUCK010000340.1:0-5378 GCA_049677525.1 Xanthobacteraceae bacterium
GGCAATGCTCGAACGACATTACGACCGCGCCGCGCAGGATATCGGCAATATCGTCAATCTCGGCCACGTCAACGTTTCGATCAGCGATCAGCATGTGGCGACGAATTATTACGTCACCGGGCTCGGGCTGACGCGCGATCCGTTCCTGATGACCGGCTCCGGCAATATGTGGATCAATGTCGGCATGAGCCAGTTCCACCTGCCGATGGGCCAGCCCGAAGTGCTGCGCGGCGTCACCGGACTGGTCATTCCGGACCGCGAAACGCTGCTCGCGCGCCTCGCCAATGCGCGCAAGCTCCTGGCCGGAACCAAATTCGATTTCCGCGAGAGCAACGATTGCGTCGAGACGGTGTGCCCCTGGGGCAATCGCATTCACGTCCACACGCCGGACGAGGAGCGTTTCGGCCGCGTCGCGCTCGGCATCGCCTATGTGCGCTTCGACGTCCGGCCCGGCATCGTGGAGCGCATCGTGCGCTTTTATCGTGACGCGCTGCGCACCAATGCCGATGTGATGAAAAACGGCGCGGGGCCGGAAGCGCGGGTGCAGGTCGGCGAGAAGCAGTATTTTTATTTCCGCGAGACCGATGCGCCGGAAGTGCCTTACGACAATCACCACGTTCAGATTTATCTCGCCGATTTCTCCGCGCCCTATCGCCGGCTCAAGGAACTCGGCCTGATCACGATGGAGACCAACGATCACGAATATCGTTTCGTCGACGTGATTGATCTCGATAGCCGCGAGCCGCTGTTCCGCGTCGAGCACGAAACGCGCAGCATGACCAATCCGATGTATGGCCGCCCGCTGGTCAATCGCAATCCGGCGGCGACCAATATGGACTACAAGCCCGGTCACGACGGCATGTCGTGGGCTCTGTCGTGACTTAGGCCGTCCCGCCGGTAGGCCGCGGGATAACATGCGCGCGCTGGTGATCGGCGGCTCGCGGCCTAATCGCAGCGCATCTCCTGCGCAAGATCGGCTGGGACGCCGTGATCTTCGAGCGCAACACCGAAGAGCTGGCGAGCCCCGGTGTCGGGCTCGGCACGCATCCACAGCTCATTCGCATCCTGCAAAGCGCCGGCATTGCCTTCGACGAGACGATGGGCATCCGCGTGCCCAAAGTCGTCTGCCTCGACAGCGCCGGCAAAACCATCGTTGCCCAATCTTCGGAGCGAACCATGAGCGGCTGGGCGCGGCTTTACCGCGCGCTGCGCGACGCCTTGCCGACCGACAATTACCGGCTCGGCAAGGCGTTGCAGCAGGTCGCGCAGGGCGCCGACACGGTAACTGCGATTTTTGCCGACGGCACGCGCGAACACGGCGACCTGTTGATCGGCGCCGACGGATTGAGGTGCGGACGCAATTTCTGCCGCGGACGAAGCCGGTTTATGCCGGCTATGTCGCCTGGCGCGCGGTGCTCGACGAGCAACAAATACCGTCCGACATCCATCGCGAGGTTTTCGAGCTTTACGCGTTCTGCCTGCCGGAAGGCGAGCAATTGCTCGGCTATCCGGTGCCGGGTCGCGATAACGACACCCAGGCCGGACGCCGCGCCTACAATATTGTCTGGTACCGGCCGACGGACGCCGCAACGCTCGCCGATATCAGCACCGATGCGGCCGGCCGGTATCATGGCGCGGGCATTCCGCCGCCTTTGATCCGCCCCGACGTGATCGCGCAAGTGAAAGCGGATGCAGCACGCCTGCTCGCGCCACAGATCGTCGGAATTTTTGTCCGCGCTGCGCCGTTCTTCCAGGCGATCTATGATCTTGAATCGCCGCATATCGTGTTCGGCCGCGTGGCTCTGGCCGGCGATGCAGCGTTTGTCGCCCGCCCGCACGCCGGCGCCGGCACGACCAAGGCGGCCATCGACGCGGCGACGCTGGCCCACTGCCTCCACGATGCCGGCAGCGACATCGCCTCGGGTCTCGCCCGCTACGATCAGGCGCAACGCATTTTCGGCCACGCGCTGGCCGATCTGTCGCGGCAAGAAGGCGCTCACCTGTCGGCGCAGCTCAAGCCGAAAGAGGAGCGCAGCGCCGAGGAGTGCCGCCGGGATATCGGCGAGGTGCTTCGCGCCCACGGTATGCGCAGCGATCAGGTCGCCGCCCTCGTCGCGGCGCGCGGCATCGAGGCGCATTTCTGAACGGAGCGCTTCTGTTTAGAGCATGATCTGGAAAAGTGGAAACCGGTTTTCCGAAAAGATCATGCCTCGATCAAAATCCTAGAGCGACAACTGATTCAACCCAAAACAATCTCGCTCTAGGTGTCGAGCGCGCTCGGCGCGTAAAGCTCCTCGATCTTGACGAGGCGCGGCGTCAGATTCTGCTCCACCGAATATTGCGCGATGGTCTCGATGACCTTACGGTTGGCCTCGCGCCGTGATGCAGAAGCCGCGACCTGGGATCGCCCGCAAGCAAGCCCGCCGCCAAGTGATCCTGCACATGCGCAATGCGTTGCGCGTCGGCGATCTCATTGGCTTTGTTGAAGGCCTTGATCAGATTGAGCACCACCCACGGCTCTTTTTCGAAGATATCGCGCCGCACCACGGTCTGGTGATTGATCGGCAGGAGTCCAGTCTTCTTATAGAATCGCACGCCTTCCGCGATCGGATCGGGAAACAGATATTTGAAGTCGGGATGGCTGGTCAGATCAGCGCGGCTGCGGTCGACCAGATTGCGGTACGGCGAGATAATGCAGCACGGCGTCAAGCTCGCCCGCGAGCATTCATCGCGCCGATGCTCTTGTCGGCCGGGATCTGATGCACGGTGACGCCGGGCGGCGCCTTAAAGCCGGCGGCGCCGCCGTGGCTCATTTCTGGCGTGCGCTCCATGAAGAATTCCATGTCCTTGGGCGCGACGCCGAATTCGTGCTGCAGCACGCCGCGCGCCCATAACGCCGCGGTCTGCTGATATTCCGGCACGCCGACCCGCTTGCCCTCGAGATCGGCCCGCGTCTCGATGCCGGCCTCGCGCCGCACCAGGATGCTGGTGTGGAAGAACCGTCGCGTAGTGAAGATCGGCAGCCCGACAAAGCGCGTGTCGCCGCGCGCCACCGCGATGAAGAAGGACGAGCACGACATTTCCGACACCGCGAATTCGGAAAAGTACAATTGCCGCCAGAACAATTCGGACGGATGCAGCACGGTCGGGATGAGATCGATCCCGTCGGGCTTCACCGTCCCGTCGATGATCAACCAGGTGCGCGGATTATTGGTGATGCCGATGCCGAGCTAAAGATTCATGATTTCACTTACGTTATGAGGACAAGCACTTGCCGCTCATTCGCGCGCATGGGGAATCCAGTACTTAGTCTCCGCTTGCGCGGGGACGAGCGGTGAAAGGTCGTGTCAGTACCGATACGGCGTGTGTTCCCACAGCGGGAAAGCCGAGAACACGTGCGGGGCATTGGCCGGCGCCGCCGGCGCTACATAGGAGCGATCGAGCTTGGAGTAGCTCGTGACCCCGAGCAGCCCGAGCGCGCGCGTCACTTCGTCTTCCATGATTTCGAGCATGCGCACGATGCCCGCCTGCCCCGCCGCAGCGAGCCCGTAGCATTGCATGCGGCCGAGCCCGACCAGATTGGCCCCCATGGCGATCGCCTTGACGATATCGGTGCCGCGATAGAAGCCGCCGTCGACAATGATCATCGCCCGGCCGGCCACCGCTTCGACGACTTCGGGCAGGACGTCGAACGAGCCGCGGCCGTGGTCGAGCTGCCGGCCACCGTGGTTGGAGACGTAGATGATCTCGACGCCGTGATCGAGCGCGATCTTGGCGTCTTCCGCGGTGCCGATGCCTTTGATGCCGAACGGAATCTTGTATTTGCTTTTCATGCGCTCGACGGTGCTCCAGTCGAGCGCCATCTGGAAGTCGCGCCCCGTGGCGCGGCGGCGTCCGCCGGTGGTATGGCGCTTCGCGAGATCGCGTTCGCGCCGGCTGTAATGCGCAGTATCGACAGTGATGCAGAACGCGGAATAGCCGCTCTTGATCGCGCGCTCGACGTGATCGTCGGCCCAGGCCGCGTCGCCGCGCACATAGAGCTGAAACATGCGCAGCGCATTGGGCGCGGCTTCCGCGACCCGTTCAAGGCCCGGATCGCAAACCGAGCTCAGCATATGAGCGACGCCGAATTCGGCCGCCGCCTTGACCACGGGCTCGGCCCCGCCGGGATGAAAACTTTCCAATGAGCCGACCGGACACAGCACGATCGGCAGCCGCAGCTTATGGCCCAGCGCTTCGGCCGAGGCGTCGACCTTGCTGACATCGCGCAGCACGCGAGGCCGGAACGCGACGGAGTCGAGCGCCATGCGGTTGCGCCGCAGCGTCGTCTCGGTCTCGGTGCCGCCGACGACATAGTCCCAATCGTTCTGGTTCAGATTGGCGCGCGCTTTGGCGATAAGTTCATGCAGATTGTGGAAGTCGTTGGTCGCGGCCGAATTCGCGGCGGCTCTTGCGTCGTCGTGGTTTTGGCTGGTCATTGGCAATGCGGGTTTTCTTTTGGTGTTTTGCGGTGGGCTTTTGACTTCCTGGCGGGCGGAAGGGTTCCCACCCGCCACCTTGGGCGGAAGCTTCTTAGGGGGAGGAAGCCTACAGGGCGGGATATTCCGGTTCAAGAACTGCTAGTGATGTACTGGCGCGCCGAGAATGCTCGCGCACCAAGACTCTGGCGCTAAGACTCTAGCGCTAAGGCTTTGGCGCTAGGGCTTGAGCACGACGTTTGGCGCGTTACGTCGGCGGCGTCCAGTCGGAATGGTTGCCCGCAACGTGGCGCGGAATTTGCGGTCGCGCTTGACCTGCCACTCGCGGCTCATCGCATCGCGCTTAGTCTTGCAACATTCGGAATAGAGTAGGATCCATATTCGCCCGCGGGTCGATTTGGCGCCGGTTCCAGCATTGTGTTGTTGCAGACGCCGATCGAGGTCCGTCGTCCAGCCGACATAGGTGCGCCGATCGCCTTCGCGCCGGTTGCCGAGAACATAAACAAAGAATGGCATGAATGGCGGTCCCGGGAAGACTCGAACTTCCGACCTTCGGTTTAGGAATACGTTGCCTCCGGTTGTCGCCGATGACGTCGCAATCCATGGAATCCAATCGGAAAGCTTGAGTTCGCCGTCCGCTTCAGAGATTCTCGCCCAAGCATCTAGCTGCAAACCTTGAACCATCAGTTCCTTGATCTCGCAAGCGGCAGACTAATTCGACCATGTGCCAAGTTATTCCTCATCACTTCTCAGGCGGCAATATTTCCTGGGTACAGACCTGATCAATGAGGTGTCCCCGACCCAAATCAGTCAGGTGAGCACGTTTTTCGTCGTTGGTTAGATGCGAACCAATGCCGTTGGTCATTACCATCACTAGGGTTCGATCATTCAAATCCAACC
>JBAUCK010000341.1:0-2014 GCA_049677525.1 Xanthobacteraceae bacterium
GAGTTCCGCAATGGAGTCTCACGATGCTGGGCCAATACCGGTGCGCCGGGAGCGAATGTTGACCTCGCTGCCGCCTGACGCGCAACAGCCGCCCTCCGCTGAGCCGTTCGGTCAGATCGCTATCCCAATCGCTTCCGGCGATTCGTTAAATCGTTGGCGTTTCGTGGGAAATGAGATCGATGCCGACGCGGCCGTTGTCGATCGCTGCCTGAGGCAGCAGGAATGCTCTCCGGCCGCTCGCAAGTTCCTTGACATTGTCGCACAAGGTCGCGCGCGCAACGGCTTGGCTCGGGTCGGCGTCATCAACAGGGCGGTCAATCTGGCTATCGTTCCGGAGAGCGTCGTCGATCAGTGGGGCGTTCCTGATCGGCGGAGCCCTCCCCTCGAAACGCTGACAACCGGTCACGGCGATTGCGAGGACTATGCAATCGCGAAATATGTCGCGCTGTTGAGCGCCGGCGTGTCCGAAGAAGATGTCAAACTGGTCATCGTGCACAGGCGCCTCCCCGATGAAGAGCACGCGGTCACGGCGGTTCGTGTCGACGGCCAGTGGTTCATCCTTGATAATCGAACGCAGGCGCTGGTGCCGGACCTCGACGTCCCGGGTGCAACGCCGCTGGTCGTTCTGGATTCCGGTGGAGCTAAAATAATCGTTCCCGGTTCAACGGAGAGAAAATGGGCTGCGGGTCGACAGCAACCGGTCGAGCGTGGGACGGCGCCATCTTCGGCCGGGGTCGTCAGTGACGTCCCGGAAGCGGCCAAGAACGGCGACAGCTAAGTCTTTGAAAAAATGGCGCGCCCGAAGAGATTCGAACTCCTGACCCCCAGATTCGCAGGCTGAAGCGGAGGACTGGCAAGCCTGTCAACTGAAGAAACCATGTCGCAGCAAGTCGGCGCCTGCGGCAATGACCGCGATCAACACCAGCTTCTTGAATGTCTCAGGTGCAATTTTATCGCGCATATGTTGTCCGACATACATGCCGAGCACGACTGGCAACATCGCAGCCGTCGAGACTGAAACGTCAAGCCAGTTGAACTGGCGGCTGGCTGTCAGAAGAATTGCCAAGAAGCCCGCGGAAACGACGAGATACAGCGAGGCTTCCTTTGTGAACGCCTTTCCGCGCAGTCCCTTTGCAAGCAGAAATACGAAAACAAGCGGTCCCGGCATCGCTGCGACGCCGCCCAGAATTCCGCCGAAAAATCCGAATGTGATGCCGGCTGGCAGAACCAAGCGAGACTGAAGCTCTAGCTTCGGCGCGAGCGGCGTGACGCCGCCGACAGCCATAAGCACCAGGCCTGCGATAATCTTTGCAACGTTCGCATCGAGCGCCAACAGGACTCGAACGCCAAGCAAGAGGCCGGGAATCATGCCGAGAATCACCGGCATCAATTGCATGAGGCATCGTCCAGTCATTCCGCCCTCCAGCGCCTGCGGCAAGTTGCTGAAGATCAAAGGCATGCTCAGCAGCATGGCCGCCGATTTGATGTCGATGAACAGCGACAGCAGCGGCAGCGCGACGACTGGCATGCCGATCCCGATTATTCCCTTCAGGAAGCCGGCGACGATCAAGCTGCAAACCACGGCAGCGATGATACTTGCTTGCTCGGAATAAAGGGTGCGGCTCAACATGACGTTCAACTCCTGCAGCGCATTCTTGCTGCGAGGTTCGCCATTGTCTCGCGCGAACAGTTCGGCCCATGCCGAACTGTCTTCGATTGATATGCTTCCGGTATCAGCGATAGGGTCGAGGATGGTCGCAGCGGCAAATCTGGTGGAAGTGGCCGCTCTCGTGGGTGACACTGCGCGAGCGACGATGCTTAACGCGCTTATGGACGGCCAGTCGCTGACGGCCACTGAGCTTGCTTACTGCGCCAATGTCTCTCGCGCGACGGCGAGCGGCCACCTGAGCAAGCTGGTTGCCGCGCGGCTTTTGACTGTCATTCGCAACCGCCGCTTCAGCTATTATCGGATCGCGTCCCCGCTGGTCGCGACAATGCTGGACAGCATGAAGGT
>JBAUCK010000342.1:0-6250 GCA_049677525.1 Xanthobacteraceae bacterium
CTTCTCTAATCGGCCGTTTGGGGTCAAGCGTTTCAGACTACCCACCACTGGAGTGTCGATGTCGCTCACGGGCTCGTGCTTCTCTTTGGAATCGGCACCAAGGCCCTTCCATCATGGGGTTCGAAGACGAGGCGGAACAATCTAAGGTCGGCCTTGTCGTTCAGGCGAATGACAGGTCCAAGCGGACATGCGAACTCACCTGGATGGTGAAAGGCGCCAAGAGGGTACTCACATGACACGCATTTCTCCGCCGACCGAAGTTTTGGATGTCGCCGAGCCGCTGGTTTCGCGCGTCCGCCATAGTCCGAAATTCAGGACGCTGACGGTCGCGCGCATCCGCGATCTCACTCCGCATATGCGGCGGATCACGCTCATTGGCGAAGACCTCACGGGCTTTGTCAGTTCGGGGTTCGACGATCACGTCAAGCTGTTCTTCCCGCGGCCCGGCGAAAACGAGCCGGCGCGTCCCACGATGGGCGCCGATGGCCGCAGCGTCTGGCCCGATGAGAGCCGCAAGCCGCCGTCGCGCGATTTCACGCCGCGCCGCTACGATGCGGCGGGTGAATTGCATATTGATTTTGCCTTGCATGAAAATGGCCCGGCCACGGATTGGGCCGTTGACGCGCGGCCGGGATCGAAGCTCGGCGTCGGCGGCCCGCGCGGCTCGTTCGTGATTTCAACGGCCTTCGATTGGCATCTCTTGATCGGCGACGAAACGGCAATACCCGCGATCGGCCGGCGGCTCGAAGAACTGCCTGCCGCGGCTCATGCGCTCGTGGTGGTGGAGGTCGCCAATGCCAATGAGCAAATGTCTTTCGCGTCGAACGCAACATGTGACGTGACGTGGGTGCACCGCGACGGCGCCCGGCCCGGATCGGTCGATGGTCTCGACCGCGCGTCGCGTGCGCTGCGGCTGCCGCCGGGTCAAGGCTATGCCTGGGTCGCGGCCGAGACCGCCGTGGCCAAGCAGCTTCGCCAGACCCTGCTCGAACGCGGCGCCGATAAGCGATGGCTGCGCGCAGCCGGCTATTGGAAACACGGCGCCGAAGCGACGCACGACATGCACGGCGACTAGCGATGGCCGTGCGGTTAGTGACGCGCTGAGCGGGTGACTGAATTCGTCAGAATGAACCGGCTGTGCCCGGATTCCGTCGCATCATCAGCGGGGAACATGCATTCGAGTCGCAGCTCCTCCGCAGTGACCGTCTGCGGCGTTCCGACCGTTGTGATCATCGAAAAGTAATTCAACGTCACGCCATCTTTGACAAAGGTGAGCGGGATCCTGGGCATGGCGTCCCCCGATAACGGCGCGCGCCATTTCGGCTTCACGCCGGGGTATTGCGACAGTTCTGCGAGAAGCACCTTCGTTTTCTCGTCGATGACGTGTCCGAGCGCTTCCCGATACACACGTGCAAGCAATCCGCGTGCTGTCGCCGGCCAGTTCGCGACGAAGGGGCGCATGCCGTCCGGATCGAACATGAGGTGCAGCAGGTTACGCGGGCTCGGCCGCGCGGCCATATCGATGAAGCAGTTGAACAAGCGCGGCGCTCCGTCATTGGTCATCGACACGTTCCAATGCCGGTCCATGACGATCGCGGGGAAAGGATCGTGCTGACGCAGCATGCGTTGCAACGCTTTGCCGATACTGTTCATGACCGGTGCGTCGAGAGCGTGATTGGAATAGAGCGGCGCATAGCCTGCGGCTAAGAGCAGTTCATTTCTTTCGCGCAGCGGCACATCGAGAGCCTGGGCAAGATCGAGCAGCATTTGACGGCTCGGCGTGCTGCGGCCGCTTTCGACAAAGCTTATGTGTTTCTGAGAGACGCCTGCATCGAACGACAGGTCGAGCTGTGTCTTGCCTCGGACATCCCGCCATTGACGCAGCAGGATGCCGGCTAGACTGGGGGGTTTTGATCTCGTCGGTCGAGGCTTTCATCGTCGGTTGATCCTTATCTGCCTTTATCGATGGGCAGCCCGGTCGCACCCTTTCGTTTTATATGGAGCGCAAGAAGGCTGGGGTGCCTCGGATCGAAATTCTTATTTTTCCGACCCGAGGCGCCTCTGCCGCAGATGCACAGCAGGACCGGGGACTTAACCGAACGCAACCGGTCCCACAGCGCCGACCCAGTGACGCACTTTGGTGTCGTCCTTCTCATCCATGTAGAAAAAATGCGTCATCGTGGGATGCACCGTCGGCCCGACCGGTCATCGGGTGTCATGTCCACGACACCGCGGAAGATCTTCAGTGAGCCGCCATCCCAGTACTCGGTCACATGATGCCGAGCGGTGAACCCGGTATCGACGAACGCCTTTAGGCTCGCACGGATCGCTTCGCGGCCCTTCCAATCCGCCACGCCGAGGTTGCAGACGGCATCCTCGGTGAAGCAGTCGAAGCCCTTGCCGAAGGTTTTGTCGTCAATCTCTTTCCACATGTCGAGGAGCCACCGGGGCGGTTCCTTCTTTGTAAGCAGGACTCGCATGTCTCTCTCCTGAATTTCGCCGTTGCTTATGTCTTGGCTTATGTCCTGCGCTCGCCGAACCCGTTGATTGGATGCTCTGCGGCGCGCGGACGATCAGGAAAATAGCTAGGCAGCGGCCCGGCTCAATTACGTCCCAGGTAATAGAGCAAACGCACTCGTCCGGAGCCGGGGGCTCACTCCGGAATGAGGTTTGCGACCGCCCGATCTACCGCGCTGTCGCTCGCGGCCAAGCCATTGACCACGCCGGCGCGGTCTTCGGCGCTGCGGTTCTGGCTCATCTTGCGTTTGCCATCGACGCGGGTGATTGGCATGCGCAGGCCGACGATGCCGCGCAGTTGCGATTGAATGAATTCTTTTGGCGCGTCGGTGACAACCCATGGGTCAGGGCGTGCGCTCTCGTGAAGTTTCGTGAGCCGCGTCACGACATCGAGCAGCCGGTCTGCATCTTCGAAGAATTCGACCGGTCCGTAGGCGTGCACGGCGACGTAATTCCATGTCGGCACGACCTTGCCGGTCTGCCGCTTGGTCGCGTACCAGGACGGCGTCACATAAGCGTCCGGGCCCATGAACACGGCCATGGCGTTGCCGATCGGCACGCGCTTCCATTGCGGATTGGCGCGTGCGACGTGTCCGTAAAGCGTGCCGTGCGGCCCTTCGGTCTCATTCAGGATCATGGGCAGAGGCGTGCCGATCAGTCCGTCGGCGGTAGCAGTGATAAAATTCGTTAGCCGCGACACGCGAATGGCCGCGTGCAGCGTAGCGATATCATCCTCTTGGAAGGCGGGCGGAATATACATAGGCGGGCGCCTCCGGCGCGCATCGTGCGGGCTGGAAACGCTCAGCCGAAATAGAAGCCGGCACGATGTGAAATTGGAGCGGGCGAAGGGATTCGAACCCTCGACCCCAACCTTGGCAAGGTTGTGCTCTACCCCTGAGCTACACCCGCATCCGAGAAGGGTAGTTGGCCGGCCGCATTTGGCGGAGGCCATTGCCGAGCCCTCATATAGTCCGGCTCGGACGCGAAGCTATGCCAAAGCCGGCCCGGTTTTGCAACCTTGGCCGGTTTTGGCATATGTGACGCGCCATAAACGGCGGATTTCCCCGCCTGACCCACGACCCTCACCGCAATGCCCGCCTCGCCTGACGACCTTTTCGCCTATCTGACGAGCCTCGATATCCCTCACCAGACCGCCTGGCACGAGGCCGTGTTCACGGTCGAGGAGGGGCGGGCGCTGCGCGGCGACGCTGCCGGCGGGCACACCAAGAACCTGTTCGTGCGCGACAAGAAGGGCGTGCCTTTTCTCGTCGTGGCGCAGGACGACACCGCGATCGAGCTCAAATCGCTGCACCGGCGGCTCGGCGCCTCCGGCCGCTTCTCGTTCGGCTCAAGCGAATTGATGCAGGAATTGCTTGGCGTGACGCCCGGCTCGGTGACGCCGTTTGCCGTCATCAATGACACCGGCCATCGCGTCACCGTGGTGCTCGATCAGGCTTTGATGGCGCACGAGATCCTGCATTTCCATCCGCTGACCAATACCGGCACGACCACGCTGTCGCGGCAGGATTTGCTCAAATTCCTTAACGCCACCGGGCACCCGCCGCGGATCGAAGTCCTCACGGCGGATGGGCTTATTTGAGCATGATCTTATCCGAAAACCCGGAAGTCCACATTTCGGGATCACGCTGGATGGGGACCGGGCCCGGATTGCATTTGGGCGGTTTTCTTCCCATTTAACTTGGCGAACAGGGCACATTCCGGCCCGCGGGACCCGTTACAGGCGGCGCGCCGGAAAATATTTTATTCGGGCATGATGTTTTCGCAAAACCGGCTTTCCCTTTCCGGGATCATGCTCTAGGGCAAGGACCATGTTGCAAGAAGCTCAGACCGCCGTCGCCGACGAGTCCATCAAGGACACGACGACACAGACATTCGTTAAGGACGTCGTCGAGGAATCCAAGCACCAGCCGGTGCTGGTCGATTTCTGGGCGCCGTGGTGCGGGCCGTGCAAGCAGCTCACACCCGTGCTCGAAAAGGCCGTGAAGGCGGCCAAGGGCAAGGTGAAGCTCGTCAAGATGAATATCGACGAGCACCCGGCCATTCCCGGCCAGATGGGCATCCAATCGATCCCGGCCGTGATCGCTTTCGTCAACGGCCAGCCGGCCGACGGCTTCATGGGCGCGCTGCCGGAAAGCCAGGTCATCGCCTTTCTCGAACGGCTGACCAAGGACCGGATCGGCGGCGAGGCGAAGGATCTGCTCAAGGCGGCCGATACCGCGCTGGCCGAGGGCGATGCCGCGGGCGCCACCGAGCTTTATTCGCAGCTTCTCGCCGAGGATGCGGAGAATGTGCCGGCGCTGGCGGGCCTCGTGCGCAGCTATGTCGAAACCGGCGCGCTCGATCAGGCCAAGCAGACATTCGACAAGATTCCGGAAGCCAAGCGCAACGATGCCGCGGTCGGCGCGGCGCGCGCGGCGCGCGAACTTGCGGAGCAGGCAAAAACGCTTGGACCGGTCGACGAACTCGAACAGAAAGTCGCCGCCAATCCGCTCGATCACCAGGCGAGTTTCGATCTGGCGCTGGCGCTCAACGGCAAGGGCCGGCGCCTCGACGCGCTCGAACAGCTGATCTCGATCGTCAAGCGCGACCGCAAATGGAACGATGACGGCGCCCGCAAGCAGCTGGTGCAGTTCTTCGATGCCTGGGGCCCGGCGGACGAGGCCACGATCGAGGGCCGCAAGAAGCTGTCGTCGATTTTGTTCTCGTAGTTTAAAGCATGATCCCGAAAAGTGGACTTGCGGTTTTCGGATAAGATCATGCTCAAGGCAAAACTCATGATCCCGAAAAGTGGACTTGCGGTTTTCGGATAAGATCATGCGTCAAGAATAATTTCGCTGCCGTTGCGAAATGGACTACGGCATGCCGATGCATACGACCTACAAAGGGCCGCACGATCTTCCCGATGTGATCCCGGTGTTCCCGCTGCCGGGCGCGCTGCTGTTGCCGCGCGGCCAGATGCCGCTGAATATTTTCGAGCCGCGTTATCTGGCGATGACCGATGACGCCTTGCGCGCGCCGCATCGTCTGATCGGCATGATCCAGCCCGATCCCACGCATCCCGGCCCCGACAAGGACAGGCCGCTACTGTTCCATGTCGGCTGCGTCGGGCGGATGACGCAATTCGCCGAAAGCGGCGACGGCCGTTATCTCATTCAGCTCACCGGCGTCGCGCGCTTTCGCATCGCAGAGGAGCTTGCGGTTGCGACGCCCTATCGCCAGTTCCGCGTGACCTATCGGCCCTTCATCGACGATTTCACCGCGCGCAAGGGCGAGGACGACGTCGACCGCAAGTCGTTGCTGCGCGCGCTGACGGCGTTTCTCAAGGCCAATAATCTCAAAGCCGACTGGGAAGGCATCGAGACCGCGCCCAACGAGGCGCTGGTCAATGCGCTGGCGATGATGTCGCCCTATGACGCCGCCGAGAAACAAGCGATGCTGGAAGCGCCGGACCTGAAGACGCGCGCCGAAATTCTGGTCGCGGTCACCGAGATCGAACTCGCCAAAGGCAAGACGCCCGGCAAAACCCCGTTGCAATAATTCGGAGCGCTCTCATGTCCGATCGTCCCGTCGACAGTGTCGACCCAAAGCTTCTCGAAATCCTGGTCTGTCCGCTGACGAAGGCGCGGCTCGAATATGACGCGCAGAATCAGGAGCTGATCTCGCGCGCGGCGAAGCTCGCCTATCCGATCCGCGACGGCATCCCGATCATGCT
>JBAUCK010000343.1:0-7939 GCA_049677525.1 Xanthobacteraceae bacterium
AGTTTCTGCTTCCCTGTCCGCAGCCGCTAAAACCCCAAACATTCCAATGCCATGATTACATAGCGCCCGGTCGCGCGGAAGGGAGCGGGCAGCCCTTGAAGAAGCTTCAAACCTAAATGTTTAAGCTTGAAATACTTTCACGATGGTGCGATGCTTGCGGAATTGGTCGATCTCTACGGCGGCAGTGCATGAAGATTGCTTGTCTCGGCGGTGGCCCCGCGGGCCTCTATTTCGCGATCAGCATGAAGCTGCGCGACGCCGGCCACGACATCACCGTGTTCGAGCGCAACCGGCCGGACGACACGTTCGGCTGGGGCGTCGTGTTCTCCGACGAGACTTTCGACAATATCACCGCCAACGATCCGGCCAGCGCGGCGGCCATCCGTGGTCACTTCGCCTATTGGGACGATATCGCCGTGCATTATCGCGGCGAGCGCATCGTCTCGAGCGGCCATGGCTTTTCCGGCATCGGCCGCAAGAAACTGCTCATGCTATTGCAAGAGCGGGTCCGGCAGCTCGGCGTCGATCTGCGTTTCCAGGCCGAGATCGCGGATGCCGGCGCGCTTGCCAAGGACTACGACGTCGTCATCGCCGCCGACGGCTTGAACTCCAGGACCCGCGCGCAATTCGCCGACTATTTCAAGCCCGCCATCGACACGCGCAAGAACAAATTCGTCTGGCTCGGCACCCAACAGAAATTCGACGACGTCTTCACCTTCATATTCGAAGAGACCGAGCACGGCTGGATCTGGGCGCATGCCTATCAGTTCGATGCCGACACCGCGACCTTCATCGTCGAATGCTCCGAAGCGACCTGGCAGAAAGCCGGCTTCGGCGCGCTGAGCCAGGAGGAAAACTGCCGCGCCTGCGAAAAGATCTTCGCGAAATATCTCGGCGGCCATCGCCTGATGTCGAATGCGACGCATATCTGCGGCTCGGCCTGGCTGAGCTTCCCGCGCGTGTTGTGCGAGAAGTGGTCGCACCGCAATATCGTGCTGATGGGCGACGCCGCAGCCACGGCGCATTTCTCCATCGGCTCGGGCACCAAGCTCGCCATGGAGAGCGCGGTCGCCATGGCGGATTATCTGCACAGCGAGCCGAGCCTCGAAGCGGCGTTTGCGAAATACGAGGATGCGCGCCGCACCGAAGTGTTGCGGCTGCAATCGGCGGCGCGCAATTCGCTGGAATGGTTCGAGGACGTCGAACGCTATCTGCATCTCGATCCGGTGCAGTTCAATTACTCGCTGCTCACCCGCTCGCAGCGCATCAGCCACGAGAATTTGCGGCTGCGTGACAAGAGCTGGCTCGAAGGCGCGGAAGCCTGGTTCCAGCGGCTCGCGGGAGCGGCCGACAACACGGTGCGGCGGCCGATGTTCGCGCCGTTCAAGCTGCGCGGCATGACGCTGAAGAACCGTGTCGTCGTCTCGCCGATGGCGCAATACAAGGCCGTCGACGGCTGTCCGACCGACTGGCATCTCGTCCATTACGGCGAGCGCGCCAAGGGCGGCGCCGGTCTGGTCTTTATCGAAATGACTTGCGTCAGCCCGGAAGGCCGCATCACGCCGGGCTGCACCGGCCTTTATGCGCCGGCGCATGAAGCGGCGTGGAAGCGCATTGTCGATTTCGTCCACGCCGAGACTGATGCCAAAATCTGCTGCCAGCTCGGCCATTCCGGCGCCAAGGGCTCGACCCAGCTCGGCTGGGAGGAAATGGACGCGCCGCTTCAGAGCGGCAATTGGCCGCTGCTGTCGGCATCGGCAACGGCATGGTCGGAGCGCAATCAGCGCGCCCGCGCGATGGACCGAGCCGACATGGACCGTGTGCGCGACCAATTCGTGGCCTCAGCGAAAATGGCGGACCACGCCGGCTTCGACATGCTCGAACTGCATTGCGCGCACGGCTACCTGCTCTCCTCTTTCATTACGCCGCTGACCAATCCGCGCAGCGACGAATATGGCGGCTCGCTGCAAAACCGCATGCGCTATCCGCTCGAAATCTTTCACGCCGTCCGTGCGGTGTGGCCTGACGAGAAACCGATCTCGGTGCGCATTTCCGCCAATGACTGGGTCGGCGCCGGCGGCATCGAGCCGCGGGACGCGGTCGAAATCGGCCGCATGCTGCAAGAAGCCGGCGTCGACATTTGCGACGTATCGGCGGGACAGACGTCGATCGAGGCGAAGCCGGTCTATGGCCGCATGTTTCAGACGCCGTTCTCCGACCGCATCCGCAACGAGACCGGCATGGCGACCATGGCGGTCGGCAATATATTCGAGCCGGATCATGTCAATTCTATTCTGATGGCGGGCCGCGCCGATCTCGTCTGTCTGGCGCGGCCGCATCTCGCCGATCCGTATTGGACGCTGCATGCCGCGGCAAAATTCGGGGACCGTGGCGAATCATGGCCCCTGCCCTATCATCCCGGACGCGACCAGCTCTATCGGATTTCCCAAAGCAGCGAGCCGGTCGCCAACAGGGTATGACAATGACAAACCTCTCCGGAAAACATGCGCTCGTAACCGGCGGCGGCTCCGGCATCGGCGCCGCGATCGGCTTTGCGCTAGCCAATGCGGGAGCAAATGTCACGATCTGCGGACGCCGCATGCCCGACCTTGAATTCACCGCCGAGCGCCACCCCAATATTCATCCGCATGTTGCCGACGTCACCGACGAAGCCTCGATCAAGAAGCTCTATCAGCAGGCACAGAAGACGCGCGGCAAATTCAACATCGTCGTCGCCAATGCCGGAACGGCGGAGAGCGCCCCTGCCGAGAATGTCTCGGCAAAGAGCTGGAACAAGATTGTCGAAGTCAATCTCACCGGTGCCTTCTTCTCGGTGAAGCCGGCGCTCGCCGCGATGCGCGAGCACAAATGGGGCCGGATCATCTTCGTCGCTTCGACCGCCGGGTTGAAAGGCTATCCCTATGTCGCGCCTTATGTCGCCGCCAAACACGGTGTCGTCGGCCTGGCGCGCGCATTGGCACTCGAAACCGCGAAGGCCGGCATCACGGTGAACGCGGTCTGTCCGGGCTTCAGCGAGACCTCGCTGCTCGACGAGGCCGTCAATCACGTCGCATCCAAGACCAAACGCAGCGAAGCGGAAGTGCGCAAGATGCTCGAGGCCAATAGCCCACAGCGCCGTTTCTTCCAGCCACAGGAAACCGCCGATGCGGTGCTGTGGCTCTGCGACGATGCCAGCGCCGGCATTACCGGCCAGGCGATCTCGATCTCTGGAGGCGAAACGTGGTGAGCGCGCCGCTCCGCGTGCGAAAGCCTGAGGCCGACAGCAAGGCGCGGCTGCGCCTGTGGGTCAGGCTGTTGCGCGCGAGCCGGCTGATCGAGAGCGCAGCACGCGAGCGCCTGAAATCGCAATTCAACGCCACGCTGCCGCGCTTCGACGTGATGGCGGCGCTCTACCGGCAGCCGGACGGCATGTTGATGAGCGAAATCTCGCGTTTCCTCATGGTGTCGAACGGCAATGTCACCGGCATCGTCGATCGCCTGGTGGCGGACGGCGTTGTCGTGCGCGCGCAGCGCAACGGCGACCGCCGAACCTCGTTCATCAGCCTCACCCGCAAGGGCCGCGCCGTGTTCGCCGAGATGGCGGCCGCGCATGAGAAATGGGTCGATGAGCTTCTCCGCAGCGTGTCGGCGCGCGACGCCGACCAGCTATCCGCCAAGCTCAAATCGTTTCGGAGCGAATGGGAGAGCGGCGCATGACCGCGATGGCCGCCTATAAGCCCAAGCATTTCCTTTGGCGCATGGAGGGCGCCGTCGCCGTCATTCAGCTCGACCGGCCCGAGCGCAAGAATCCGCTGACCTTCGATTCCTATGCCGAGTTGCGCGACACGTTCCGCGACCTTGTCTCCGCCGACGACGTCCATGCCGTCGTGTTTCTGCCGAACGGCGGCAATTTTTGTTCGGGCGGCGACGTCCATAACATTATCGGCCCGCTCGTTGCCATGAACATGAAACAGCTCCTCGCCTTCACGCGCATGACTGGCGATCTGATCAAGGCCATGCTGCATTGTGGCAAGCCGATCATCGCCGCGCTCGACGGCATCGCCGCCGGCGCCGGCGCCATCATCGCCATGGCGTCGGATCTACGCCTGGCGACGCCGCAGACCAAGACCGCATTCCTCTTCAACCGCGTCGGCCTTGCCGGCTGCGACATGGGCGCTTGCGCGATCCTGCCGCGCCTCATCGGCCAGGGCCGCGCCGCCGAACTGCTTTACACCGGGCGCGCGATGACGGCCGAGGAAGGCGAGCGCTGGGGCTTCTTCAACAGGCTCGTTGCCGCCGATGCGCTCGAGCAAGAAGCGCTGGCGCTGGCGCGCGCGATCGCTGCCGGCCCGACCTTCGCCAACAGCATCACCAAGACGCAACTCAATCAGGAATGGTCGATGAGCCTCGACCAGGCCATCGAGGCCGAGGCGCAGGCGCAGGCGATCTGCATGCAGGGCAAGGACTTCGAGCGTGCCTATCGCGCGTTCGTCGCCAAACAGAAGCCGGTTTTCGAGGGCGATTAGTGGCTGACCGTACGTTCCTGACCTGGCCGTTTTTCATCGATCGCCATCGCGCGCTGGCCGATGCCGTCGAGCGCTGGTGCGCGGCCAATCTGCCGGTCGATCATGCCGACGTCGATGCCGCATGCCGGAAGCTTGTCGCTAAGCTTGGCCGCGACGGCTGGCTCATGCATACCGCGCCCGACCCGCTTGTCCCCGCGCCGCTCGACGTGCGCACGCTCTGCCTGATGCGCGAGACGCTGGCGCGCCACGATGGGCTCGCCGATTTTGCCTTCGCCATGCAGGGGTTGGGCGCCGGACCGATCAGCCTGTTCGGCAGCGCTGAACAGCGCGCCTGGCTCAAGCGCACGCGATCCGGCGAAGCGATCGCCGCCTTCGCGCTGACCGAGGCGAAATCGGGCTCTGATGTCGCCAATATCGCGATGACGGCGCGCCTTTCCGGCAGCAATTATGTGCTCGACGGCGAGAAGACCTGGATCTCGAATGGCGGCATCGCCGACATCTATGTGGTTTTCGCGCGCACGGGCGAAGGCCCGGGCGCCAAAGGCCTGTCGGCTTTTCTGGTGTCGGGGGGTGCCGCCGGGCTGAGTGTCGCCGAGCGGCTCGAGGTCATCGCGCCACATCCGCTGGCGCGTCTGCAATTCGATTCCGTGCGGGTGCCGGCCACCGCGATGATCGGCGGACCGGGCGAAGGCTTCAAGATCGCCATGGCGACGCTCGACGTGTTTCGCTCGACCGTCGGCGCCGCTGGGCTCGGCTTTGCGCGGCGCGCGCTCGAGGAAACCGTGGCGCGAGCGAAGTCGCGCCAAATGTTCGGCGGAACACTTGCCGATTTGCAGATGGTGCAAAGCCATATCGCCGACATGGCGGTCGATGTCGATGCCGCGGCGCTCCTGGTCTATCGCGCCGCCTGGGCCAAGGATTCCGGCGCGCCACGCGTCACGCGCGAGGCGTCGATGGCGAAACTCTTCGCCACTGACCGCGCGCAAGAGGTCATCGACAAGGCGGTGCAGATCCACGGCGGCGACGGCGTCCGCCACGGCCACATCGTCGAACGGCTTTATCGCGAAATCCGGGCGTTGCGCATCTATGAGGGCGCATCAGACGTGCAGAAGGCCGTCATCGCACGGCAGACGCTTGCAGGAGCATGATCATGGCTGCGTATTCGCTCGGCCGCACCGCGCATATCGACACGTTCACCCGCGACAATCTTCCGCCCGGCCAGCTTTGGCCGCACCTCCCGCTCGATGGCTTCGACTATCCCGAAGAGCTCAATGCCGCGGTCGAGCTGACCGATCGCCTGGTGGCGCGCGGTTTCGGCGATCATGTCGCGCTGATCGGCAACGGCCGCCGCCGTACCTACAAAGAACTGTCGGATTGGACCAATCGCATCGCGCACGCGCTGGTCGAGGATTTCGGCGTCAAGCCCGGCAACCGCATTCTCGTCCGCGCGGCGAACAATCCGGCTCTGGTCGCCTGCTGGCTCGCCGCCACTAAGGCGGGTGCCGTCGTCGTCAATACCATGCCGATGCTGCGCGCCGGCGAGCTCGGCCAGATCGTCGACAAAGCCGAAGTGTCGCTTGCGCTCTGCGACACGCGGCTGATGGACGAGATTGTCACCTGCGCCAAGGACAGCAAGTTCCTCAAACAGGTGATCGGCTTCGACGGCACTGCCAATCACGACGCCGAGCTCGACCGCATTGCGCTCAGCAAATCCGTGATCTTCGACGCGGTAAAGACCGGACGCGACGATGTGGCGCTGCTAGGTTTCACCTCAGGCACCACCGGCGAGCCCAAGGCGACGATGCATTTCCACCGCGATCTCCTGATCATCGCCGACGGTTATGCCAAGGAGGTTCTTGGCGTCACGCCGGATGACATTTTCGTCGGCTCGCCGCCTTTGGCCTTCACCTTCGGTCTCGGCGGGCTTGCGATATTTCCGCTGCGTTTCGGCGCGACCGCGACGCTCCTTGAGAACGCCTCACCCGCGAATATGGTCGACATCATCCAGACCTATAAGGCGACGATCTCGTTCACGGCGCCGACCGCCTACCGCGCGATGCTCGCAGCGATGGATCAAGGCGCCAATCTCTCTTCGCTGCGCGCGGCGGTGTCGGCCGGCGAAACACTGCCGGCGCCGGTATTCAAGGATTGGGTGGCAAAGACCGGCAAACCGATCCTCGACGGCATCGGCTCGACCGAAATGCTGCACATTTTCATTTCCAACCGCTTCGGCGATGCCGCACCCGCCTCGACCGGCAAGCCGGTCGCCGGCTACGCGGCGAAGATAGTCGGCGACGACATGAAGGAGAAGCCGCGCGGCGAAGTCGGCAAGCTCGCCGTGCGTGGCCCGACCGGCTGCCGCTATCTCGCCGACAAGCGCCAATCCAGTTATGTCCGCGACGGCTGGAACCTGACCGGCGACGCCTTCTCGCAAGACGAGGACGGCTATTTCCATTTCGCCGCCCGAAATGACGATATGATCGTTTCTTCCGGCTACAACATCGCCGGTCCCGAAGTCGAGGCGGCGCTGCTGTCGCACCCCGACGTCAAGGAATGCGCCGTCATTGGCGTGCCGGACGAAGAGCGCGGCCAGATCGTCCAGGCGCATGTCGTGCTCAAGGACGGCAGGCCGCCGGACCCGGAAACCGTCAAGAAGCTGCAGGATCACGTCAAGGTGACCATCGCACCGTTCAAATATCCGCGCTCGGTCAAATTCACCGAGGCGCTGCCGAAAACCCAGACCGGGAAGATTCAGCGCTTCCGCCTGCGGCCGAAAGCATGACCAGCGAGGCGCAGACAATGCCGGGAACACATACACTGCTGCATCCGCGGGGCTGGAAAGAAGCCAAGGGCTTTGCCAACGGAATCGTCGCCGAGGGGCGTCTCGTATTCCTCGCCGGCCAGATCGGCTGGAACGCGCAGCAGAAATTCGAGAGCACGGATTTTGTCGCTCAGGCGCGCCAAGCGCTGATGAATATCGTGACGCTGGTCGAGGAAGCCGGCGGGACGGCGGCGCACATCACCCGGCTTACCTGGTTCGTCACCTACAAGAAAGAATATATGTCGCGGCTGGGCGAGCTCGGGCAGGCCTATCGCGCGGTGATGGGCAAGAATTTTCCCGCCATGACGCTGGTCCAGGTGGTGGCCTTGGTCGAAGACCAGGCCAAAGTCGAAATCGAAGCAACCGCCGTGCTGCCGCTTTTAGTTAAAAGCTGAGCGGCCGTATCTGCCTAAACAGCTGCCCAAAAAATATGCGGCGACTGCCCTGCGCGGCTGAAAGCTGCACAGCGAATACGGCGTCATTCCTAATAAACTAATTTTATTCAACGACTTAAGCTGCGGCAACGGCGGCGCGCCAGTTGGCACGCGCTTTGCGGACGAGTTTGTCGGGGGACCATTTCTTCATCCGCCAA
>JBAUCK010000344.1:0-8741 GCA_049677525.1 Xanthobacteraceae bacterium
GGAACGAGCTTACCGGCCTCGGCGCGGCGCTCCCGCTGGTCGAGGCAGGCGTGGCCGGTGTCATGTGCGGTCTCGCGGGCTGGGTCGTGAACTGCATCGCCGATCGCGGCGGCCGGGGGTGCCGGACGAGCGCTGTCGCGGCCACCGTCCTGGCCGCGCGCGGGGACAAGAGCCGGAGCCATCGCCAGCAAAAAAAGGGCGACAATCGCGAATCGTGCGGCGGAACTCATGGGCGTTCCTAATGCCGCAGCAGTGAACCCGGCCTGAACGGCGGGCCTGCGGCGCCTCTCACACGAAAACTTGAAAACATCGCTATTGTGGCGGCGAAATCGAGAGAAAAGGCCGTAAGAAGCGCCCATGACCGAGATACGATCGCTGCTACGACTATTTCCCGCCGCTTTGTTCACGGCGCTTGTGGTTACCGCCATGAGCGGGGCGGCCATAGCGCCGAGCGCCGCCATGGTCGGCGGCGCGCCGCCGGCGAGCGGCAGCGTCCGCAATGCCGTGGTGACGATCCTGAGTTCCTACGGCACCTTTTGCACCGCGACCGCGATCGCACGCGACTTGCTGCTCACCGCCGGGCACTGCGTGGAGCCCGACGGTCGCTACAAGCTTGCCGACACCGCGCCCGGCCAAGTGCCGGCGCTCAAGGACGTGGTGCGCACCGCGCGTCATCCCCAATTCGATATCAAGCGGCTGTTCGCGCATCTCGCCACAGCCGACGTCGCGCTGCTCAAGCTCGTCGAGCCGGCGCCAGCGCGCATCACGCCGGTGCGGATCGCCGGCGACAACGAGCAGGTCGCTCTCGGCGATACACTCGTTGTTGCCGGCATCGGCGTGATGGTGCGCGGCGCCGACCGGCTCGACGGGCTTGCGCATGCGGCGACGCTCACGGTCACCGGTCACCCGAGTTCGTTTGAAATCCGTCTGTTCGATCCGGCGACCAAAGGGATCAGCGCCGGGCTCGGCGCCTGCACCGGCGATTCCGGCGCGCCGGCCTTTCGCGACGACGATGGCACCCTCGTCGTGCTCGGCATCGTCAGCTGGTCGACCGGCCCCAACCTGACCGGCGGCTGCGGCGGACTCACGGGGCTGACGCCGCTGCAGCGTTATCGGTCGTGGATCGTGGACACGGCTCGCGCGCTCGGCTCGCCGCTCGCGCAGTGATTATTCGGCGCCGGCGTCGCCGAGACGCACCGGCCCATGCATCGGCCGTTCCTCGACCATCAGCAGGCAGCACAGGGCAATCGCAATAAAGATAATGGCGGCGATGAAGACATTCTGGAACGCCGGCGCCAGATCGCCGTGCTGGGTCGCGATCTTCTCCAGCGTCATGACGCCTGATCCGTCGGAGGCGCCGCCGAGCACCAGCGCGCCGAACACCGCGACGATGAGCGCGCCGCCGAGCGTGCGAAAGAAATTCAGCGCCCCGGTCGCAGTGCCCATCTGATGCGGCTTCACCGAGTTTTGTGTCACCAATGTGCTCATCGGGTACATCGGGCCGAGCCCGACGCCGAGCGCAAAAAGCAGTCCCGCGAACTCGGTCAAGGTCACGCCCGCCGGGTTGGCGGCAAGGATACCCAGCACGATGATGGCAATCGTCAGGCTCACCATCGGGATGCGCATATAATGCTTGATGCGCACCATCACCCGCATTGTGGTTTGCGAGCCGATCACGGTGCCGGCCATAAAGGCGATCAAGGTCAGGCCCGACTGGCTCGCCGAAATGCCGAGCACAGTCTGGCAATAGAGCGGCGTGTAGATGGTGATGCCGATAATAGTGCCGACGGCGAAGAATGCCGCGCAGATGATCGTGCCGGTGACGCGGCCGCGGAGAATGGCAAGCGGAATGAACGGCTCGCGCGCGGTGAGGAGCCGCAGCACGAACAGGCACCACAGTACGGCCGACGCGACGAACAGCGCGACCACTTGCCACGAACCCCACGGATAATGTGTGCCGCCCCAGGAGAGCGCCAGCATCAGCGTTAAGGCCGCCGAGACCATCGCCACTGCTCCAAACACATCGAGCTGATGACGGCGATCGTGGCGCGGCAGCTTGCGCAGCGCCCGATCGGTTGTGGCGAGCGCGATAATGCCGAGCGGCAGGTTGATCCAAAAGATCAGCGACCAATGCAGATGATCGGTGAGCAGACCACCGAGGACGGGACCGAGCGTGCTCGCGACCATGAACATGACCGAGGTGTGGCCCTGAATGATGGGTCGCTCTTTCGGGCTCAACAGGTCGCCGATGACAGTCTGCGCAATCGGCAACAGGCCGCCGCCGCCGATCCCCTGCAGCCCGCGCGCGGCGATCAGAAACCAGATCGACGGCGCCAGCGCACAGGCAACCGAGCCGAGCACGAAGATCCCGATCGCCGAAAGCATGATAGCGCGCCGGCCGTAGATATCGGAGAGCTTGCCGAACAGCGGTGTCGCCGCGGTCGCCGCCAGCAGATAAGCCGCCACCACCCAGGACAGTTCATCGACGCCGCCGAGGCTGCGACCGATTGCCGGCAGAGCCGGCGCGACGATGGTCTGCTCCAGCGCCGAGAGAAACATCGCGAGCATGATGCCGAAGATGATGGCGCGGGCCGCAGCGTGGTCGAGCGGCGCGCGGGTGGCTTCGAGCGTTGCCGCGTGCGCGCCCCGGTGCAGGACGTCCGGCGTTGCTGCATCGGCGATGCGACCGGCAATACGAGGCTTATCTTGCGGAGCGATTTCGCTGGTCATTGCACTTTTGGATCGGCGCTTTGGGTCGGCCTAGTCATTGGGCTAGATGTGGGTGTCGCCGCGAACCAATTGGCCGCCACGGCGCGGCGTTGCAACAGACCAAATCGCAGACCAGGGGTGCGCGGGCTCTTTCCGCGCGTAAAAATCGAGGAAACTACGGCCGCCGCCGCGCGCCCTTGGGCAATTTCTGCGGCCAGCTGACGATGTAGTCCTCGAGATCCTCGTCCGGCACCGCCTCTTCGGTCGCGCTCATTCGGCCTCTGATCGACACGCCGGCGGCATGAACGGTCTCCGGGTCGCCGGAGACCAGCGGATGCCACCAATAGAGGTCTTTGCCCTTGGCGATCAGCACATAGGCACAGGACGGCGGCAGCCAATTGATGGTTTTGAGGCTCTCCGGCGTCAGCTGGACGCAATCGTCGACCAATTCCAGCCGGTTGGCGTAGTCGCGGCAGCGGCAGGTCTCACCGTTGAGCAGCCGGCAACCGACATTGGTATAATAGGTATCGGCGTCGTTGCCCTCTTCCTCGAGCTTATTGAGGCAGCATCGGCCGCAGCCGTCGCACAAGCTTTCCCATTCCGAATCAGTCATTTCATCCAGGGACTTGCGCCGCCAAAATGGGATACCGTCCGAGCTATTGTCCGCCGTTGCCATGCTGTTCTCCGGGCGAACCCTAACTATGCCCAAATTACCCCTGATTTCCATTGAGCCTGTGATAATGGCGGCAGCGGCAGCGGTTGAACGCTTTGCCTACCGAGTTCGAACTAATTTATGGCCGGCTCGACCTCTGTCGGCTAAGAAAGCGGGTCACGTGGTTCCAGCCGATTTCCGGAGCGCGCGGTAGTGACGGACATGTTCCCCGATCCGGGCGACGACTGGCGGCCCAAGTTCAAGCGGCTGCTGTTCGATATCGACGCCCGCATCGATTTTGCGATCTTCCAGGCCGGCAAGTGGGCGCGCGAACTCTATGAACGCTTCACCGCGGCCATGGACGGCTTCCACGTCGCCGGCTGGCGGCGCTGGGTGCTGGTCGAGCCGCTGTCGGAAATGGCCACGCTCGGCACCGGCGGACTGTTCCTGTTGCTGGTACTCGCGATTCCGGCCTTCCGCCAGACCTCCGACGACGACTGGCTGAAGAAAGCCGATCTCGCCGTTACCTTCCTCGACCGCTACGGCAATGAAGTCGGCAGTCGCGGCATCAAGCACAATGAATCGGTGCCGCTCGACCAGTTTCCGGACCATCTCATCAAGGCGGTGCTGGCCACCGAAGACCGGCGCTTCTACGAGCATTTCGGTATCGACTTTCAGGGCACGTTCCGCGCGCTGATGACCAACGCCCAGGCGGGCGGCGTGGTGCAAGGCGGCTCGACGCTGACGCAGCAGCTCGCCAAGAACCTGTTCCTGTCGAACGAGCGCACTATTCAGCGCAAGATCAACGAAGCGTTCCTGGCGGAATGGCTCGAGACCCATCTCACCAAGAACGAGATCCTCAAGCTTTATCTCGATCGCGCTTATCTGGGCGGCGGTGCCTTCGGCGTCGATGCCGCGGCGGAATACTACTTCGGCAAGTCGGTGCGCGACGTGACGCTTTCGGAAGCCGCGATGCTGGCCGGCATGTTCAAGGCGCCGACCAAATATTCGCCGCTGGTCAATCTGCCGGCGGCGCGCGCCCGCGCCAATGTCGTGCTCGACAATCTGGTCGCCAACGGCTTCATGACCGAGGGTCAGGTCTATGGCGCGCGGCGCAATCCGGCGACCCCGATCGACCGCACCGTCGAAGATGCGCCGAACTATTATCTCGACTTCGCCTTCGACGAGATGCGCAAGCTCGTCGATACCTTCCCCAAAACAGTCACCGACCGCTATTTCGTGGTGCGCACCGCGCTCGATTCCAATCTGCAGCGCTTTGCCGAGCACGAGATCGAAAACGAATTGCGCCAGTACGGCCACGATTACGGCGCGAGCCAGTCGGCGGCGGTGCTCGCCGATCTCGACGGCGGCATCCGCGCCATGATCGGCGGCCGCGATTACGGCGCGAGCCAGTTCAACCGCGCCACCGACGCGCTGCGCCAGCCCGGCTCCTCCTTCAAGCCTTATGTCTATGCGACGGCCCTCGCCAACGGCTTCACGCCGAACTCAGTGGTCGATGGCGGCCCGGTCTGCATCGGCAATTGGTGTCCACATAACTATGCTGGCGGCTTTTCCGGGCCGGTCACGCTGATCGAGGCGATCACCCACTCGATCAATGTCATTCCGGTCAGGCTGTCGATCGAGCTTGGTCACGGCAATCCGAAGCTCGGCCGCGCCATGATCGTGCAGACCGCGCGCAACTTCGGTATTCACGCGCCGTTGCCGGACACGCCGTCGTTGCCGATCGGCGCCGACGAGGTCAATGTCTACGAGCACGCGGTGGCTTATGCGACCTTCCCCAATCTCGGCCGCGCGGTGACGCCGCACGCCGCGCTTGAAGTGCGCACGGGCACCGGCCAATTGGTCTGGCGCTTCGACCGCGACGGGCCGAAACCGCGACAGGTGCTCTCGCCGCAAGTCGCGCTCGACATGATCAAGATGATGAATTCGGTGGTCGAGAACGGCACCGGCAAGCGGGCGCAACTCGACGGCATCAAGGTCGCCGGCAAGACCGGCACCACCAATAGCTGGCGTGACGCCTGGTTCGTCGGTTACACCGGCAACTTCGTCGGCGCAGTGTGGATGGGCAACGACGATTTCTCGCCGACCAAACGCATGACCGGCGGCACGCTGCCGGCCCAGACGTGGCACAACATCATGGCCTATGCCCATCAGAGCGTCGAATTGCGGCCCCTGCCCGGCTACCCGGCGCCGGAACACGCGCCGCCGATGCCGGATACGTCGTTCGTGGCGAGCGAGGAGCCGCATCCGGCGCTGCTCACGCGCAAGGGCACCGATGCCCTTATCGCAGTGGAGCATATGCTTGACGATGCGAGCCACGCGCTGACGGCGCAGGACGCGGCGGCCGGCGCGGCCAGCGCTATCGACGGCAAGCAAGGCGACGGTGACATCGCCGAATACGGTCGCGACCGCAGCGAACGCGCGCGGCGATTAGTGCAATCAACCTTGCGGCATGAGAAATAAAGCCATACCGCCCGCGCGGCATAACTCCGACCCGGTTTCTTCATGCGGCTTCTGCTAGGCTCATTCATTACCTTCCTGATCGCAGCGGCCGTCGGGCTCGGCGCGACCTGGCTGACCTTGACGCGCGGTGTCGCCTTCGGCTCGCTCAATATCGGCGCCTGGACGGCGTGGCCGAAAAGCGGCTCGGTCGATATCGACCCCTATGCCCGCGCCAATATCGCACGCACGGGCGAACTGCCGACCGGCATGGGGGACGGGGTCGCTTTCTATGCCAGATCCGACGACGCCCGCAATTCATTCGCCGGCCGCTGCACCTTCACGATCAGCGGCATGACGCCCGTAGCGCGGTATTGGACGATCACGCTCTACAATCCGGAAGGCAAACTCGTCGCCAACTCCATCGACCGGCACAGTTTCACCAGCGACGAAATCGTGCGCGACAGCGACGGCGGCTTTGCCGTCACGGTGGCGCCGCTGGCGCGGCCGGGCAACTGGCTGCCGACCGGCGGTGCCGACAAATTCGTATTGGTGCTGCGCCTCTACGATACGCCGATCGGGGTTTCCACCGGCACCACCAAGGAAGGACCGATGCCCGCGATCGTGCAAAAGGGCTGCTCATGATCCGCGCGCTGTTGTGGATTCTCTCCGGCCTGATCCTCGGCGGCATCGTGCATCTATCGACGGTGCTCGCCATGCCGCAGGCGGCGACGCAAGACGCCTATTCTCGGCTCACCCCGCTGACGCCGGTCAATTCCATGGTGGCGCTCGCGCCGCCGACGGTCGACACGGCGATCATGCCGTTCATGGATCCGGCTTTTGCCGCCGCGGTTTGCCGTTATGATCTGACCAATGGCTCGATCAAGCTGACCTCACCGGTGAGTCAGGCCTATACGTCGGTCACATTCTATACGCGAAAGAGCGTCGCCTATTACGCCATCAACGACCGCGCCGCCGGCCGCCGCACCATCGAGCTCGATCTGATGACGCCGGAGCAGCATGCCGACATGCCGGAGGAGGAAGACGTCACCGCGGCCGACCGGCTGATCATTGAATCGCCGAGCACCGTCGGGCTGATCGTGCTGCGGGCGCTGGCGCCTGAGCCCGGCCTGATGCCGATGGCGCGGCGCGCGCTGGCGGCGGCGAAATGCGAGCTGCAGCCGCCGCAGTAATAATCTCCGGCTATCGCGGCTGCGTGATGACCACGGCCGGCGCCGAGGCATAGGCAAAGCGCGGCGCCGCGACGACCTGCACCTCATTGGCCGCGATCTGCTGCGACAGTTCCGTCAACACCGATCGGCCTCGCCCGCCGCGAGCTCGGGCTCGGCGACCGCGAGACGCTCGATGGCAAAACGATAGCTGGCGCAGCGCTGATTCAGCGACTCGTGGACCCAGGCGATGGTCAGGCTGTTCTCGGCGACGCGGGCCTGCGCATTGAAGCGCTCCATCGGGCTGAGACTCACAATCGCGTCGGCGACTGCTCCACGTCAACATTGGGCGAACCGCTTAGCGCCGCCTCAGCCGTCGACGGCCGCCATTCTGTGCAGGAGGATGCGTCTGCGGCTCGGCCCCTTCGGCTTTCAGATCCATGTAACGCTCGATCCGAATAACCGGCAGGATGATGATCGTTGCGGATGCCTCCGCAGCGTCACGCCCGAAACGCACAATGCGCCCCTCACTCGGGAATTTGATTACGTTACCCACCAGCCGTTTTCCTCTGCCACCGGCATCGCAGTGATTAAAGGGGCACCAAGGTTAACGGCTCGCTAACGCGCAGGATTTAGTGTGGTGATCCAAATCATCTGTGTTGTTGCGATCGAGCGGCGCGTATGGAAAGCGGTAGCCTGTCGAGTCTCGATAATCTGACGCATCTGGGGTTTCGCGACGGGGTCGATATGCGGCCGACCCTTATCCGCGTGCTGACCGACCTCTACGTCCAGAAACTGGCCCATAGCTACGAGGAGAAGCGCCACTATACCGAGCTGGCGCTGCGGCTCCTCGATTCCGTGGACGCGGCGACGCGGCTCGCGGTGGCCATGCGGCTGGCGCGGCATCTGTCGCCGCCGGTGCGCGTCATGGTCCGGCTCGCGTCCGATCTGCCCGAGATCGCGGCGCTAGTGCGAATGCATCCGGTCTTGCAGCCCAAGCAGGAGAAGAAACCGGCCCCCCCGCCGCTGACCCCGCCGGCAAAGGCTCAGCTGACGACAAAGGCTCCGCCAGCGACACAAGCTCCGCGCTCGATCCAAGCTCCGCCCGCGACACAGGCGGCGCGTGCGGCACCAGAAGCGCCGCCGGCAGCGCAAACTCTCCCGGCGGCGAGAGGACCGGACCCGGTCAACCCGCCGCAGGTCCCCGCTCCGGTGGCGCCGCCGCTGCCGCCCAAGCGCGAGGTGCCGGAACGGCGCCCTGCCGCGACGTGGAGCACGATCGCCGCCGATGTCGCGAGCGAACTCAACGAGCAGTTCTTCGCGGCAAGCGCGGACGAGCGCCGTCTGATCCTGCTCAATCTCCACATCGCCGTACCGATGCCGGCGGGCCGTGTCGGCTTGAGCAAGGAGGCCATCGTCATCAAGCGGCTCGAAACCGCGGCTCTTGCGCATAACCGCGAAGATTTCTCCGCTTATCTTGCGCAAGCGATCCGCGTTGCGCGCATGCAGGCGCGCCGCATCACCGCCGACGATCTCGGCGAGCCTATCGTTGCAGCGGCGAAGGCGCTCAACATGCCGCGCGACGTACTCTATCGCGTGCTGCTGTTCGTCAATCCGACCATTGGCCATTCAGTCGCGCGCGTGCATGCGCTCGCCGCTTTGTTCGACGAGATGACGGTGCAGGCGGCCGAACACATGGTCACAATCTGGCAGGCGCTGCACAATTCCGAGCGCGCGGGCTTGCCGCAGCG
>JBAUCK010000345.1:0-12592 GCA_049677525.1 Xanthobacteraceae bacterium
TTAAGCCTCGGCCGATTTCGGCTGATGCCCGCTGACCTCGGCCGCGGCGGACGGGTGCAACGACAGGCCGAACGGCAGGCAGAGCAGCGCCATGATCGCCGCGCCGGTAAACGCGACCTTGAAATCGAATGTGCCGAGCGCGCTGGCGCCGCGCCAAGTAAGCGACAGATGTAACAGCGTCGCCACCAGCGCAATGCCGAAACCGCGGCTCAATTGCTGCGTCATGCTGGCGATACTAGTCGCCGTGCTCATCTGCGGCTGGGCGATATCGGCATAGCCCATCGCCTGCGTCGCGGTGAATTGCAGCGACTGGAAGAAGCCCGCAAGCAGCAACAGCACGAATATCAGCGCGACCGGCGTCGCACTGGTGAAGAACGCGCACATCGCAATCGACGCCGCGCTGATCACGCTGTTGATGATGATGATGCGGCGGAAGCCGAAGACTTTCAGGATCGGCCGCGCCGTCGCCTTCATCGTCATCGAACCGACGGCGGTTGCAAAGGTGATACTGCCCGAGGCCACGGCCGACATGCCGAACACGACTTGAAGCAACAGCGGCAACAGAAAGACCAGGGTGCCGGCGCCGGCGCGGAACAGCGAGCCGCCGGTAATGCTGGTGCGGAACGTCGGGATGCGAAACACCGATATGTCGAGCACCGGGTGCGGCGTGCGCCGCAGATGCCGTATCGCCATCGCCCCCGTCGCGGCGCCGACCACGAACAGACCGATGACTTCGAGGACGTCACCATGACCGCGGCCGATCGCTTCGATACCGTTCATGATGCAGAACAAAGACGCGCCGGTCAGCACGAAGCCGAGCCAGTCGAGCGGCCGCGGCGGACCGTCTTCCTTCGGATTGTCGAAGAAGATCGTCACCAGCACGATGCCGAGAATGCCGAGCGGCACATTGACCAGGAAAATCCAGCGCCAGGAAAAATAGGTGGTGATGAAGCCGCCGATCGGCGGGCCAAGCACCGGGCCGAACTGCGCCGGCACTTGCAGATAGGCCATCATCGGGATCAGCGCCGCCTTGTCGATGCTGCGGAACAGCACGAGCCGCCCGACCGGCACCATCATCGAGCCGCCCAGCCCCTGCAGCACCCGCGCTGCGGTGAGTTCGGCGGTATTGCCGCTCAGCCCGCACAGGATCGAACCGAGCGTGAACAGGGCGATGGCGGCGCGAAACACAGTACGGCCGCCAAAACGGTCGGCTGCCCAGCCGCTCACGGGGATGAACACCGCGAGACTCAAGATATAAGCGGTGACGGCCACCGAGAGCCGCACCGGATCGGTATGCAGCGAGATCGCCATCTGCGGCAGCGCCGTGGTGATCACGGTGGAGTCGAGCTGCTGCATGATCACCGCCGAGCCGACGATCATGGCGACGATTTTTGTTCTGGTCTCAGGGGACATCGTTGGTGAAAGAGGGACTCGTGTTGCGGCGGACCATAGTCCCGCTGCCTTTACAGGGCTAGGCAGGAAGCCGCATAAATACCGCATAAACAAAATGCTCGGCGCAAGGCCGGGCATAAGGCGGAACTACGCGGGCTTTAGAGCATGATCCGGAAAAAATGGAGACCGGCTTTCCGAAAAGATCATGCTCAATCGCTAGAGCGACGATTGATTCAACCGAAAGCAATTTCGCTCTAGCCAGCTAGTTCACCCCGGGGCGCCCGATCGCGAGATAGCGGAAGTTGGCGCGCTTCATGTCCTCGGGACGATAGATGTTGCGCAGATCGACAATCACTGGCTCCCGCATCACGCCCCCGAGCCGCTGCAGGTCGAGCGCGCGGAACTGTTCCCATTCGGTTGCAATCACGACGGCGTCGGCGCCTTCCGCCGCGCTATAGGCGCTGGTGCAGTACGTCACGGCGGGAAGCAGCGGCTTGGCCTGTTCCATGCCGGCCGGATCGTAACCGCGCACCGTCGCGCCCATATCCTGCAGCGCTGTGATCAGCGGGATTGCCGGAGAGTCGCGTGTATCGTCGGTATTCGGCTTGAACGTCAGGCCGAGCACGGCGACGGTCTTGCCGCGCACCGAACCGTTGAGTGCAGCCACCACTTTGCGTGCCATGGCGCGCTTGCGCTGTTCGTTCACGGACGACACGGTTTCGACGATGCGCAGCGGCACGCCATAATCCTGCGCGGTTTTCAAAAGCGCGCTTGTATCCTTCGGGAAACACGACCCGCCGAAGCCCGGACCAGCATGGAGGAATTTCGCGCCGATGCGGTTGTCGAGCCCGATACCGCGCGACACTTCTTGCACATCGGCGCCGACCTGCTCGCACAGATCGGCGATTTCGTTGATGAACGTAATCTTTGTAGCGAGGAACGCATTGGCCGCGTATTTGATCAGCTCGGCGGTGCGCCGGCTGACATAGAGCAGCGGCGGCGTGTTCAGATAAAGCGGCCGGTAGATTTCGGCGAGCACATCGCGCGCCGCCAGGTCGTCGGTGCCGACCACGATGCGATCGGGATGCTTGAAATCCCGAATGGCCGCGCCTTCGCGCAGGAACTCCGGATTGGAGACGACCTGAATCTCGGCGTCCTTGCGCAGCTCGCGCAGGATACGCTCGATCTCGTCGCCGGTGCCGACCGGTACCGTCGATTTAGTGACGACGACTGCGTTGACGGATAGAAGCGGCGCGAACTCGCGCACCGCTTCGTACACGTAGCTCAAATCGGCATGGCCGTCGCCGCGGCGCGACGGCGTGCCGACCGCGATGAAGACCGCCTCGGCATCCTTCACCCGCGCCGTGTCGGTCGAGAATTCAAGCCGGCCCTGCTGCATATTGGCCTCGACCAGCGCATCGAGACCGGGCTCGAAGATCGGGATCTCGCCGCGGTTGAGCGCCCCTACCTTCTTGGCATCCTTGTCGACGCAGACCACCTGGTGACCGAAGTCGGCAAAGCAAGCCCCGGATACCAGTCCGACATATCCGGCGCCGATCATAGTCACGCGCATTCTGCTTGCTCCAGCTTTTAGGTCCGATCCGGCTCGACCGCCGGAATGGAAGCGGTTTCATCACGTCCAAGGGGCGATGCTTCCGTGCGCCGCATCAGCAACAGCCAGCGCCGGCCGAACAGCACGGCGATGAGCCCCCCGTAAACTACGGCGCCGATCAGCGCCAAGAGAATCAGTACGATTTCGTTGCGGAACCTGGGCAACGAGGATGACAATCCGGTGACAATCGGATCGGCGACCAACAAGACCACGGTCATCACGGCGCCGGCCAAAGCGAGCTTGAACAGCGACGATTTGAGCGCGGGATCGAGCGCCAGCACGTTGGCGCGGGCGGCAAAGATCAGCACCAGGATGAAATTGATCCAGGCTCCGATCGAGGTCGCCAGCGCCAAGCCGACCTGCGCCAGCGGAAACATCAGCGCGACTTTGAGTGCGATATTGACGGCGGTGCCGATTAAAGCTGCCTTGACCGGAGTTGCGGTGTCGCCGCGCGCCAAAAACGGCGCCACCACGCTGCGGATCAGGACAAAAGGAACAAGTCCGATCGTATAGGCCATCAAGGTCAGCGCGGAGGCATGTGCGTCTTCGGCAGTGAAAGCGCCGCGCAGGAACAGGCCGCGCATGATGGGCTCCGGCACCGCGATAAAGGCGATCACGCAGGGCACCGCGAGCAGCAGAGCGAACTCGATGGCGCGGTTCTGCGCCGAGCGGGCGCCGGCCTCGTCGCCGGACGCCAACCGGCGCGTCATTTCCGGCACCAGCACCGTGCCGATGGCGATGCCGATGACACCGATCGGCAGCTGGTCGATGCGGTCAGCGTAGTAGAGCGCCGAGATCGCGCCGGCGGAGAGAAAGCTCGCGATGATGGTATCGGCGAACAGCGCAAGCTGGGTGCCGGCCGAGCCGACCGTTGCCGGGACCAGCGCCTTGAAGAAACGCCGCACGTCGTCGTCCCAGCGCAAGGTGCGGAACGAGGTCATGACGCCGGCATGGAATGTGTCGCCGCCGACAAGCGCGGCCTGCAACACGCCCGAGATCAGTACGCCCCAGGCCGCGGCATGGCCGGCGCTCGGAAACAGAAAGGCCGCGGCGAGCGTCGCCATCATTGTCACGTTGAGCAGGATCGGCGCCGCGGCCGCCGCGGCGAAGCGATGCAGCGCGTTAAGGATGCCGCTCCACAAGGTCACGAGCGTAATGAACAGGAGATAAGGGAACGTGATCCGCGTCAGCGACACCGCGAGCGCGAATTGCTGCGGCTCGCGGGAAAAGCCCGGCGCCAGCACTTCGATCGCTTGCGGCGTGAAAATGAGCGCCAACGCCAGGAGCACGATCTGCGACGCCAGGAGCAGCGTGAAGATGCGGTCGCCAAACAGGCTCGCCGCCCCGGGCCCGCCCTGGGTCCGCACTCGCGCATAGGCCGGTATGAAGGCGGCGTTGAACGCGCCCTCGGCGAAGATGGCGCGGAAATGGTTCGGCAGCCGGAAGGCGACAAAGAAGGCGTCGGCGACCGGCCCGGCGCCGATAATGGCGGCGAGCATGATGTCGCGCAGGAAGCCGGTCAGGCGCGAGAGCAGCGTATAGCCGCCGACGGTGAGGATTTTGCCGAGCATGATGGGGTAGTTATCACGAACCGCGCGTCCCCGCGAAAGCGGAGATCCAGACCCTCGTGGGCCGGATTCCTGCTGACGCGGAATGAGCGGCAGAAACTAGGCGAGCGAAACTAGGAGAGCGACTTGCGCACCGCGCCGATGATGCGGTCCTGGTCCGGCTGTTCCAAATAAGCGTGCATCGGCAAGCTGATCACTTCGCCCGACAACTGCTCGCTCACCGGCACGCCGCCGTCGGCGACCGGGTAATCGCGATAGGCCGGCTGCTTGTGCAGCGGCTTGGTGTAATAGATCGCGGTCGGAATCCCTTGCGCCTTCAGATCGGCGGCAAGCTTGTCGCGCTGGCCGGGCTTGAGCTTGATCGTGTATTGCGCCCAGACCGACGTCGACTCGTTGCCGACGCGCGGCACAATGGCGATATCGGCAAGGCCTTCCGCGTAGCGCTCGGCCACGCGGTTGCGCGCTGCGGTCTCGTCGGGGAAGATTTTCAACTTCTCGATCAGGATCGCCGCCTGGATGGTGTCGAGCCGGCCAGTAATGCCGATGCGGGCGGCTTCCGAGCGGTCGACGCCTTCGCCGTGCAGGCGGATGCTTTTCACCCGCGCCGCGAGTGCGTCATCGTCGGTGAAGACCGCGCCGCCGTCGCCATAGCAGCCGAGCGGCTTCGCCGGAAAGAAGCTCGTCGCGGTCGCGGTGCCGAAGGTTCCGAGCTTGTTGCCGCGATAGGTCGCGCCGAAGCCCTGCGCCGCGTCATCGAGGATTGTCAGATCGTATTTCTTGGCAATCGCCGTGATCGCTTCATGATCGGCCGGCAGGCCAAACAGATCGACCGGAATGATCGCGCGCGGCGTCAAGCCGAGGCGCTTGGCGGTCGCCACGCCGCGCTCGCAGCTTGCCGAATCGAGGTTGAAGGTCTCCGGCGACACGTCGGCGATGATCGGAGTGGCGCCGAGCAGCGCCACCATTTCCGCCGTCGCGTGATAGGTGAAGGACGGGCAGATCACCGCATCGCCTGGCTTGATCTCCCAGGCCATCAGCACGAGCAGCAGCGCATCGGTGCCGCTGGCGCAGCCGATGGCATGGCGCGCGCCGCAAAACGCAGCGAGATCGCTTTCGAAAGCGCGCACTTCCGGGCCGTTGACGAACTGACAATGCGCGAGCACGCGCGCCACTGCGTCGTCGACTGCGTGGCCGAGACGGCGGCGTTGCGCGGCGACGTCGATGAACGGAATCGGCCTTTCTTCAAGGCGAGCATGTTGATTCATAATGGGACTTATTGCCTCTGACTCGATGCCGGCGAAAGTAGAATTCTGAGCTAGCCGGCGACGCGGCGCGGACCTTTGCGGTGCGGCAGCACCGACTGCGTCCCGCGCGCATCGAGACAGCGGATCGCAACTTCAAGGCTGGCGACGGCCTCGTCGCCGGTCACCGCCGGCGACTCGCCGCTGCGGATGGCGGCGAGGAAGGCCTGCATCTCCGAGCGCAGCGGCTCGGCATAGCCGACCGACAAATGCCGCATCGAATAGCTGCCGTCGGGCTGAAAGCCGAAGCACTCTGTGACCTGCAGAGTCAACAGATCGCCGATCAGATATTTGTCGCGGGTGGCGATATGGACGGTGCGCGCCTTGAACGGCGTCAGCCAGTTGGTGTTGATATGGGCGAGCACGCCGGAGGCGGTGCGGAATTGCAGCAGAGCGATGTCCTCGCGCTCAGCGACCGCACTCGAAGTCTGCGGCTGGATTTCGACGATCTCGGATTCGGTGAACCAGCGAATCAGATCGATGTCGTGCACGGCGAGATCGATGACGACGCCGACACTCGACATGCGCGGTGGAAACGGTCCGACGCGGGTGATGGCGATGGAAAGAATATCTTGGTCCTTGATCGCTCGCTTGATCGACTGCACCGCCGGATTGAAGCGCTCGACATGGCCGACCATCAGCGTGACGCCGGCGCGGCGGGCTGCGGCGACGATGGTGCGGCTTTCTTCGACCGTCGGCGCAATCGGCTTTTCTACCAGAATGTGGATGCCGCGCGCGGCACAGTCGATGGCGATATCGCGGTGCAGGTGGGTCGGCGCAGCGATGGTGACGGCGTCAACGCCGTGCTGCAGCAATTCTTCGGCGTCCTTGAATGCAGCGCAGCCGAGCCGGCTGGCAACCTGATCGCAGCGCGCCTGGTCGGGATCGGCAATGCCGACCAATTTAACCCCAGGCATTTCGGACAGAACGCGGGCATGATTACTGCCCATGACGCCCACGCCCACAACGCCTACGCGCAATGTCCCGTCCGTACCCGCTTGCGTCCCACTCATGACGATAAAAGCCCCCCTTCGCCCTACTCGGAGCCGACCCCAGGATTTTCCCCACCACTGGGTTTTTCACGTAGCACGCCGCATGCCAACTGGCGACCGGGCCTGTGCGAAATTCGGAACACGATTTGAATCAAAGGGTTACAGGAAAAGCGAGTGGCGGCCGGCACGGCTAATTTAAGCTATTGGAATTGCTGTATAAATTTACCACTGCGTGTCGCGTCCGGCGTCACGACCGCCGGTAGTCGTCCTCGATGCGGATGATATCGTCTTCACCGAGATAGGTGCCGGTCTGCACCTCGATCAGCTCCAGATCGATCTTGCCGGGATTTTCCAGGCGGTGCCGGGCGCCGATCGGGATATAGATCGATTCATTCTCGTGCACGGTCTTGATCTCCTCGCCGACGGTCACCCGCGCGGTGCCGTGCACCACGATCCAGTGTTCAGCGCGGTAATGATGCAATTGCAGTGACAGCCTTCCGCCCGGCTTCACCACGATGCGCTTGACCTGAAAACGCGCGCCTTGATCGATCGACTGATAGGAGCCCCACGGCCGGTGCACTTTGAGGTGCTCCTCGGTGACCTTGGGCGCTTTCTCCTTCAGCCGCTGCACCAGCCGTCGCAACCCGTCGCCATCCTCACGCTTGGCAACGAGGACGACATCGTCGGTCGCCACGACGAGATTGTCGACGCCAAACAGCGCGACGAGCTGCTTGTCGCTCGCCGCATAGGAACCGCGGGAATCGACGAACTCGACCACCCCCTGCCCGGCATTGCCCGACTCGCGGCCGGACAATTCCCATACCGCCTGCCACGAACCGACATCCGACCAGCCGTAAGACACCGGCATCACCGCGGCGCGCTTGGTGCGCTCCATGACCGCATAGTCGATCGATTTTGCGGTGGCCCGCGCAAAGTGCTCAGGATCGAGCGTGACGAAGCCGAGGTCGTGGCCGGCTTTGTCGACAGCCGCGACGACGGCGGCGACGCTATCCGGCTCCAAGCCGCGATATTCGTCGAGTAGGACGCCTGCGCCGAACAGGAAGTTACCGGAATTCCAGAGGTAGCCTTCTTTGACGTAACGCTCGGCGGTTGCCGCGTCGGGCTTCTCGACGAATTGCTCGATGGTGAAAATGTCCGGCCCGAGCGCCTGCCCGGCGCGGATATAGCCGTACTCGGTCGCCGGCCGCGTCGGCCGCACGCCGAAAGTGACGATGCGGCCTCCCTCCGCGGCATCGGCCGCCAGGCTGCATACTTTGGCAAAGGCCGCGGCATCCGTGACGACGTGATCGGCGGCAAGCGCAACCACGAGCGGATCGCCGTCGCGCTTGGCCGCAAAGGCGACGCCCGCAGCGGCTCCAGGATGATATCGGCCTCGATGCCGATGGCGGCGAGCTGCTCGGCGGCGAGAAAGCGATATTGCGCGTTGGTGATGACGATCGGCCGGCCGAACAAAGCCGGATGTGACACCCGGCGTATCGTATCCTGGAACGTCGATTCCGGACCGAACAGCGGCAGGAATTGCTTGGGGCGGCCCTCGCGCGACGCCGGCCATAGCCGCGTGCCGGCACCGCCGCACACGATCAAAGGAACGATCGATTTAGCCAAGGTCCGCCTGTTCCGATCTAAAGCCGCGCAGAATCAAGAACACCAGGATGTCCCACGGTCCTGCGGCTGGCGCGCGCATAAACCACAGGATAGTAAATGCCGGCTGGCCGCATCTATTTCTTCGGCCGCAGCACGCGTCCGGCGACCGCATCGAGCTTCTTGAGAAGCTTTGGGTCGCGTGCTTTCGGCGCAGTGATCAGCGCGTTGTCGAGCGCGCGGTCGGAGCCGATCGGGCACGGCTCATGCTCGCGCGGGAAGTCCTTGGCGAGCCGCCCGACCAGCTTTGCCGCCTTTTCGGCATTCGCGGTCAGCACCTTGATGATGTCCTGCACGGTGACCGCATCATGATCGGGATGCCAGCAATCGAAATCCGTCACCATGGCGACCGTCGCGTAGCAAATCTCCGCCTCGCGGGCGAGCTTGGCCTCCGGCATGTTGGTCATGCCAATCACCGCATAGCCGAGATTCTTATAAGTGAGGCTTTCGGCGAGCGTGGAGAATTGCGGGCCCTCCATGCAGACATAGGTGCCGTCGCGCACGACGGCGATACCTTCGACCATCGCCGCCTCGGCGAGATGGATGCGTAAGCGCGGCGACACTGGATGCGCCATCGACACATGCGCCACGCAGCCTTTGCCGAAGAACGAGCTTTCCCGCTTATGGGTGCGGTCGACGAATTGATCGACCAGCACGAATGTTCCGGGCGGAAGATCTTCCTTGAAGGAGCCGCAGGCCGACAGCGAGACCAGATCGGTGACCCCGGCGCGTTTGAGCACATCGATATTGGCGCGATAGTTAATGTCGGAGGGCGAATTGCGGTGGCCTTGGCTGTGCCGCGACAAAAACACCACCGGGAGACCGGCGATTTCGCCGACGCGTAGCGGCCCGGACGGCTCGCCCCACGGGCTCCTGACGTTCTTCGAACGGACCTTCTCCAGGCCCGGCAGATCGTAAATGCCCGAGCCGCCAATAATGCCAAGCACCGCTTTGGTCATGAGACAAGAAACTCCGCGCGTTCAGGAAGAGAAATAGGAATTTACTGCCGGCCACTCTGCCGCGCGTCGCCGGTGAAGTTCGGCACCGCCTGTTGCAGCACATCGTAGATTGCCGCGCGCCCACCGCTGTCGAGATCAGCCTTGAGCTTATCGAGCCAGCTGCGCACCACCTCGATCGAGGGGCAAACAGGCTTGGCCGCGACCACGCCGTCGATGCCGATATCCGAATTGCCCTCGTCGCGGGCGAACAGGATTTCGTTGAGCCGTTCGCCGGGCCGGATGCCGGTGAAGACGATATCGACGTCGCGTCCGGGCTCGAGCCCACTCAGCCGGATCAGCCGCTCGGCGAGTTCGACGATCTTGATCGGCTGCCCCATATTGAGAACGTAAACTGAAGTCTCCGAGCGCTTGGGGCCGAGCGCGTGGCTCGCCGCGGTAATGACGAGGTCGCAGGCTTCGCGGATCGTCATGAAATAGCGCACCATATTCGGATCGGTCACCGTGACCGGCCCACCGGCTTCGATCTGCGCCTTGAATTTCGGCACTACCGAGCCGTTCGACGCCAGCACATTCCCGAAGCGCACCGCGATCAGCCGCATCGGCGGCTTACCGCCGTTGCTGTGCCGAACACCGCTATCTTTGCCCCCGTCCAGCGCCTGGCAATACATTTCGGCAAGCCGCTTGGTGGCGCCAAGCACCGATACTGGATCGATCGCCTTGTCGGTCGAGATCATCACCATGGCGTCAGCGCCGGCATTGCGCGCCGCGTCGGCGACATTCACCGAGCCGAACACATTGGTCTTGATGCCCTCGTCCCAATCGCGCTCCAGGATCGGCACGTGCTTGAGCGCCGCAGCATGAAACACTAGGTTCGGCTTGAATTCGGCAATCAGGTTGAAAATGCGGTCGCGGTCGCGGATATCGGCAATTCGCCCTTCGACCACGGTCCCGCTCGCTTTGGCCGCGAGCTTTTCCAGAACGGCATGCAGCGCCGGCTCGGAATTCTCGATGACCAGCAGACGGCCGACGCTGAAATTGGCGACGCGGTCGCAAATCTCCGAACCGATCGAGCCACCGCCGCCAGTGACGATGACGGTCTTGCCGCGGATGAAATCCTCCAGGCGGTGGTAGTCGATCTTCACGCTCGGGCGCAGCAGCAAATCCTCGACGGCCACCGGGGTCAGGCGCAGTGCCTCTTCGCTGGCTTCGAGCGACGGCAGCCGACTCGTGGTCAGGCCGAGCCGGCGCGCCTGCATCAGCATGGTTTCCGGATGCAGGTCGGGCGACAGCGCGCTCGGCGTCAGCACCAGGCGGCCGACACGCACGTCCTGCGATGCAAACAACGCCACGACATTCTCGAGATCTTCCGGCCGGCCGCGCACGCGCACTCCGCGCAGCGACTGGCCCTGGTCCGCCGGCGATGGCGACAGAATACCGACCGGCAGCACTTTTTTGACGGCACCGCTCTCGATGGCGCGCAGCAACACTTCCGCATCCGCCGCCACCCCGACCAGAAGCGTCGGCACCGCATCGGACCGACGGGCTTGCTGCTGCGTGCGCGAGTGCCGGAACAGGCGGTAAGCGAGCCGCGGCCCGCCGAGGAAGGAAACCTGCAGGCACCAATAGAGTGCAATCGTGATCTTGCCAAAGAAATAGGTGCCGTAGAGTGTCGGATAAAGCAGGATATAATCGAGCACGAGCAGCGACACTGCAAGCACGGTGACCGCGCGCAAGATGTTCCACAGATCCGGCAGCGAGGCGAAGCGCCACTTGCCGCGATAAAGCTGGAAGATCCAATAAACCGCACCGGCATAGGCCAGGTAGAGCGGCAGATAGACGAGCAGCCAGTGCAGCCGCTCATTAAAGCCGCCGTTCTCGAAGCGGACATAAAATGTCGCCAGCAACGCCAAAGCGGTGACGACCAGATCGTGTACGACGATCAGGACGCGACGCGGGTTGCGCAGGAAATCCATCATCACGTCATTATAGTCCAGGCTGTCCTAGAAGATAAAACATTGATCAGCGCCCGATAATCACTGGCGATGATAGTCGCGATACCAGGCGGCGAAATCGCGCAACCCCTGCTCGATCGGGGTCGACGGCCGGAAGCCGACATCGCGCATGAGATCGTCGACATCGGCGCAGCTTTCCGGCACGTCGCCGGGCTGCATGGGCATGAGCTCGATGATCGCCTTACGGCCGAATTCCTGCTCCAGCAGTTCGACGACGCGAGAAATCTCGACGGTACGGTTGTTGCCGATATTGTAGATGCGCCAAGGCGCGGTACTGGTTCCCGGATCGAGATCGCCGCCGGGCGGCGTCTCCGACTTCGCGGGAACCATGCCGATGATGCGCTCGACAGCCTCTGTCACATCGTCGACATAAGTAAAATCGCGCCGCATGCGGCCGTAATTGAACAGCTTGATCGGCTGGCCTTCGCTGATAGCCTTGGCGAAGATGAACATCGCCATGTCCGGCCGCCCCCATGGGCCGTAAACCGTGAAGAAGCGCAGGCCTGTCGTCGTCAGCCCATAGAGGTGACTGTAGGAATGCGCCATCAGCTCGTTCGCCTTCTTGGTCGCGGCGTAGAGACTGACCGGATGGTCGACATTGTCGTGGATGGAAAACGGCATGCGCTTATTGGAGCCGTAAACCGAGCTCGACGAGGCGAAGACCAGATGTTCGGTGTTGCGGTGGCGGCAGCCTTCGAGAACATTGAGGAAGCCGGACAGGTTGGAATCGAGATAAGCATGCGGATGCTGCAGCGAATAGCGAACCCCGGCCTGAGCGGCGAGGTGGACGACGGGACCGAAATCGCCGCCACGAAAGATCGCTTCAGTGGGCTTGCGCTCGGCAAGGTCGATCTTGTGAAAGCTGAAATGCGGAAACTGCCGCAGCACGGCAAGCCGCGCTTCCTTCAGCGCCGGATCGTAATAATCGTTGACGCAATCGACGCCGACCACGGCGCGGCCATTCTCCAGCAGCCTCCGCGCCAGCGCAAAGCCGATGAAGCCTGCGGCGCCCGTCACCAGCACCGGCTTTTGCGGTTTGGATGCCGAAGCCATCACAACCGCCACAGGTCGATGTCGCCGGGTTGCGCGCTGCG
>JBAUCK010000346.1:0-1500 GCA_049677525.1 Xanthobacteraceae bacterium
GTCGCTGTTGCGATACATTCCAGAGCCATCGATCATTCTATTTCTCATCCTGGCGATGATTGGGATGCTAGCGCTCATGAGCTTGACGTGGCTCGGCGTGACCAGATGAAGCGCGGAGAACGCGCGGTGCAAGCGGATGCCGCCCGCATTCCTTCGCGCGCAAAAAAAGCCCCGGCAGGGGAATGCTGGGGCTTAAGGATCGATCTCAGCTGCGCGTGCTTTAGTCCCTGCCCATAGCAGTCGCCTCGGCGTCTATGCCGAGGTATGAGCAAACGCGGGCAACAAACGTCATTTCGTCGTCCCATTCCTCCCGCGGAAAATCGAAATGATCGGCCGCGACAAAGCAGGCCACCTTTGCTTGAACTTTCAACGGCGGCGCGGCAGCTAAGGGCCAATACGGACACTAGAGGAGGCGCTTCACGGCGGGTAATCGGTGGGAACCATCCAGCACTGAGGTCTCTGGTCCGTAAAGTCGCATGGTCAGATTAAAATCGCCGGCCGGCGCAGGCAGCCAGTTCGAGGTGTCGGCAGGCTTGTCTTTCTGGATGACGACGTCGAGTGAGCCGTCAGCGTTCTTCTTGAGCCCATCGGTCGTGCTACTCACTCGATCACGTCGTCGGCAATTGCAAGCACGCCGCCGGGTATCGAAAGGCCGAGCGCTTTGGCGGTCTTGAGGTTAATCACAAACTCGAACTTTGTTGGCAGCAACACGGGCAACTCGCTGATTTTCGTACCTTTGAGAACGCGACCAACATAAACGCCCGCCTGTCGATAAGCGTCGGGTAAATCGACGCCGTAACTCATCAGGCCTCCCGCCTGAGGGTATTGCCGGAATTGATACATTACCGGCAGCGAGCTTTGCGCGGCTAAGGCGATGAGCTGATCACGACGTGTGTCGAAAAATGGATCAGCGGTAATGCTTAGTGCGGGAATGCGGTCCCGAGCCATTGCTTCGAACGCGGTGTCGATTTCGCTTGGATTGCTGGCGTTGTAGATTTGGAGGTGTAGACCAGCGGCGCTCGCAGCAGCTTTCACATGCGCGAGTTGATCTTGAACGTAGGGAAATTTCGGATTGAGAAGAACGCCAAGGGTCTTCGCGGTTGGCATCATCGCGTTCAAAAGCCCCAGACGTTTTTCATCGAGGCTCGCCGTGAAGATGTTGACCCCGGTCGAATTCCCGTTTGGATTGCTGTAATTCGCGACGAGCCCGAGTTTTACGGGGTCACTCCCAACAACGAAAACAGTGGGAATGGTTGATGTTGCGGTTTTGGCGGCCAGTACGGATGGTTCCGCTCCGGCAAGAATCACAGTGACCGGAAGCCGAACCAGTTCGGCCGCCAATGTGGGCATTCGGTCGTAATGCCCCATTCCCCATCTGTATTCGATGGTAACGTCTCGTCCTTCCACAAATCCAATTTCAGCGAGACCTCGGCGAAACGCGGCGATTTGAGGTTCGCTATCTTCAGGTGATCGAACGTACAAAACTCCAACGACCGGCTT
>JBAUCK010000347.1:0-5946 GCA_049677525.1 Xanthobacteraceae bacterium
TTGCTCGGCTGTGCGGTTGCGCTCGGCGTGCCGGAATGGACCGCCGATCTGCGGTTTTGTGGCAATCGCGCCCGCATCGAACACCGCGCTGAACTGATCAAGCTCATCGGCGACAGGATCGCCCAAGCACCGCGGCAAAACTGGATCGCCAAGCTCACCAAGGCTGGCGTGCCCCGCGCGCCGGTAAATACGATTCCAGAAGTGTTGCAGGACCCGCAGGTGGCGGCGCACGAAATCCTGCAGGAACTGCCCGGCACTGGCGTCACGCTCACGGGTCTGCCGATCAGCTTTGACGGCAAACGCCTGCAATTCCGCGCGCTCGGTCCGCAGCTCGGCCAGGACAACGCGCAACGGCTCGGCGACGCACAAAAATCCCATCCACGTGTATCGGTATGACGACGATCGACATCACCGCTCAAGACGGCCACAAATTTTCCGCCTATTGCGCGAAGCCAAACAACACTCCGCGCGGTGGACTGGTGATCATTCAGGAGTTCTTCGGCGTCAACGGCCACATCCGCCCCGTCTGCGATCAATATGCGGCTGATGGCTATCTGGCACTGTCGCCGGCGATTTTCGATCGCGTCGAACGCGATATCGAGCTCGGCTACGATGAAGCCGGCATGAACAAGGGCCGCACGCTCCGCGCCAAGCTCGACCTCGATCAGATCATGCTGGATGTTCAAGCGACGATCGACGCCGCCGGCAGCGCCGGCAAGGTCGCGGCGCTCGGCTATTGCTGGGGTTGCTTATATCGCCGCGGCGCGGCTCGGCGCCCTTGCCTGTGCAGTCGGCTATTACGGTGCGCAGATCGCCGCGCATAGCGGTGAAACACCGCGCGTGCCCGTGCTGCTGCACTATGCCGAGACGGACGAATACATTCCGCAGAGCGACATCGACAAAGTGCGCCGGGCTCAACCCGCGGTGACGATCTATCAATATCCGGGCACCGAGCACGGCTTCAACTGCGACGACCGCCGCTTCTATGAGCCGAAGAGCGCCGCGGCCGCTCGCAGCCGCACGCTGTCGTTCATTCAGGACCATGTCGGGTAATCGCTAAACGTCGTCGATGGAAGACTATTAGGCGCCTTTTTCAGCGTTCCACGAGGCTCAGATCGGACTCTTTCCGGCACCTCAAAAAGATCTGTTCCAAACACGACGAAAGGGAGGTTGACGTGCTGACGCGACAATTATTGCTTGCAGCCGCGGCGCTCGCCGGTGCGTTGCCACGTTTCAGCTCCAGCGCGCCCGGACGACTTTCCCTCCGGTCCGATCAAATTCCTGGTCGCCTTTCCGCCGGGCGCCAGTGCCGATGTCATCATGCGTGCCGTCGCCGCCAAAATGCAGCCGCGACTCGGCAAACCCATCGTCGTCGAGAATAAAGCGGGCGCAAGTGGGATGCTCGCGGCGGGTGACGTTGCCAAGGCTGATCCGGACGGGTTGACGCTTCTCGCGGCGCCGAGTTCGCTTGCCTCCAATCCCACCCTGTTCAAATCGATGCCGTTTGACACGCTGAAGGATCTGCAGCCGGTGTCGCTCGTCTTTCGCACACCGCTCGTGCTCATCGTGAACGCAAATCTGCCGGTCAAGTCGGTCGACGAATTGATTGCCCTTCTCAAGCAGAAGCCCGGGTAGATCTATTACGCCCATGGCGGGCCCGGCTCGGCCATCAATCTCGCCGCCGAAATGTTCCAGACGATGACCAATACGAAGATGAACGGCGTCTCCTATCGCGGCACGTTGCCCGCTCTCAACGATCTGATCGGCGGCCAGGTGCAGTTGATGTTTGCCGACATCGGCGGCGCGATAGGCCAGATCAGTGCCGGTCAGGTGCACGCGCTTGCCGTGACATCGACCGCGCGCGTTCCAGTCCTTCCCAACGTGCCGACGATTGCCGAAGCCGGCGTTCCCGGTTTCGAAGCCGAGGGCTGGACGCTCGTATGCGCGCCGGCGGCAACGCCGCAGCCGATCGTCGATAAGCTCAGCGCCGAGATCAATCTCGCCGCCGCGACTTCCGACGTGCAGAAGCTGATCATTCAGCTTGGCACCTTGCCGACCAAAAGTCCCCCGCCGGCCGAGTTGAAGACCTTTTTGGCTTCGGAGATCGATCGCTGGGGCAAGCTGATCGAGCGCTCCGGCGCTGCCAGATCCCTCTAAACCTAGCCGCTTAGCCCGACAACAGAGCTGGTCCGATGAGTCTCGAAAACGAATTGCGCGCCAAGACCGCGACACTGACCCGAATGCTGATCCTGCAAGGCATGATCGACATGTTCGGGCATGTCTCGATCCGTGTGCCTGGAACCGACAAATGCTTCATCAGCCCGGGCGCCAGCACGGAGAAGAAGGCAGTGCGGCCGGAACACATTTTTGTCTACAACATAGGCGGCACGATCATCGAACATCCCGGCGGACTGATTCCGCTGGAATGGCGCACTCACACCCAAATCCGTCGCGACCGGCCGGATGCCATGTGCGTATGTCACCTGCATGCACCTCATGCGCGCGCCCTCGGCATCGCCGGCAAGCCCCTGGTGCCGGTGTTCTTGCATGGCTCGTTCCTCTGCACCGGCGTGCCGACCTGGAATAATCCGCGTCTTGTGGTGAACGATGCCCAGGCGAGCGATCTGTCGCGCGAGCTCGTCAATTACCGTGCCGCACAGATGCGCGGCCATGGCAACGTGGTGGTCGGCGCCACGGCCGAAGAAGCCTTCTTTGCGTGCACATTCCTGGAAGAGAATGCGCAGATCCAGTTGCAGGCCGAGGTTGCCGGCGGCGCCATTCCGTTGAGCGAAGAAGAGGCGCGCGATTGTGCCGAGGGCACGTTCAATCCGAGGCTGTTCGGCCTATTATGGGACTTCTACGCGCGCAAGGTTGCGCTCGCTTGAATGGGGGCGCATCGGATCGAACGCGAAGAACGGAGAAGACTATGAAAGTACGTCGCGTCATCACCGGCCACGACGCAAGCGGCAAAGCCGTCGTCAAGATCGACGAAATCGTCAAGGATCTGAAAGTTGGGAGGCCGGGCGCAACGGTGGCGCCGATATGGATGACCGAGGGTTTTCCGGTCGACAACGATGGTAGCGCAGATACCTCCAAGCGCCAGGTTGGCACTACGCTTGCAGGCGGCACCGTGCTGCGCGTCGTCGAATTCAGTCCGGGCGTGCAGGCGCGCAACCACCGAACGGATTCGATCGACTATGCCATTATCATGTCCGGCGAAATCGATATGGAAATGGACGGCACGCTCATTCACCTCAAGTCCGGCGATGTCCTCGTGCAACGAGGCACCATCCATAATTGGATCAACAACGGCACGACACCGTGCGTCATCGCCTTTGCTCTGATCGATGCAAAGCCAGTCACCGCAGGCGGCAAGCGGCTCGATGCGGTCGGATAAGAGCGGTGCCTGGCGGCTGTCGCCAAGATTAGCAGGTCATCACAACGACCGTAATTCGGAGAGACGTCGCTCGCGTTCTGCGATCTGGATCTCTAACAGTTCAACGTCGTTGCGCGGCTTGGCGAACGCATCGGGATAAAAGAAACCCGGCCTATACATTCTGTCGACAAACCCGTTTGCGAAGGGTGCCGCCGCAAAATCAATCCATTGAAGATCGGAGTTCTTAAACACCACGGCGATCAACACGCCAACGACCAGGACCATGCCGGCGAAGAATACGTCCTCAAGAGCGTCGTGCAGAAACAGCAGAATGGCTAAAACCAGGACCGCCGCCGGAATTACCAACGTGAAAAACCGTCTCAAAATCGAAGCTGACTGACGATAAATCTCAAGGCGGGCCCGCAGGTTCGCAAGCTCCCTATCGAGCCGGTCGATTTCCGCGCCATGTTCCATCGCAAATCGACACTCGGGCCGGTAAGCTTACAGCCGCTTACCTTCACGCACAGCGCTAGCGCATCAAACACGCCGACGGATTCCGGATGTCAGCGCTTAACGCAAATGCCACTCCGCGCCTTCGAGGTAAGCGATTGATTTTACTTTCTGGCGCTCCCTACGGGAATCGAACCCGTGTTTCAGCCTTGAGAGGGCAAATTCAGCGTCTACCGCCGTCCACGCAAGTCTGACTTATCCTTGATAACCCTTATTTTACATCCATTTTCGTCTTTCATTGTCCGCCGGGCTCCACGCCTGTATATTGGACACCTGTTGGACACGGGGGTTCTTTCATGGCCCGAACGCTACGTGACGCCTCGCTTGATACCCGCGCCGCTAGAAGCCGTCTCAAGCCTCGTGGGAAGCCCTATTATCGCCTCGTTGAAGCCGGGCTGCACCTTGGCTACCGCAAGCCGAAGGGCGGCCGCGACGCTGCTGCCGGCAGGTGGGTCGGCCGATTTTACGTTGGCAAGCAGGCCTACGAGATCGAAACGATCGCGGAGGCCGATGACTTCTCTGATCCAGACGGGGAAAAAATTCTTAGCTACAGCCAGGCACTGAACAAAGCGCGGGAGCGACGTAAAGCCCGCACGGCCGGAACCGCCGGCCCTACCCTCACGGTACGGAATGCGGTCGAGGTCTACCTTTCGGAACGTGACGCCCGTGAAACCCGGCGCAAAGCGCGTCCCGCTCGTTCAGATGCCCGTCGGCTTGAGCGCTATGTGGTCGGCCGCAAGCAGCAGGGCAAGCGCAAGGAAATCCCGCCAGCACCGCTTGCGGACATTCAGCTGGATGTCCTCGAGGATAATGACCTGCAGAAGTGGCGCGCCGGTCTACCGAAAACCATGAAGGCAACCGCCAAGCGGCGTATTGCCAACGATCTCAAGGCGGCACTGAACGCCGCCTTTGAAAAGAATCGCAAGCGGCTCGACCCGGGTTTGCCGAATGTAATTAAGCTCGGTCTCAAGGCGAAAGAGAGCGATGACGGTGGCGATTTCGAGCCGCATGCCCGTGACAACCAAATTTTGAAGGATGAACAGGTCACCCGGCTGATCCGAGCCGCAGGCGAGATAGATGCCGAACAGGGATGGAATGGGGACCTGTATCGAATGACAGTAGCGCTTGCCGCGACAGGGGCGCGTTTCTCGCAGATAGCGCGAATGAGAGTTGGTGACTGTCAGATGGCCAAGAAACGCTTACTGGTACCCCAAAGCCGGAAAGGTAAGAGCAAAAGCGCCGGCAGCACCGCCGTACAGGTGGATAAGGATGGTCTTGCCGCGTTGCGAGGCGCTGTAATGGGTCGCGCCAATAACGAGGTGCTCCTGGAACGCTGGCGCCACCGGCAAGTGATCGGCAACAAATGGGAGCGCTCGGCCCGCGGGCCCTGGCAATCCGCAAGCGAGTTTACTCGCCCCTGGAATGCGATCCGACGGCGGGCAAAAATGCCCCATGTGATCCCGTACGCACTTCGGCACTCGTCCATCGTACGCGGAATAAGGGCCAATCTGCCGATCCGGCTCGTGGCGTCGATGCACGACACGTCGGTCCGGATGATCGAACGACATTACGCAAAGTGGATTGTCGATGGTCTTGAAGAGCTCGCTGCCCGAGCAGTGGTATCGTTAGTGCCTCCGGAGAAGCCCGCACGGGTGGTTCCGATGCGCGGATTGGCGGGATGACCGGAGCCATTTCTAGCCGTGATATTCTTCGCCACGTCGCAGCGGGCGTGAACCCATTGGGGACGGGATTAAAGGGCAATCGGCATTGGTAGGCGGCAATTCGTATTCGTTCTCGGTGGCGCAGCAGTCGCATTCACCGCGCGTGCCCAGCAGCCCGAGCGGATGCGGCGGATCGGCTGGCTGGTGGGCTTGAGCGAAAACGATCCGGAAGCAAAGCGCCGCACGGCCGCGTTCGTGCAAGAGCTCGAACACCTCGGATGGACGCAAGGCCGCAATGTCGAGATCGACTATCGCTGGCTGAGCGACAGCATCGAACGCAACAAGACCTATGCGGAGGAACTGGCCGCGATCAAGCCGGACGTACTGGTCTCCAGCAGC
>JBAUCK010000348.1:0-1709 GCA_049677525.1 Xanthobacteraceae bacterium
GCAGCATTGGTCGGGTGCGGTCATGTGTCCGGCCTGTTTGTGCGGCCGATATGGCCGCTGGCCATAATGCTTTGCGCGGATCGGGTCCCAATCGTCAGCACGCACTTTAAAGTGCGATGACCCAAACGGTTTTCCCGATCCCTGCAATGACCTGGTCTGCATTACGTCGTCATGTGTCCTCGCCAATACCTTCAAAACTTCAGCTTCCGATCGTCTCTGCGTTGCCCTTGAATTTCTCTCGGTTCAACGCAGCCATACTATAGCAGTTCGATGTCGTAGGGTGGCGCCGTCCACAGCATCAGTAGCTGCCGCGACGTACGCAATGTGCGGCGCCCGTTTTACCCCCAAAAGCGGACATAGAACAGTACCCCCTAGGAGTCTTGCTCGGTTGACCCTCGATCTCTCTGCGGACTATTCTGTTCGTCGGCAATACGGTGTTGGTCAACAAAGCACCGATTGCTGAGCAAAAAAAGGGAGGTTTCGTGCGTACAAGAGTGCGAGTAAGTCCCATCACACCAGACCAACTCAAGCAGAAACTGAAGAAATCAAAACCCACGAAACGTAATAGCGCGAGACGAGCCGCAAAATTCAAGTCGGACAGCTGGTATTCGGACGCTGTGCTGTCGATTGGGATAAGCGCAAAAGCCGAAAGCACCACTTATTAAATTCGCTGCCTGACTCATCATTCTTCTGGCGGCAGTATCTCCTGAACACAGACCTGATCGATGAGATGTTCGCGGCGCAGATCTTTTAGATGTGCCCGTTTTTCGTCGTTCGTTAGGTGCGCGCCGATGCCGTTCGTCATCACCATAACGAGTGTGCAATAGGTACGCCGAACAAGCTTCGAACACGGCTGCCGTGGCAGCGGCCAAGGCGGGAAAACCATTACCTGATGGATCAGTTCTCCCCTGGGCGATCGACGGCAAGCAACTTTTGGGGGTGGGGTGGGAAGACCAATTTTGCGCGTCGGCCAAGGTCAAATTCATGGCAACCGAGCGCCACACTCCGTGTCCGCTTTGCCCCTCGAAAGCTGCCGCGACGGACGCTAAGCGGACCGGCGTGACCGCTAAGGGCCAGGAGTGGACTTATGCGCCGCAACATGATCGCGAACAACAGACATAAGACCGTCTTGGAAGCAAACACTACTTGCTTGACGGGCAACGCGGACGTAGGGCGGTTGGGGGAAACGCCCCTGTGATGATTCCCAACCACGATGAGTGGCCGGCCGGTCGGCGGTGCACTGCGTTCGAAGTGGAAGCCTGTCACAACGTGTGCTGAATTTTGGCTGCGACCTCGCCGCTTCCGTGTCTGTCCGCGATCTTGCAGGCAGCGTAGTCGGTCGCAGCCTCCAGCCTGTCCGCATCTCTGGCTTTGATCTCGTTGCGCAGCGGGCATTCAAGCTTGCACGTCCCTTCGCGTCGTTAGTTTCTAAATTCCAAGACAGAAAACTTCCTTTCGGGTCTGGTGAAATAATCGGCGCCGCGCGGGGTAATGGATTCCGACTGGAGTTCCCGCGGAGCAGACAGATGCGCGCCATCATTCGGAGTGAAGAGAGAGCAAGTTCTCACAAACCCCTAGAGAGAGGACGCCTTCAGGCATTGCGAAAATATGGAAACTTTGCGCTGGCATACTCGGCGACCTTTCAACCTGGTCTCGATTATTTCTGGGGCGAGCAAGGTTTCCTTGCCTACAAACAGGTGGCCAGCACC
>JBAUCK010000349.1:0-16057 GCA_049677525.1 Xanthobacteraceae bacterium
GTTCCGAGGCGGCGGCGGTGGTGGGTTCCGAGGCGGCGGCGGTCGTGGTGGCGGTGGTCGCGGCGGCGGCCGGCGCTCCGACATCCGGCTCAAGCACGACATCGTCTATCTCGGCCGGCTCGACGACGGGCTCGGCTTCTATCGCTTCAGCTACAACGGCAGCGACACGTCCTATGTCGGCGTCATGGCGCAGGACGTGCAGTCCGTCATGCCGCAGGCGGTTTTTGCCGGCCGCGACGGTTATCTCCGGGTGAACTATCAAAAACTCGGGCTGACCTTTGAGACCTACAACGCCTGGATCCGATCGGGGGCGCAGATTCCGGCCACGGTTCGGATTGCGCATTGACCGGCGGATGAGCCGCGCGACCATGAATCCTTGATCGGGACGTCCGCTTTCGATCGGGATGTCCAATTCTCAGGATGCTTCGGCGTTGACCGGATTTTCGTTGGCCGCGGCGAGCGCAAGATTTGGCGCCGCGCTCAATTGCCCCTCGACGCCGAACACCCCGGCGATCCGGCCGATGCGTTCACGGTCTTCGGCCGAATATTCGCCGCGCGCGCCCAAGACCTGCATGATCAGATTGAATGCCCTTTGCCCCACCTCCGGGTCGTCCGGAAGCATCGAGGGGATTGCCTGCAACGCCGCTTCCGCGTCGATCAGCAACATATAGAACTGTTCACGCACGATGGCCTTGAATTGCGACAACGGCACATCGCTTTGCGCGTCGCGGATGCGGCGCACCGCCTCGAACCCACGCTCGTCAATTACGGCGCGCCCCATGCCGGCGAACAGCAGGCCCCGTATAACGGCTTCGCGCAGACCGCCCGCTGTAATCTTCGACTTCAGTTCCGCGACCCGCTTGGTCATGAGCTCGTGATGCAGCGGGCTCTTGGCCGCCTTGCGCAGCGGCAATGTCGCCGCTGGATCGACGCCCAGAGCCGCCTGCAGTACGGGTGAGCCGTAGACATTGGTGAAGACGCGCTCGGACCAGGCCTCGCTGGCGTCGCGCCACGCGTCGAGCGCCGCGACCATCTGCCGCGACATGTTCTCCTGCATCGCGACAAACGGATTGCCCTCGGCCGCGGGCTTGCGATTTTCGCGGACCTGCTCGGCCATGGCCGCTAGCGGCGCCATCATCGGATTGGCGCTGGAGAAAAGCTCGTATTGCAGGCGCAACGGGTGGAACTGTCGAAACATATCCGCCGCTTGCTGCGTGACAAAAGCGCGCACGAAGGGCTGCATGAAGGTGCGGTAGAGCGCAAGATTGGTCTGCGACACGCGATCGGCAGCGGCGAAACGGTGCTCGTCGGCGATGTCATTGCCGCCGAGCGCGCGGATGTCGTCGAGCGTCCTTGCCTCGCAGCGCATCACCCAGTCACCATGCGCGAGATCGGCATTGACCGTGTCGCCGGTCTTCTTTTCGAACACTGCTTCGTAGAGGCCGGGCGGTAGCGTATCAATGAGGTCGATATTGCTGGAGAACTCGTCGTGCTGCTTGCGTGCGACGCCACTGGAAACAAAGATGCCGAGGTGGCCGATGGTCTCGTGGATCGTATAGACGATGGTCTGGCCGTAGCCGCGGATTTCGTCGACGCCCTCGTAGAGATCGAGGATCCATCCAAGTGCCTGCTGCGGCGGCGTGACGTTGTCGCCCTTGGAGCAGAACACCACGATCGGCGAGCGGATATTGCGCAGATCGACGGCTACGCCGTCCGAAGTCTTGATCTCGCCCGAGGCGAGCCGATTGCCGACAAATAACTCATCGACGATGAACTGAATCTCCTCGGCGTTGAGATTGACGTGGCCGCCCCACCACTGCTCGAAGCCGAGATAGCGCGGGGCCTCGGTGTCGATCTTCGAATAGAGGTTGTACTGCTTGCTCCACAGCGTGTTCGCCGGATTCTGATTCTCGAAATTCTGCACGAGCCAGGCGCCGTCGAATTTTCCAGCGCCGAGATCGCCGGTGAGGGCGGTGAGCCAGCTGCCGCCGAGCAGGCCGCCGCTGTAACGCATCGGATATTTGCCGTGCACGCCCTGCCAATAGGACAGCGGCGTGCCCGCGATGATGATCGGGCCGAACAATTCGGGGCGAACGGCGGCAAGCATCATGATCGCCCAGCCGGCCTGGCAGTTGCCGATTACGCACGGCTTGCCGTCAGCATGCGGGTGCAGCTCGATGACCTTTTCGAGAAACACCGCTTCGGCGCGGGCGATATCTTCGATGGTCTGGCCCGGCATGGGATCGGGGAGGAAACCGACGAAATAACAAGGATGGCCCGCCTTGAAGATGACGCCGATCTCGCTTTCAGCCTTGAAGCCACCGATGCCTGGACCGTGTCCGGCGCGCGGATCGACAACGACAAAAGGCCGCAGCGTCGGATCGATTTCGACGCCGGCGGGCGGCATGACCCGCACTAGCAGGTAGTTGACCGGCCGCGCGAGCCGCCGGCCGTCCGCCACCGGTTCGGCCTTGTAGCTCAGTACATTGGGAACCGGCTCGGCGAGATGCTCGCGATATTGATTGCCGCGCTGGCGCATCACATCCCAGAACAGGATGCATCGCTGCGTAGCGTCCACCGCGTATTCGGCTGCGGCCGCGAACAAGCCGAAAGGCGACAGGTCGCCGTTGCTCCCGTTGCCGGCATTGTCGGCTCGCGACGAGCTGATTTGCTGATGTTGCGTCATGGATTTGTTCCTTCTCCCGGCCCGGCGACAGACAACAGGCTGTCGAAATGCTCTAACGGCACTTGCGGCAGCTGGAACCTTCAGCAACCAACCTAACACGACAAAGCGACGGCACTTTGACGTACATCAAGCCTATATAATGTTACTGTAAAGATTGAACGTTGTATCTACTGAATATGTATCGACAAATACGGTGCTATTTCTGACGCTGCTTACGCGCACCGATCAAATAACTTAATAAGCGCAATATGCGGCATTGCCCGCGACAGCAACAGGGTCGCTCACATGATCCCCACCGTCAAAGCCAAGCTTCTCGAAGGCAAGAAGGGCCTCATCGTCGGTATCGCCAACGATCAGTCGATCGCCTGGGGCTGTGCCAAGGCATTCCGCGCTTTCGGCGCCGAGCTTGCGGTCACCTATCTCAACGACAAGGCCAAGAAATACGTCGAGCCGTTGGCGCGCGAACTCGAAGCGCCGATCGTGCTGCCGCTCGATGTGCGCGAACCCGGCCAGATGGAGGCGGTTTTCGAGGGCATCGCCAAGACGTGGGGACACCTCGATTTCGTGGTGCATTCAATTGCCTTCTCGCCGAAAGAGGCCCTGCAGGGGCGTGTCGTCGATGTATCGCGTGACGGCTTTCTTACCACGCTCGACGTCTCATGCTGGACCTTCATCCGCATGGCGCACCTCGCCGAGCCGCTGATGCGCAAAGGCGGCACGCTGTTCACGATGACCTATTACGGCAGCCAGATGGTGGTGAAGAACTACAACATCATGGGCGTCGCCAAAGCGGCGCTGGAAAGTGCCGTGCGTTACATAGCCGCAGAATTGGGCCCCAAGGGCATTCGCGTCCATGCCATTTCGCCGGGCCCGCTGGCGACTCGCGCGGCGTCGGGAATTCCGGAATTCGACGCCTTGCTCGACAAGGCGAAGTCAAAAGCGCCCGCCCGCAGCCTCGTCAGCATCGACGATGTCGGCGCCACGGTAGCCTTCCTCGCCCATGACGCCGCCCGCCTGATCACCGGCGAGACGCTCTATATCGACGGCGGCTACCACATTATGGACTAAGTCGCGGCGGCGCCGCGATGTCATTCACCCCATTTCAGCGTGACGCCGACGTCGCCCGGCATGCCGCCCGGAAAGTCGATGATCTGAAACGCCATTCTGTAGCCGCGGGGCTTGAGATATTTCTCGAAGAACTCAAAGAGCTCTTTCGGCAGTCCGGTCAGCGTCTTCTCCCAGCCCGGCTCGGTTTGATTAATGGCGCGTCCGCGATCGGTGCACAGTTCGTTGGGAAATCGAACGATCAGCACCTCGGTCAAGCCATTATCCGCGGCCCGCTTGATGATCGCCGCGGCGCGGGCCATGCGGTCCGCGTCGGAAACACCGGACGGCTTAGAGAATTTTTCCATGAGCGCGTGCTTCTCGGCTTCCGCCGCCGTCCGTTCATGCATCGCCGCGGAAGCCTTTTCGGCTTCCTTTAACGCGATTTGCCTCATGATATCTTTGGCGGTCGGCAGGACCGCCAGCGGATCCGGACTACTTGCCGCTACTTGAGTCATAGCAAACCTCCCTCGCGACTGAACAATGCAGCCGGACCAGTCTCGGTCACGTTTGATCTGCGGCAAATTATAGCGTTTTATGGCTCACTAAAATAGGGACTCTCGTTCAAGAAAATTTGGAGCGGAAACGCGCTTTTCAAAGAGGGGCATCGTAATGGCTCGCAAATCAGTGACGGCTAAAAACCCTACTACGGCCGAAAAAATGAAACGCAAAATTTATGAGAAGGAGCTGCACAAGCTGCAGATTGAGCTTTGCCGGTTGCAAGATTGGGTCAAGGCCGAGGGAGCAAAAGCGATTATCGTCTTCGAGGGACGCGATGCCGCGGGCAAAGGCGGAACGATCAAGGCGATTGCAGAGCGGGTGAGTCCCCGCGTCTTTCGCGTTATCGCGCTGCCGGCGCCGAGCGACCGCGAAAAGAGCCAGATGTATATGCAGCGCTACATCGCGCATTTTCCGGCCGCCGGCGAAATCGTGATTTTCGATCGCAGCTGGTACAACCGCGCCGGCGTTGAATACGTCATGGGTTTTGCGACCGAAGCGCAGCACAAGCGCTTCTTGGAGCTCTGTCCGGTCGTCGAAGGCTATGTGATCGAAGGCGGCATCATATTGATCAAGATCTGGCTCGAGGTCGGCATGCAGGAGCAGGAGCGGCGCTTTCAAGCGCGCGTCAACGACCCGATGCGGCAATGGAAATTAAGCCCGATGGACGTGGAATCGTACAACCGTTGGTATGACTATTCGAAGGCGCGTGATCTCATGCTCAAGGCCACCGACAGCAAGCGCGCGCCCTGGTATATCGTGCGTACGGACGACAAGCGCCGCGGCAGGCTGAACAGCATCGCGCATATCTTGTCGCGCTTTCCGTACAAGAAAATTCTGCACGGCAAGGTCAAGCTACCCGAGCGCACGACCAAGAACAAATATGACGACCAGGCCTCGCTGAAGGGCCGGCGTTTCGTTGCTGAACGATATTGATTTACCGGTGAAGACAAATCTGTTCGAACCTGACGGACTAGGGAACGTACTCATAAATTCGGTTTTGTAATCGCGGCTCGCTGAATGTCAGCTTCACTCCGAAAGCGACCGAATTCTTGTGCCGCCGCGAAATGTCGCGATGGACCAATGCCAGACCTGCCGTCATGTATAGAAAACCACTAGGGGCTCATCTGCACCGCTTTTGACATTATTGGCGAAAGCGCGCCGGCGCGTGGCTAATCCGAAAAGCCTAAAATATTGGCGGCTGCGTCGAGCATTGGTTGCTGGCTGACCTTGATGAAGCCGGCGCTCGGCCTATCGAGGTCCTGGATCAACCGCCATTGCATAAATCGGCAGCCGCGCACGCTGAACTTCGAGGCCGGACCCATAGCCGGAGATCGCGCCTGCACAGATAGCGACACCATACAGCGCCATCAGGATGAATGTTCGGAACTCGGTTGGCGTTCGCGATCAAGCGCTTTTCTCGATCGTCGATCATCTCATTTAGCGATTGGATGAATAGCCCGGTCCGTACCATCGCGTTGTCCTTCGCTGCGATCTCCCTAACTTGCTGCCATAGGGCCTCCTGTATCGCGCTCGAATGAGCAACTACTGAAGTCATCTCAGATGGAGAGGGAGTGTTTCGCGCAATATCCACCTGAATCTGAATATATTCCCGCAACAGTTTGAGACATTCGGTGTTGTACACTGTCGGCAGCAGCCTCGCGCGAAGCGCGGCGGTTCAAACGGCATTTGCCTCGTTTAACAGAGCGTCGCGTCGTGCTTCATAAAGCGAGAGAGCCATCGAGAAGGTGAAAGCGATAAGCAGCGCGAGAAGCCCCAAGATCGCCCCTTCAATTGTTGAAATACTCTCTCGTTGCTGCCGACTGGCGAGCAAGCCAAGCTGGCGACCGATTTCCGTGGCAGCAAAAATAGCGAGAACAGGCACAAAAATCAGCGGCAATGGGTAATTAGCGAGATCCATCCTGATATCCCCCGGCACACTTTACGCCAGTGGCGGATATAGCGCCCTAATTCCTTGACGTCCGTTTTACCCGCGGACAATAGCGGACATGATTTAGCGCCGTCTCGATGTCCTGCTAAAATTCAATCGCGCTACCGGCGGTCGGCGAAGACTGATGCAACACTTCCGGTTTGTCCCAAAAACCGACTTGGACGCAGAAGGCGGCAAAGGGCCGTTCGACGACATTAGATCCGCTACTCACTTTCATACGATTACGATAGTATACGGGTCGAGTTGCCAGCGGACTCCGCAAAGGCGCGGCTTTAATTGCTCCAGATCAATGCAGGGCCCCACAGGGGCACGTTCAACGGCGAGCAATCGGAAAATTCGAATGACCGGCTCTGACGACTGGAAGAAGACGGTTCGCCGGAACAAGCTCCTTGGCATGTGGGCCGCTGAAAAATTGGGAATGACGGGCCAGGACGCCGAGGCCTATTCGGACGCGCTCGCTGTCGGCACGCTTGATCCCGAGTGTAGCGATGTGTTCAGCAAAATTCGTAAGGACTTCGACGTTGCGGGTGTGGTCCAATCGGACGAGCAGATCCTACGGGTCATGAACGAGTTCACACTCCAAGCCGGAAACCAAATGCCAGCGACGCGAGGAGGCGCTCCCGACGCCTTGGCGTTAATGCTCGCGCGCAAACTCAAGTCGCAATGAGGCCGTGTCCGCTTCGGGTCAATCAGGACACACCCGATCGCGCCAAAGCAATCGAGGCGCCGTCCATCGGGCAGCGTCTCGATCGCAGCTACTGAGCTTTCGTCACGAAATGCGAACAGCTGATCATTCAGGCGGTGAGGCTGACACCTTACCAGCGAACGTTCCGCGAGAGACGATCGGCAATATAACGATGATGACTGAACCACAAAAGCGCATCTGACTCGACCAAGCCGGCTCAATCTGAAATCGGACCTTCCCCATGAAGAGATGGACAAGTATCGCTGCCGTATTGCCGCCGACGCAATGGCTAGTGGAATACCGTGCCGCGTGGCTCAGCGCTGACATCGTCGCCGGCGTCACCTTGGCGGCTTACGCTATTCCGGTATCTCTCGCCTATGCGGGACTTGCGGGCTTGCCCCCGCAAGTTGGCATCTACGGCTATATGCTCGGCGGTCTTGGCTATGCCCTGCTGGGATCCTCTCGTCAGGTCGCTATCGGGCCAACGTCTGCCATCTCATTGATGATTGCAGGTACAGTGGGGGCAATGGCGGGGGGAGACGTACAGCTTTATGCTCAGATTGCAAGCCTTACAGCCTTCACCGTCGCGGCACTCTGCCTTTTCGCTTGGTTGTTGCGGCTGAGCGTGCTCGTGAAGCTGATCAGCGACAGCATTCTCGTGGGCTTTAAGGCTGGTGCAGGGTTGACGATTGCCATGACCCAGCTGCCGAGCCTCGTCGGCGTGGCGGGCGGGGGCCATAACTTCTTCGAACGCGTATTTCTGTTCGCTGGGCAGCTTGGTCAGATGCGCTTGATTGTTCTGGTCATCGGCATCATCGCGATCGGGTTGCTCGTGCTGGGCGAGCGCCTACTTCCCGGAAAGCCGGTCGCGCTGGGAGTCGTGGCGTTGTCAATTGCTGCTGCATCCCTATTGGGTCTTCCAGCGCTCGGAGTCCCCACGACGGGAGAGATACCAGCGGGGTTACCTATTTTGGCAGGTCCGGCTCTCAGGCTGCGCGATGTTGACGGAATCATTCCCTTGGCCGCCGGGTGCTTGCTGCTCGCCTATATCGAGGGGGTGTCGGTCGCCCGTATGTTCGCCGCCAAACACGGGTACACCTTTGATCCTCGGCAAGAGCTTTTGGGCATCGGCGCTGCCAATCTCGCCGCGGCGGTGGGACACGGTTATCCCGTCGCCGGAGGCCTCTCGCAGTCGGCCGTGAATGACAAGGCCGGCGCCCGCACGCCACTCGCGCTCGTATGCGCGTCTTTCACGCTTGCCTTGTGCCTTCTTCTTCTCACCGGACTGTTGGAAAATCTTCCAAAGGCGGTACTGGCGGCCGTTGTCTTGACTGCGGTGTATGGGCTGCTGGATTTTCCAGCGCTGCTGCGCATGTGGCGCATCAGCCGGCTGGACTGCTACGCCGCCGTCATCGCGCTTGGCGCCGTGCTGCTTCTTGGGATTCTTCAAGGTATCCTGCTCGCGGCGCTGGCATCCATATTGTTGCTGCTTGCCCGGGTTTCGCGTCCACATGTGGCGTTTCTCGGTCGCGTTCCCCATACCAACAACTATTCGGATCTGGCGCGCCACCCGGAGAACGAGCCGTTAAATGGCGTCATTGCCTTTCGTCCCGAGGCGTCGCTGATCTACGTCAATACTGATGCCGTTCTGGAAGCTGTATTAAATCGTCTGAACGAAGTTGCATCTCCCGCAATCCGCCTCGTGATCTGCGATCTTTCCGCCGCGCCGTATCTCGACCTAGCAGGCTCACGCATGTTGCACGAATTGCATGCCGTACTTGCCAGCCGTTCCATTACGCTCCGCATTGTCGGAGCCCATGGTTCGGCGCGCGATCTGTTGCGAGCCGATGGCGTCGAAGACAAAGTAGGAGCAATCGGCCGTGCTTTGACGATCGACAAGTTGCTCATCAACCATGGGTTCGCGGTACCGGCTGGCCAATGATTGATCTAAAAAAATTTCAAATGAAAGCATTGGTCGCGTCGCTCGCGCTACTCGCCTTCACCGACGTCGTGGTTGCCCAGCACTACGCAGAGCCGTCAGACATCGCCCGCGCAACCGTTTACTCGCACAGTTTCAAATCAAAACATCATACCAAACACGCCAGTGAAAAACAGCGCGCGCTAGACGCGGCGCACAAAGCTGCGCTGAGCAAAATCCCGGACCAACCTCAGCCTACTGATCCCTGGGCGAAGGTGCGGCCGTAGCAAGCACAAGGTCGCCGGGCATCAACGTTGTGCGCGCGCTTGCGTGGGCGACAAGTCATCTCGCGCTTTGGGGTTTCGAGGACATCCGTCGGCTCGGCATGGGCCGCCAGCGACTCGGCCTCGGAAATTAGGCCATCCACGTCGCGTCGGACGTCACCGCCGGGACTCACATTCGCCAAATCCCCAAGCAGATTAGCAATTATCTCTTGCCATCGGCTCATCTTCCCGTCCCTTGATATTACATCACCGCACCGAGTGCAGTTATCTTGGCAATGCTCATAGCGCCCCGCTTTGCCGCCCGTCGGCCCCGCCCATGCGTTTTAGCCTAGCGGCGACACCTGGGACCGGAAAAGACCACCAGCGGGCTTCCAATTAACCCGCGGATATAATTGCAACATATTGCGACATATTACGAACGGCTACAGGCGGGGAGGCGGTGGCATGTCAGTTCGCAAGCGCACATGGGTGACCCGTAAGGGCGAGACGAAGGAAGCCTGGATCGCAGACTTTACCGACGGCAACGGCAAGCGCCACATCCGAACCTTCCCCATAAAGAAAGGTTCGCCGGGGTCACCAAAGAAAATGGCCGATGCCTACGAGGCGTCTGTCGCGGTTGCGGTCAACACCGGCACGCACGTCGCTCTCGACGGCCAGACCACCATCGCCGACGCGGCGGAAAAGTGGATCAAGCGAGTCGAAGCTAACGGCATGAGGAACGACGGCCCGGCCGAGAGAGCGACCGTCCGACAATATCGGGAGCACATCGACCTTCACATCGTGCCGCGTGTCGGCAAGCTTAAGCTGGTGAAGCTGACGAAAAAGGATGTCGAGCACTTCCGCAATGCCGTCTTGAAAAAGGGGGACGGCAAAGACGCGCCGAAGCCCTTGTCGCGGGCTATGGCGATCAAGGTGTTGACCTCGTTCAAGTCGCTGCTCAAGGTTGCCGGGGTAGGGCACCACGCCGCCGACGTGACGCTCGGCAACAAGAAGCGCGACCAGCACAAGCTGGCGATCGGCCACGACATCCCGACACCGGCCGAGATCAAGCGGCTGATCGACGCCTCGAAAGACAATCTGAAGAAGAACGCCATGTTGCGGACGCTGGCCTTCACCGGCTTGCGCGCGTCAGAGCTGCGCGGCCTGCGCTGGCGCGACATCGACCTGACGAACAACGAACTACACGTGAGACAGAGGGCGGACCGCTACAACGACATAGGCAATCCAAAGACGAAGGAGAGCGCACGCACGGTGCCGTTCGGCCTGCTCTTGTCGGTCGTGCTGAAGAAATGGAAGCTTGCCTGTCCGAAGGGCGAACTCGACCTCGTGTTCCCGACCTCGACCGGGGCCGTCGATTATCACAAGAACGTTGACCGCAGTCTTGCCCCGGTGATTGAAGGCGGCGAACATCGTGAAGGAAGGCGGCGAGCCCAAATACACCGGCCTTCACCCCTTCCGGCACTACTTCGCGTCATGGTGCATCAATCCTAAAGAGCGCGGCGGCCGCCAGCTCACGCCGAAGGTGGTGCAGACCTTGATGGGGCATTCGTCAATCGTCATGACGCTCGACCTGTATGGGCATCTGTTCCCGAGCGGCGATGACCGCGCGGCTCTGGCCGAGGACGAGAAAGCGGCACTGAGGCCAAAAAAGAAAGAGGCCGCCAACTGAGGCGGCCTTGCCGGTGTGATTGCTGTCGTGTGTGTCATGACAGGTTGACCGGCGCGGGGATAATGCACGGCTTTGGTTGCGGTTCAATCAAAAAAGGGGCCACCTCAAAATTGAAAAGGCACCACTGTGCTTTTCGGGCTACGGAAAAGGGGCAGTACCCCGCCTTCTATAGGAACAGGTCGCAAACGCGGAACGCGGCATGAACCTGGACGCGACACATACGCAACATGAGATCATTTTATTTAACGAAAACAATGCAGATCCGCGGCTGTAAATCCGCTGGCCTACGCCTTCGTAGGTTCGAGTCCTACCTCTCCCACCAACCCGCTTCGCGTTCCGCAGGATTTGCCTCGATATCAATAGCGAAGCAGGATGGCCTCCGAAACCTTGGCGAAGGAGGGCGCCTGGGCACGACGCTGCGACACTCAAGCTGGGTGGGTAATGAGATTGAATGCAGAGCGGTGATTGACCCCGCAAACATTAGGAACATCCCATGTCAGTTATTCGCGCCCGGTCACCTGAACAGTTCTCGCCACCTCCACCCCCGGATGATCCTATATGGCGCGCATGCGATCGTTTCGGGCTAGCTATCATTCCACCTTCTTGGTGAAAGTCTGGAGGAGGGGCGCGCAAGAATTGAAACCATCCAACGCTTGGTAATCGACATGTTTCAGACGGCGGTCACACACCTTGGCCGCCGAGAGGCCCGACGTTTGTTTGAGGAGACTGTCAAGGCGCCATGGAAAAAGGGAAAACAACCTGACCATGATCGGAACCGGCTGCTTCTTGAAAAGTATGACAACGTCGTGCAGGAGGCACCAAACAACATCAAATCTATTCCGCGAGTGGTGGCAATGCAGATGCACCCGAACAATTCTCGATCTGCTCCCGCGACCGAAAAACAAAATCCGCCGATTGGTGAAGGAAAGGAGTCGTCGGCAAAAGGCGATGGAGGAAGCCCACGCGCGGCTCCCCAAGAGTTTGCTCGGTTAGTGTGACGGAGACATTTAGGCTGGGCTCGTATACGTCCGCCGCTCCGAGTACGATCTGACGCTAGATTGCCGACGCGGCTTAGGCTCGCGGAGGCCCGACGAAATGAAGCTCACTGATTGGCTTGCCGTAGCACCTACAGTTCAAAACGGCTGGACGCTTACGGCTTTGATTGCGATGCTTTTGTATCTGTATTTTTCCCGACGTGGGGCAGGTTAAATTTGAGCCTAGCGCTTTGTTAGGCACGGGCAGAGAGCCGAACAAGAAATATGGCCACGCTGCGCGAGTAGGGGCCGCTCTGGTGGGTGAACAAAACGTATCGCGATTTGCCACAATTTTACCGGCAATAAATCACCGGCAGCCGCACGAATAAACGCTATTTTTAGCGTGTTATTTAAACTGATCTTAGACCCTCACCGGTATGTTGGCGCGATACGGCGGGAGACAGGGCCCGTCGATAAAGATAAGACTTGATACAAAATTGGCTTGGGAAAGGCGTCAACATGAAAGCCGTCGCAAAGACGGTCGATACCGCCGATCGTGAGGCGCGTTTCGACCATATCCGCCCGCACTATCTCGAGGCTTTGACTCTTGTCGAGCGTCTGCATCGGCGCTTGCTCGATGTCATCAAAGACGAATTCGACCGCCACGGCCGTGCCGACATCAATTCGGTGCAGGCGCTGCTGTTGTACAATATCGGCGACAAGGAGCTCGCCGCCGGCGAGTTGCGCACGCGCGGTTACTATCTCGGCTCCAACGTCTCCTACAACCTCAAGAAGCTCGTCGAAATGGGCTTCCTCGATCACCAGCGCTCGCGGGTCGATCGCCGTTCGGTGCGCATCAAGCTCACCCAGAAGGGCATCGAGGTCCGTGACGCCGTGGACGCGCTCTATCAGAAACACGTGCGCACGGTGGAGCACGTCGGCGGCATCAATGCCGACGAGTTCAGCGTCCTCAACAAGGCGCTGCACCGGCTCGAGCGGTTCTGGACCGATCAGATCCTCTATCGCCTCTAACATCGAGGTAGGCGCGATCCCGAATTCAAGCTCCCCGAGACAAAACTCGGGGAGCGCTTTCCGGGGCCTTTTCGCGTTCGCTGTTTTTTTGCGTTCACTCAGGCGGGGCGCCAACCAGCATGTGCCAGAGCTTGCCGATCCAGGTGAGAACCGGAAACGCCGTAAACAATTGAACTATGATCGCCGCGGCAAGAAGGACGAGCGCATAGCTGAGCAGCCCGCGCAACGCCCGTCGCCATAGCGGCGCATAGGGCGGCTTGTTGTCGGCCGGCCAGGCATAGATCTCTTCCCATTTATCCTGCGGGACGGCGGCCGGCCGGATCCGTTCAAGCGGCACCCAGGCGCGGTAAGCCGCGATGCCGCGCTCCCGGGCAATGGCATGCCGGAGCCCGAACGCGTTGCTCCATCCAAGGAGATCGATGACGAATCCGGTCAGGACGCGCAGCACAAACAGGAGAATGAGGCCGATGAGATACACGTATCCGATCATCAGGCTCACGGTGAGCCCCGATCGCGTGAAGGATTTTATTTCGAACAGCTGCGCGCAGAGCTGGATGCTGAGATCAACCAGCCTATCCAAACCATTGTATATTTTGCCGAAAGCGGAATTGTCGTCGGCGGCTTGCAGCGCCAGAACGATGACGAGGACGACCGCCAGTTGAAACAGCGGGAATCGTAGAATGCTTCGGATCGGAGCTGCGATCAGTTTGATTATTCCCACGGTCGTTCCTGCCTCGGCGCATGGGGCCGATGTGAGGCTAAGCCGGTTTATTCAGACACGCGACCGCTATGATTCTACGCGCCGGCGTGCTGTGCCTTGTGAATAAAGGATCGGCAGCGCCGTTTGCGCCAGTTAAGCACGGCGGGGCGGGACGTCGTCACAAAACCGCCCAGCCGGCCATGCAGAAACGGATGTGCTGCAGCGGGCTGAGGGTCTTTGGTTCGGTCTGCTGCCATGCTACCTCGGCCGTTGGGGGCGGCTTCTGGACCGGCGCATATGCGACCGGCACCGTTTGGCGGACACAACGCTCTATGAGCCGATTGCAGCATAGTTTTTCGCGGCGTTTATTTCTGCGCGGGCTTGCCGGCGCGGCGACGGTAGGCGCGGCTGTCGGCAAGGCGTCGGCCGAAGACCAACCGCTCAATGCCCTGATCGGCGAGACCGACCACGGCGAGTTCGGCCAGAGCTTCGACCAGGCCTCGCGCACCATTCACATGCCGCGGGCTTCCGCGCCGACGCTTTCGGCAGCGACCGCGGAAACCACAGCGCACGCAATGGAGACCTATGACGAGATCGTCACGCGCGGCGGTTGGCCGGCCGTGCCGAAGGTCGATGAATTGCGGCTGGGCAATCGGCATCCGAGCGTGGCCGATCTGCGCGGTCGGCTTTCGGCGTCCGGCGATCTCGATTCGAGCGCAGTCGGCAACGATATTTACGATTCCTATGTCGAGGAGGCGGTGCGGCGGTTTCAGGCGCGCCACGGCCTCACCATCGACGGCATCGTGCGTGAGGCGACGCTCGATGCGCTCAACGTGCCGGCAACAACGCGGCGCGATCAGCTCAAGATCAATATCGAGCGGCTCAAGACGCTCTCCACCAATCTCGGGCCGCGTTACGTCGTCGCCAATATTCCCGCGGCCCACGTCGAAGCGATCCAAAACGACATGGTGGTGTCGCGGCACGCCGCGGTCGCTGGCAAACCCGACCGGCCGTCGCCCGACATCAACAGCAAGATCATCCAGATCAACTTCAATCCGTATTGGACGGTGCCGGCCTCGATCGTGCGCAAGGACCTGATCCCGAAAATGCAGGATCAGCCGGACTATCTGACCGACAACCACATCCGCATCCTCGACGGCAAGCAGAGGGAGCTGCAGCCTTCGGATATCAATTGGTACTCGACGGACGCGACCAATTACACGTTCAAGCAGGATCCCGGCGCCAAGAATTCGCTCGGCACGATCCGCATCAATTTCCCGAGCGCCTATGGTGTCTATATGCACGACACGCCGCTGAAGAATTTGTTCGGCGACGATTTCCGCTTTCATTCCTCGGGCTGCATGCGGGTGCAGAACGTCCGCGAACTGGTTAGTTGGCTTCTTGACGAGACCAAGAGCTGGACGCCGGAAGACATCGACCGGGTCATCAAATCCGGCGACCGCAAGGATGCGCAGCTCGCCAAGCCGGTGCCGCTGCATTGGGTCTATGTGACCGCCTGGGCGGCATCGGACGGCGTCGTGCAGTTCCGCGAGGATATCTATTCGCGCGACGGCCTGGGCGCGCCGGCGATCCCGGCGACGACAAAGCTTTAGCCGACCAAACTTTAGTGGTTGGGCCCGCTTGCGGGAGCGGCGGCAAAATCCCTAAATATAGCGGCGACATACGCTGAAATATCCCAAGACTTGGGCCAACTAGCGGCGCGGCGCTGGCGTGCGCGGGGCCGGCGGTGTATCACCGCTGCAAGCGTCTTCCCGCGCCGATAAGGCGGAAATCGAGGCAGATAAGGTTATGTCGGTCCCCCATCAAGCCAATGTCACGGAAGAGGATTTCTTCTCCGCCGGCCTCGCTGAGAGCGATCCCGAGATCGCCGAAGCGGTCAAGCTTGAGCTTGGTCGCCAGCGCGACGAAATCGAGCTGATTGCGTCCGAGAACATCGTCAGCCGCGCGGTGCTCGAGGCCCAGGGCTCGGTTCTGACCAACAAATACGCCGAAGGACTGCCCGGCAAGCGCTATTACGGCGGCTGCCAATATGTCGATATCGCCGAACGGCTTGCGATCGACCGCGTCACCAAATTGTTCGGCTGCGACTTCGCCAATGTGCAGCCGCATTCCGGCGCCTCGGCCAATGCCGAAGTGTTCATGGCGCTGATGCAGCCCGGCGACACCTTCATGGGGCTTAATCTCGCCGCCGGCGGGCATCTGACCCATGGCTCGCCGGTCAATCTGTCCGGCAAGTGGTTCAAGGGGGTGCCTTACGGCGTCACCCGCGACACCAACCTCATCGACATCGAGGAGGTGGAGCGGCTCGCCAAAGAGCATAAGCCGAAGGTGATCGTCGCCGGCGGCTCGGCCTATCCGCGGATCATCGACTTCCGCCGCTTCCGCGAAATTGCCGATGAAGTCGGCGCCTATCTGATGGTCGACATGGCGCATTTCGCCGGCCTCGTCGCCGGCGGTTCACATCCGAGCCCGTTTTCGCATGCGCATGTGGTGACGACGACGACGCACAAGACGCTGCGCGGCCCGCGCGGCGGC
>JBAUCK010000350.1:0-26314 GCA_049677525.1 Xanthobacteraceae bacterium
CTCGATCTGGTCGGCCGCAAACTGCCCAAGGACGGCGGCCGGGCGCTGCGGGCTTTCTTCGGCGAAGTCGCCGCCAATATCAAAGAGCACGGCGAGAATGCGGCGATGTCGCCCTATGTGACGCCGCTCGGCAAGGCGCTCGGCGAATTGCAAGAGGCGACCATGTGGTTCGTACAGCATGCGATGGCCAATCCGGACAATGCCGGCGCCGGCGCCACCGATTACATGCACCTCTTCGGCCTGGTCGCGCTCGGCTATATGTGGTGCCTGATCGCGCAGGCAGCGCAATCCGCGCAAGCCGAAAATGCGAAAGCCGACAAGGACCAGAGAATGGCGCAGCGGCTGACGACGGCACGGTTTTTCATGGAACGCATTTTGCCGGTTTCGAGCGCGCATCTCGCCCGCATCAAGGCCGGAGCGGAGAGCACCATGGCATTGTCGGTGGAGGCATTCTAACCTTGATATATCGGCGTCGCCCCCGCGACAGCAGGGACCCATAATCCCGGTCGTGGTTATGGATTCTCGCACCCGCGGGAAGGACGAGGGGACGGAGAGGAATTCATGCCCGAGGCTTTCATCTACGATCACGTGCGCACGCCGCGCGGCCGCGGCAAAGCGGATGGCGCGCTGCACGAAGTCACCGCGCTCAATCTCGCGGCGCAGGCGCTCGGCGAAATCAAGACGCGCAACGATCTCGACACGGCGCCGGTCGATGACGTGGTGATGGGCTGTGTCGATCCGGTCGGCGAGGCCGCCGCCGATATCGCGCGCACCGCGGCGCTGGTCGCAGGTTTCGGCGACAGCGTCGCCGGCGTGCAGATCAACCGCTTTTGCGCCTCGGGCCTCGATGCGGTGAATTTCGCATCGGCGCAGGTCATGTCCGGGCAGCAGCAAATGGCGATCGGCGGCGGCGTCGAATCGATGAGCCGCGTCGGCATCGGCGCCGCCGGCGGTGCCTGGGCGATGGATCCGTCGATCGCGGTCGCGCATTACTTTCTGCCGCAAGGCATTTCCGCCGACCTGATCGCGACCAAATACGGATTCTCTCGCGACGATGTCGATGCTTATGCGGTCGAGAGTCAGAAGCGCGCGGCGGCGGCCTGGGACGACGGCCGCTTCGGCCGCTCGGTGATGAAGGTCAAAGACGTCAACGGGCTTACCATCCTCGCCAAGGACGAGCACATGCGGCCGGGCACGACCATGCAGTCGCTGGCTTCGCTCAAGCCGTCTTTCACGCAGATGGGCGAGCTTGGCGGTTTCGATGCGGTCGCGATCCAGGCCCATCCCGACGTCGAATTCGTCAATCACGTCCACCATGCCGGCAACTCCTCCGGCATCGTCGACGGCGCCGCCGCGGTTCTGATCGGCAATAAGGAGGCGGCGCAGAAGACCGGATTAAAAGCGCGCGCCCGGGTGCGCGCCTTTGCCAATATCGGCTCCGATCCGGCTTTGATGCTGACCGGTCCGGTCGACGTGACCGAAAAGGTTCTCAAATCCGCCGGCATGAAGATTTCCGACATCGATCTGTTCGAGGTCAACGAAGCCTTCGCCGCGGTGGTGCTCCGCTATCTGCAGGCCTTCGAGCTTGATCCCGCCAAGGTCAATGCCAATGGCGGCGCCATCGCACTCGGCCATCCGCTCGGCGCCACCGGCGCGATGATCCTCGGTACGCTGATCGACGAGCTCGAGCGGCGTAATCTCTCGACCGGACTCGTCACGCTGTGCATCGGCGCCGGCATGGGCACCGCGACCATCGTCGAGCGCGTTTAAAGTTTGAGCTGCACGAGAGCGCAATGCCCAAAATCGATATCAGCAAGATACCGACCGATGCCCGCACCGGTTATCCGCCGCCTTATGACCGCGTCGTCGTCGGCCGCGAGCGCAAACGGCTCGGCAACGCAGCGGGGCTCGACGAGTTCGGCGTCAATCTCACGACGCTAAAGCCCGGCGCTGCGTCGGCGTTGCGGCATTGGCACGAGCGCGAAGACGAATTCGTCTATGTGCTCGAAGGCGAGCTGGTGCTGATCGAGGACGCGGGCGAGACGCCGCTCAGAGCCGGCGATGCCTGTGGCTTCAAGGCCAATAGCGGCAACGGCCATCATCTCGTGAACAGATCGGAGCGCAACGCGGTCTATCTCGAAGTCGGCACGCGCTCAAAGCATGAGCGTGTCGAATATCCCGAGGCCGATCTCGCGGTCGTGCGCGACGACAACGGCATGCGCTACACGCACAAGAACGGCGATCCCTATGAGTGAGAGCATGAGCAAGAGCGAAAAACCGGCCTTCACCAAATTCAAGCTCGACGTCGACGTCGACGGCATCGCACTCGTGACCTGGGATGCGCCCGGCGCGACGATGAATCTCATCGACGTGACGATGATCGCGGAGCTGTCGGCGCTCGTCGAGCAGATCGCCGCCGACGCCAAGATCAAGGGCGCGGTGATCACCTCGGGCAAGGACACGTTTTGCGCCGGCGCCGATCTGAACATGCTGGAGAGCTTAAGCCGCACCTTCAAGGATCTGGCGGCGGCGCAAGGAGAAGAAGCGGCGAACACGCGGCTGTTCGAGGAAAGCCGCAAACTATCGCAGCTCTATCGCCGCATCGAAACCTGCGGCAAGCCATGGGTCGCCGCGATCAATGGCGCAGCGCTCGGCGGCGGCTTTGAACTGGCGCTGGCCTGCCACCGTCGCATCGCCGCCGATAATCCGAAAACGCGGGTCGGTCTGCCCGAGGTCAAGGTCGGTCTGTTCCCGGGCGCCGGCGGCACGCAACGCGTCGCGCGGATCTTGCCGCCGGCGGACGCCCTGCAATTGCTGCTAAAGGGCGATCAGTTGCGGCTTGATCGCGCCAAGACGTTGAAACTCGTCGATGCCGTGGTGCCGCCGGGCGATCTCATCAAGGCGGCCAAGGACTGGATCAAAACCGGCGGCAATGGCAATGCACCCCTGGACAAGGCGCCGCTGGACAAAGCGCCATGGGACGTCGAAGGCTTCAGGCTGCCGGGCGGGCCGGTTTACTCCAAGGCCGGACTGAATACGTTTCCGCCGGCCAACGCGATCTACCGGCGCGAGACCTACGATAATTATCCCGCCGCTCACGCCATCATGCAGGTCGTCTATGAGGGCTTGCAATTGCCGATGGATGCGGCTTTGCGTGTCGAGTCGCGCTGGTTCGCCAAAGTCCTGCGTTCGCCGGAAGCCGCCGCAATGATCCGCTCGCTGTTCGTGTCGATGCAGGATCTCAATCGCGGCGTGCGCCGCCCGGCCACTGTGCCGCCACGGCAGTTGAAGAAGATCGGCGTGCTCGGCGCGGGTTTCATGGGCGCCGGCATCGCCTATGTCTCGGCGCTCGCCGGGCTCGAGGTGGTGCTGGTCGACCGCGATCCGGAAAGCGCGGAGAACGGCAACGCGCATGCGGAAAAGCTCGTCAACGAGCAGGTCAAGCGCGGCGCCGCGAGCGCGGCCGACGGCGAGCTTGTGCTGTCGCGCATCACGCCCACCGCCGACTTTGTCGAATTGAAAGGTTGCGAGCTTGTCGTCGAGGCGGTGTTCGAGGACCGCAAGGTCAAGGAAGAGGTGATTTCGCGAGCGCAGAACGTCATCGGCGACAAGGCGATCTTCGGCTCGAACACCTCGACGCTGCCGATTACCTCGCTCGCCGCGGCCTTCAAGGATCACTCGCGCTTCATCGGCATTCACTTCTTTTCGCCGGTCGAGCGCATGATGCTGGTCGAGATCATCATGGGCAAGGAAACCGGCGACGAGGCGCTCGCCACCGCGCTCGATTACGTGCGCACGATCCGCAAGACCCCGATCGTCGTCAACGACTCGCGCGGTTTCTATACCTCGCGCGTGGTCGGCACCTATCTGCGCGAAGGCCATTTGATGCTGATGGAGGGGCTGCCTGCGGCTTTGATCGAGAACGTCGGCCGCATCGCTGGCATGCCGGTCGGGCCGCTCGCGCTCAACGACGAGGTCGCCGTCGATCTGGCCTGGAAAATCCTCAAAGCTACCGAGTCCGACCTCGGGCCGAAAATGGTCGACCCGCGGCAGAAGACGCTGCTTGAGGACATGGTCGAGAAGCGCGGCCGCCTCGGCCGCAAGAACGGTAAGGGCTTTTACGATTATCCGCAGAACGGGCCGAAGCGGCTGTGGCCGGGGCTTGCCGACCTTCAGCCGAAAAGGATCGATCCCGACACCGTCGATCCGCGGAGCCTCGGGCGGCGGCTGTTGGCGATCCAGGCATTGGAGTCCGCCCGTTGCATCGAGGAGAAGGTCGTCACCGACATGCGCGAGGCCGATGTCGGCTCCATTCTTGGCTTCGGCTTTGCGCCTTTCACCGGCGGCACTATTTCCTATATCGACGGCATGGGGACCAAGGCCTTTGTCGATCTCTGCAACGATCTCAGCGCAACCTGCGGCGAACGCTTCAAGCCGGGCGCGCTGTTGCTCGACATGGCCAAGACCGACGATACGTTCTACCGCCGTTTCCCGCCGCCGCAGCGTAAAGCCGCCGCCTAATGGCCGTAGCAACGGGGGTTTTGCATAAGGGCCGTTGCCCGGCTCTGACCCTTTTGCATCGGGATTCGCCGCATTACCTGAGAGTTGTCGTTAACCGCCGTTGGGGCCCTGTCGGGCTGCATTGCTCTCCTCCGCACGCCGCGTGTAAGGTCGCGGCCGTTTTTTCCGGGACCCTGCATGGCACGTGATCAAGTCGACCTGACGCCGCTTCAACGGCGCGACGATCTCGTGGAGTGGATTGCCCAGGGCGTCAAAGCCAAATCGCAATTCCATATCGGCACCGAGCACGAGAAATTCGTGTTCACGCTGGAGGGGCACCGTCCGGTGCCTTATGAGGGCCAGCGCGGCATCCGCGCGCTGCTCGAAGGCATGGAGCATCTGCTCGGCTGGCAGCCCATCATGGAAGGGCCGAACATTATCGGCCTGTTCGACGTCACCGGCGGCGGCGCGATTTCGCTCGAGCCCGGCGGGCAGTTCGAACTGTCCGGCGCGCAAGTCGAAACCATTCACCAGACGTTCAGCGAATTGATGGCGCATCTGGCGCAGGTGCGCGAGGTGGCTCGCCCGCTGCATATCGGATTTCTCGGGCTCGGCATGACGCCGGATTGGACGCGCGCCGAGATCCCGAAAATGCCGAAGGGCCGCTACAAGATCATGACCGCCTATATGCCGAAGGTCGGCACGCTCGGCCTCGACATGATGTACCGCACCTGCACGGTGCAGACCAATCTCGACTTCTCCTCCGAAGCCGACATGGTCAAGAAGCTGCGCGTGTCGATCGCGCTGCAGCCGATCGCGACGGCTTTGTTCGCAAATTCGCCGTTCACCGACGGCAAGCCCAACGGCTTCCTGTCGTTCCGCTCGGAAATCTGGCGCGACACCGACAATGCCCGGGCCGGCATGCTGCCGTGGGTGTTCGAGCCGGGCATGGGCTTCGAGCGCTGGGTCGATTACGCGCTCGACGTGCCGATGTATTTCGTCAAGCGCGGCGACACTTATATCGACGCGTCGGGCCAATCCTTCCGCGATCTGATGATGGGCAAATTGCCGGCGCTGCCGGGCGAACTGCCCACGCTCTCGGACTGGGCCAACCATATGAGCACGACCTTCCCGGAGGTGCGGCTCAAGCGCTATCTGGAAATGCGCGGCGCCGATTCCGGCCCACTGCCGAACCTGCTGGCGCTGCCGGCGCTGTGGGTCGGCCTGCTCTATGACGACGTGGCGCTCGATGCGGCCTGGGATATCGCCAAGATCTGGACCGCGGAAGACCGGCGGAAGCTCCGCGACGATGTGGCCAGGCTCGGCCTCGCCGCCAAGATCCAAGGCCGCACGGTATTTGAAATCGCGAGCGAGGTTCTGAAACTCGCGCGCTCAGGCCTCGCGCGGCGCAAGCATTTCGATTTGAGCGGCCAGGACGAGACGCGCTATCTCGATGTGCTTGATGACCGGCTCGCGCGGGGCACCACGCCGGCGCAGGAACTGCTGGCGAAATATCACGGTCCGTGGGGCGGCTCGGTCGATCCGATCTATACGGAGGAAGCGTATTAGAGTGGTTCAATCTGAAGCAGCTTGCGCCATTGTACCTGCGCTAATGCTTTAGTTGCTGAGTTCGAACAGCTGCCGGGCTTCGACCAGCGCCCGAACGCATTCTTTGATATCGCCGTCTTTGTCGGCTTTCCTTGCCAAGGCGATCACGGTGTTGCCGTCTATGTTGTGGGCATGTCGAGCTTGCACCACCGTTTCGAGTGTCGGCTGGTGGTGAAGCTGGGCATCGCGGGATTGCGGCAAGATCGGGACGAACATCCAATCCGGCGTATTGTCCGTGATCTGGCGTTCGAACTGCACGATCTCCATCGTACATGGCCCGGCCAGAGCAGCGCCGCTGCCGCAGAGCAAAACGGCGCCCACGCTCAAGGCGAGGAGGCTACCATAAAAAGACCGGCCGCCGAATGTGCTCCGCGCGCCTGATCCGTTGCGGAAACTCGTGATCCTGCGAACTGCGACGTTCATGGTGACCTCCCGCGGCCGAAATAATGACGTCAATCAATCTAAAAATGATCGTGAAATTCCGTCAGTCATTCCAGCGCCGAAATTTATCGTTCGACACGCCATGCAAACCAACCATAATAATCGTAATAATTTATTAGAACGGCAGCTCGGAGTTTGACTGACGCATGGCATCATCCGTTAATGCTGTGCTTTGCGCGCTGCTCGCGGCTGCGTTCTGGACGGTGCTCGGCTACAGCATTGCGCGCCATATCTTGCCGCGCGGACTCGCAGCCGGTCCCGTCATCGGCTGGGCCGTCTTCAGCGCGGCGACACTGCCAATTTTCACGCTGATCGGATTCACGACATCGACGGTCGTTGTCGCCGGCGTGCTGTCTCTTCTCGGCAGCTTTTGCTTGTTGGCGATGCGGCGACACCAAGAGGCCGATGCCGGACCGGCGATTCCGCTATGGGCCTTTGCCGCAGCCGCGGTTCTCGCCGTCGGATCTGCCGCGGCGCTGCTGCCGAAAATATCCGCAACCGGCGTGCAACTTGCCGATCCGATTTTCGATCATGCGAAAATCGCCATCGTCGATGCGATGGCGCGACAGGGCCTGCCGGCGGTCAATCCCATTTTTGCCTCCGGCCGGCTGGTCTACTACTACCTCTGGCATTTCAGCGCGGCGGAGCTGGCGCTCGCGCTCCGCGTCACCGGCTGGGAAGCCGCGATCGGCCTCACCTGGTTTACCGCCTTTGCTTCGCTCACGCTGACCATGGGCATCGCCGTCTGGCTCGGCAAAAAGCCCGGCGCGGCAATCCTGGTCGTGCTCCTGGCTGCGGCGGCGTCGCTGCGCGTCACGCTCAGCTGGATATTCGGCTCTTACGAACTGACGCCATTCATGCAGCAGCCGACGGGCTTTGCCGGCTGGCTGTTTCAGGCGGCCTGGGTGCCGCAGCATCTGATGGCGGCGTCATGCGTCGTCGCGGCGATGCTGCTGCTCATAGCCGAGGTGCGGCGGCAATCCCTGGCGCGGCTTTTGACGCTGGCCTTGGTGGTCGCCGCCGGTTTCGGGAGTTCGACCTATGTCGGCGGCGTGACGTTCGCCATCACCGCTGTGATCGCCGCGCCGATCTTGTTGGCCGGCGTCGCGCCGAAGCAGCGCATTCGCTTTGCGGCCGGTCTGTTCGTGGCGGCACTCCTGGCTGCCGCGCTCGCGGCGCCGTTCATCCGCGACCAAATCGCCAATGTGGCGGCGCGTGGCGCCGATCATCCGATCGCCGTGAACGCGTTTGAAGTGCTTGGCGACACGATCCCGCTGCCGCAGCGCCGCCTGCTCGATTTGCCGGCCTATTGGCTCCTGCTGTTACCGATCGAATTTCCGGCGATCTTTGCCGCGGGTTTGCTGGCGCTTGTGGTGGCGTTGCGCCGCACCGCGCCGGGCGAGGACAACATGGACAAGACCGCCGTCATGGTCTTTGCCGCGCTGGCGCTGACCGGGTTTTGCATCTCATGGCTTCTGATTTCCACGGTCGGCGACAACAGCGACCTCACTTTGCGCGCGGTCCTGCCCGCAACGCTGATTCTGCTCGCGGCGGCAGCTGCGGGAATGCTGATGGCGTCGCGTTGCCGCGCATGGATTGCCGCGCTCGCGCTTGCTGGCCTCGCGCTGAGCCTGCCGGATACCGCGCGGATGCTGGCATCGAATATCGAAGGCACGCAGCGTCCCGGCGACGCCGTGTTCGCGCAGTCACCGGATCTGTGGGCGGCGGTGCGGCGCTACGCGCCGCCAAACGTGCGGGTCGCCAATAATCCGCTCTATCTGCAAGGTGTGACGCCTTGGCCGGTGAATATTTCCTGGGCGCTCCTTGCCGATCGCAGCTCGTGTTTCGGCGGGCGCGAAATGGCGATGGCCTTCGCGCCGTTGCCGCCGCAGCGCCGCGAAGCGATCAATGCGCAGTTCATCCGCGTCTTCGCTGGAGAAGGCACGCCGGACGATGTGGCCGCCATGGCGAAGGATTATGGCTGCGACGTTGTCGTCGTTGTGCCGCAGGACGGCGCCTGGGCCAAGGATCCGTTCGCCCCAAGTTCGTCATATCGCCTCGCAGAATTTCGCGAAGACCGCTGGCGGATTTATGTGAAAGCGAATTAGATCCCCGCGAACCAATTGAAGCCCTGCTTGCTCCAGAAAGTCTCGCGAAAGTCATTGGTGACTTCGATCGCCTTGATCCACTTCGCGTTCTTGTAGCCGAGCTTGGTCGAGGTGCGCAGCCGCAGCGGATAGCCGAGCGGATCGGCAAGAATGTCGCCGGCATATCTGGTGGCGAGCAGCGTCTGTGGATGCAGCGCAGTCGCCATGTCGATGCTTTCGGTGTAGTCGTCATTGCAGATGAAATAGACGTATTTCGCGGTCGTGTCGGCGCCGACGCGCTCGAAGAAACGGTGTAGGTTCACGCCCGACCATTGGCCGATATAGTCCCATCCCTCGACGCAGACGTGGCGGATGATGATCTCCTGTTCCGGCAGCTGATAGATCTGCTGCGCCGTCCAGGGCTGTTTGTTGGCGATGAGGCCGGCCAATTCGAGCTTCCAGTTGGCGCCGTCGACCGGCTTGACGTCCTCGATGTCGTAATAGGCATTGAAGCGCGCCGGCTTGACCACCTGCGAGGGACTGAAGGTCGGCGCCAAGTGGTCGGGGCGGAAAATCGTTCTCTGGACGCCGTCGTTCCAGGCGGAAACGGCACGCAACACCTTCTGCACCGAATCGTCCTCGGTAACGTCGCAGCCGGTCAGCATGGTGAGCGCGCCGAGGCTGACCGCACCGCGCAAAAGGCCGCGGCGATTGATGTCCTCGACCAGCTTGCGGTTCTCCTTCAGCACGCTCTGGTCGATCCGCTTGCGCGGCCGAAACAAGGATCGCGTCCGGGTCTGAAACATCGTTGCGCCCCGCGCAGGTTGGTGATCGGTGAAGGTGTCGAAGGTGTCAGTGCGTGGCTTTGATTTCGGAGGCGCCGCTTTGCGCCCCGTCATCCACAGTCGGGCCGCCGGTCAGCATGGCAACAAGGCTCTGCGGTACCAGCAATGCCAGCGACACGTGGACCACGATGAAAGCAACGATCGCCGACATGCAGAGGAAATGAACGAGGCGGATGGTCTGGAACGTGCCGAACAGCGCCGCAAGTTCGGAGAATTGCACCGGTTTCCACAGCGCTAGCCCGGAAATCACGATGGTGATGCCGATCAGCATCACCCCGAGATAGAGGATTTTCTGCACCGCATTGTAATGCGTCAGGTCGTCATGACGCAGCTGAAAGCGCAAGGCTTCGCCCACGGTGACGAGAATCTCGCGGATCGAGACCGGAAACAGCTTGCGGCGGAAGCGCCCGGTGGCGATGCCGTAAGTGAGATAAGCGAGCCCGTTCAGCACGAAAATCCACATGCCGAAGAAATGCCACTGCAGCCCGTGCTGCGCCCATTTGCCGATCACCAAGGCATCGGGGAAGTGCAAAAAGCCGAAGATCACGTCGTCATTATAAATCTTCCAGCCGCTGCCGATCATGATGAAAATCGCCACCGCATTGGTCCAATGCATGATGCGAAGCGGCAGAGGATGAAGGCTGTGCGGGTGGTGCGTTGCAGGAGGCGCTGCGGACGTGACGGCCGGCATCGACATGGGTGATCCCTCGATCGTTTCCATGAGCAAAGACATAAGCACGACATGAACACAGAGCTGTAATACCAGTTCCGTATGAGCGATGTTGATTCGCGATGGGCTGCGCAGATTTCTGCACACGACTTCTTGAGGCGACTCTCGGACACTACGGTTGCAGGATGTTGTTCGCAACAAACGATGCTTCACAAATTCGCGGGTCGTTTTTGATCGGGAGTTCGCGGCAATGAAATTGCAACTGATCGCGACGACTTTTCTCGTTGGCGCCGCCACTGTGGTCTCTGCCGCCGGCGCGCCTTCCCGCGATGAGGCCGTGGGTCGTGCCGTCGTCCTGGCGCAGGCCAATATTCCGCCCACCGGGATGGGTGACGAAGACATGGTCATGGCCGCGGCCAATATGGCCGCGGAAGAGCGCATGAAACGGCGCTACCCGCAGCCCATCCGCGTCGGCGCGCTTGTCGGCGCGCGCGTCAGCGACAATGACAGCCGCACCATCGGCTACGTCCGCCAAGTGGTGCGGACGCCTCAAGGCAAGATCGATGTCGTCGTTGATTGCTGCGGCTGGTTCGGATGGGGCACGCGTCCGGTGGCGGTGCCGATCGCGGTGCTCGGCGTCTTCGGGCGCGAGGTGGCTTCGCTTGACATGCCGCGCGGCGATTATGGCAGCGCGCCGGCATGGCAAAGCGCGCCGGGGGACACCGTGCTGTCGAATAACGACACGGTTCAAATTGCGCTGGCGCGGCGCTGATTGCGCAGCGCGATCACGACTTGGTGAAGCGGATAACTTTTTGGTGTTTCGGGAATTGTACCGCGTGAGACGGAAGTGACTGGCGCTTTGCGGGCCGCTTTGGCAAGCAAGGCGCTGTATCGTTTTATCGGTTGCGTCTCAACGTTTGCGTCTCATCGTTTGCATCAGGGGCACTCCATGGATCGTGCGGATCGATTCAACTCTGGATCCGGCTCGAAATTAGACGCGGCCGAATCGCAGCCGGTCAAATCAGGGCCGGGCAAATCGGGGACGGATAAGTCCGGTTCTGCCTTTTGCGGTATCGCGTTCATGGCGAAAGCGTCGGTTCCCGGGCGCGCCAAGACGCGGCTGGTGCCACCGCTCACGTTCGACGAAGCGGCAAATCTCAACACCGCATTTCTGCGCGACGTCGCCGACAATGTGCTGCTTGCCGCGCATCACGCCGCGCCGCATGCGGGAATTGCCGGCTATGCGGCTTACGGTCCGCCCGGCAGCGAAGAATTTTTCCGCCGCACCTTGCCCGGATCGATCGGCCTGCTCGGCGCATGGCAACCGAATTTCGGCGACTGCCTGTTTCAGACGATCGCGCAGATTTTCGCGCGCGGGCACGGCGCCGCTGTCGTGCTCAATGCCGACAGCCCAACCCTGCCGACGGCGCTTCTGATCGAGACGTCGGACGCGCTGGCGCGGCCGGGCGACCGCGCGGTGCTCGGGCCGTCGAGCGACGGCGGCTATTATCTGCTCGGGCTCAAAGCCGCGCATCGGCATATGTTCGATAATATCGAATGGAGCACCGAGCGCGTCGCCGAGCAGACCCGGGAGCGCGCGCGAGAGATCGGGCTTGAGCTTCACACTTTGCCGCTCTGGTACGACGTCGACGACATCGACGGCCTGCGCCGTCTCTACGGTGAGCTTTACGGCGAGGCTTTTGCCATGCCGCGGCTCGCGCCGCATTCACCGCATTATGCCAATGAGACGGCGAAGCTGATGGCCGAACTGTCGCGCGATCACGATTTCGGCGCCCGTATCGAGAAGGTGCTGCGTGTCGCAGGCGCAGGCGCCTGAGCGGGGCGCACGCCGCAACGAAACAAAGATCTGGGCGAGGAACAATGCAGACCGCAGCGACAAAACAGGCGATCGATCCCAGGCGCTATTTCGAGAGCGTGAAAACCGACAGCGAGGTGCCGGAACACGAGCCGGTCTGTCTCTATCTGGAGACGACCAACCGCTGCAATCTCTTGTGCACCACCTGTCCGCGCACCTACGAGGAGCTCGAGCCGCCGGCCGATATGAGCTGGGATCTGTTCACCTCTATCGTCGATCAGATTCCGCGGCTCGAACGCGCCGTATTGCACGGCGTCGGCGAGCCGATGCTGGTGAAGCATCTGCCGCGCATGGTGCGCTATCTCAAGGATCGCGGCACCTATGTCCTGTTCAACACCAACGGCACGGTGCTCAACGAGAAGAACGGCCGGGCGCTGATCGAAGCCGAACTCGACGAGCTGCGGGTTTCGTTCGATGCCTCGAATCCGGAATCCTATCGCGCCGTTCGCGGCAAGAATTATTTCAACCGCATTCTGAAAAACGTGAAAGCTTTTCGCGAGCTGCAGGAGCGCGAGGGTCACGTGAAGCCGCGGGTCTCGGCTTGGCTCACCGGCCTGCGTGAAACCATAGAGGAATTGCCCGATTTCGTCCGTGTCGCGGCTGAAACCGGCGTCAAGGAAGTGCATCTGCAGCGGCTGGTCTTCTTCAAAGATGACGCCATCGGCCTGGCGCGGCCGGATCAGGCGCTCTACGAGCAGCTCTCCGGCGCCGAGGCGGTCCATATCGACCGTGCGGTGGAGCTGGCGAAGTCGCTCGGCATCACCTTCAGCGCGTCGGGTGGCGCTTCCGAGCCCGGCGTCAGCCTCAAGCGTCCCGACAACGGCGCACCCAATTCCAACACGCCATGGTCGATGTGTCGCAGGCCGTGGACGGTGATGTATTTCACCGCCAATGGCCGCGCGCTGCCGTGCTGCATCGCGCCATTTTCGCAGCGCGGCTACGAGAATTACACACTCGGCGACGCCACCCAGCAGACGCTCCGCGACATCTGGACCGGCCCCGCTTATGCGGGCTTCCGCAAGGCGCTGTTGTCGAATACGCCCCCCGACGCCTGCGCGGGCTGCGGCTTACGATGGAGCCTCTAGCGCATGTCTCGGAAAAGTGGGCACCGGTTTTCCGAGGACATGCGCTAAAGGAGAGTTATGCGCAGATGAGCGGCGTCACCGTCGTCATTCCGACCTTCAATGAAGCGGACTCGATCGGCGCCGTGATCACCGAATTGCCGCGCGATGTGGTCACGCGGATCATCGTCGTCGATGGCGGCTCCGGCGACGGCACGCCGGAACGGGCGCGGGCCGCCGGCGCCGAAGTGATCCCGGTGGGCCGCGGCTACGGGCTTGCCTGCCTGACCGGCGCGCAGGCGGCAGGCGCGGACGACATTATCGTCTTCATGGACGGCGACGGCGCCGACGACCCGTCAATCATCGCGGCGCTGATCGATCCCATTGCACGGAGCGGCTCCGACTTCGTCATCACCTCCCGCGCGCGCGGCGCCCGCGAGCCGGGCAGCATGGCATGGCACCAGATCCTGGCGGGCCACATTGCCGGCGTTCTGACCAAGCTTCTTTACGGCGTGCGCTACACAGATATGTCGGCATTCCGCGCTATCCGCCGCGAAACCTTGCTCGCGCTTGGCATGCGCGAACTCACCTACGGCTGGAATCTGGAAATGCAGATGCGGGTGGCGCGCGCCGGATTGCGAGTGCTGGAATTGCCAGTCGGTTACCGGCGGCGGCGCGGCGGCGAGTCCAAGGTCGCCGGCTCGTTGCGCGGCTCGGTGCGGGCCGGCGCCAAAATCATGTCGACTTTTGCGCGCGTCGCCACCGAGCCGATGCGCGAGCGCGTTTCCTAGAAAAATCGGGACTTAGACCGCGACCTTGCTCAGGAAGCCGTCGACGCTGTCGCGCAGGCTATCGGCGGCCTTTTCCCACGGCGCTCGACGCCTTCAGCACCGTGTCCGCCGAACTGTGCATATCGGAAATTGCGATCGACACCTTTTGCAAAACGCCGACCACCGACCGCGTGCCGGTCGCTGCAGCGGTGACATTGTCGGAGATTTCGCCCGTCGCCGCATTCTGCTGCTCGACCGATGTCGCTATGGCCGACGTGAACAGCCGGATTTCCTCCGTGCGGTTCGTGATGCTGCCGATGGCGCGCACCGCGCTTTGCGTCGAGGACTGCACCGCGTTGATTTGCGCGGCGACGACATCGGTGGCCTTGGCGGTCTGCACCGCAAGGGCCTTGACCTCGGGGGCGACCACGGCGAAACCCTTGCCGGCAGTCCCGGCGCGCGCCGCTTCGATTGTGGCATTGAGCGCCAGAAGATTGGTCTGCCCGGCCACGCTTTGAATAAGCTTGACCACGTCGTTGATCTTTTGCGCCGACTGGGCAAGCTCGCCGATGACCGTGTTCGTCGTTTGCGCTTCGGCGGTGGCGGCGCCGACCACATCGCTGGCGCTGACCAGCTGACGGTTGATCTCGGCGATCGACTTCGACAATTCGTCGGCCGCGGCGGCCGCGCTTTCGACGCCGCTGAACGCGTCGTTGGAGGTGCGCACCGCACCGGTCGTCTGCGCGGTGGTTTCGTTCGACATGGTCGACAGCACGGTGGCGGTGGATTTCATCGTCGCGACGCTTTCCGTCACCGTCTTGAGCACGCCTTCGACGCTGCCGCGAAACCAGCCGATGGCATCGTCGACCACGGCGCGCCGCGCCTGCTGTTCGGTCAGCTTCAAGCTCTTCTGCTCGGCCGAGAGCCGCTCGCTGATGTCGTCATGCGTGCCGACCTAGTAGCCGCCGGTCGGGATGGGGCGGTTGACGACGGAAATGGAACGGCCGTCCGGCGACTGTGCGATGAAGCTCAAATCCTTGCCGCCGGCCATCTCCTCGATGAGGTCTTTGCAATATTGCTGCGCATCGAGCTGCAGGCTGCCGGTCTGGGCACGATGCCGCACGATATCGGCGAGCTTGGCACCGGGGTTCACGACCTGCGCCGACAGGTCGTACATCTGTAGATAGCGGTCGTTGCGGATGAGGAGGCGCCCGCTGATGTCGAACAGCACCACGCCTTGCGTCATGTTGTTAAGCGCAAGCTCGAGCAGGCGGCCTTTGTCGTCGAGCCGGCGGTCGGCGAAAGCGCTGATCAGGCTCATGCCCAATATCGCAGCCGCGATACTGGCGATGGCGAGTGCGAGCGAGGCCGGCGACAGCGACATCTCCGTCAGCCTGCGCATCGGATCCGGCACGATATCCACGGCGCCCATGGCCGTGAAGTGATGCGACACGATGGCGAGCGTGAGCAGCAGCGCCGCAAATAAAAGTCCGGAACGACTGCGCGATCGTTCAGCCACCGTGAGCGCCGCCATCGCCAGCACGACGCCGATCACGATGGACGCGGCAACGTAAGGAAGCTCCCATGCAATGTGTCCGGGAAGCTCGAGCGCCGACATGCCGAGGTAATGCATGCAGGCGACGCCGATGCCGATAATGGCGCCGCCGACCAGCGCACCGAATGGCCGGGAAAAGAAAACCGCGACCGCAAGGCCAAGCCCGGTGACGATCGCCGCCGCCATAAGCGACATAATCGTAAAATTGATACTATAGGCGACCGGGACGTCCGGATCGTAGGCGAGCATCGCCACGAAATGCGTCGACCATATGCCGCAGCCGGAGGCCGCCCCTGCGGCCGCGATCCAGATCAATCGGGCCTTCCCGGCCATCGCGCGTGCGCGGTTAAACAGGGTGATGGCGGTCAGGCTCGACATGAAGCAGATAATGCCCGCCACGACCACCAGGCGTAGGTCGTGCTGCGTTGCCAAGCAATTGAAGACACGAAACATTCCGCTCTACCCGCTCCGCACCGCCGGCTCTTGGATGAGCTGCTCGTCAATTGGTAACCAACATCCATTTCCGCCTCGTTATTCAACGGCTAAAAGTGGTCATTCGGACGCGGCGGTGCGGCGCAAACCCGCGGCGTAACGGTTAGCGCGGCTTGTAGCGTGGCTTGGCGGCTAATCGGTGAGGATCGCCTTGTCGGGATCGATCCAGAACGCCCAAACCGCGGAACCGGCGACTAGGAGCGCCGCGGCGACGATGAAGGGGGCTGCCCAATTGCCGTTTTGCGCCAGGATGCCGAACACGATCGGCGAGATGGCGCCGCCGAAATTGCCGGCCATGTTCATCATGCCGGACACCGTGCCGGAATATTTGCCGCCGGTATCCATCGGCACCGCCCAGGACGGGCCGATGGTGCATTCCAGAAAGAACATCGAGATGGTGAGACAGACGACAGCGGTTATCGCGTCTTCGGTCAGGGCCGCCGGCGTGATGAAAACGGCGCAACCAAGGAGGCCCGTGATCGCGACCGTGCGGCGCGCGATCTTGGCGCTGCCGGTGCGCCGCAGCAGGTAATCGGTGGCAAGTCCGCCCGCCGTGTCGCCGATCACGCCGGCCCATAACGGCAGCGAAGCCAGCAAGCCGCCCTTGAGCAGCGTGAAGTGCCGGACGTCGATGAGATAGGTCGTGAGCCAGGTGAGGAAAATCCACAGGCAATAGACGTAAGTGAAATAGGCGCACATCACCGCCCACATATTGCCGGAGCTCAAAAGCCTGCTCCACGGCACTTGCATCTGCTTGTGGATCAGCGGCGGATTGATCGCGCCTCTCGAGTCCACGCCGCGGATATGTTCGAGCTCGGTGCGGTTCACCATGCCGTGGTCTTCCGGCAGGTTGCGATAGCTGAAGGCCCACCACAGCGACCACAACAGCCCGATCGTGCCGCAGCTAAAGAACGCGGCGCGCCAGCCGAAATTGAGCATGATCGCAAGCACGATCGGCGGCGCCATCGCGGCGCCGGCGCGGCTGGCGCTGTGGGTGATGCCCTGGACGAAGCCGCGCTCGCTCCTCGGATACCAAAGCTGCATCGCGCGCGTGGCGCCGGGAAATGCGCCGGCTTCGCCGACGCCGAACAGGAAGCGGATGATCTTGAAAGAAGTGGCGCCGGCGGCAAACCCGGTGGCGGCCGTCATCAGCGACCAATAGGCGACGATGCCGGCGAGCACTCTGCGCGCGCCGAACTTGTCGGAGAGCCAGCCGCCCGGGACCTGAAACAGCGCATAGGACCAGACGAAGGCCGAGAAGATCACGCCCATCGTGATTTTGTCGAAGCCGAATTCCTTGATGATTTCCGGCGCCGCAGTGGAGATATTGACGCGATCGAGATAGGTGATGAGGTACATCACGCTGATCAGCAGCAGGATGTACCAGCGGCCCTTGCTCGGGCTGGCGGCGCCGGGCATAGCGGACATCAATTTCACTCCCCAGCAATTATTTCACGCTCCGGCAATGCGCTTTTGCCCGGCATTTGGCCGCACACTGACTCTTTATCGCGGAAGCGGCAAGCGCGCCGGATGCCGCGGCGCTATAGTCGAAGCCGAACGCCAACGGGGTCATGACGGGGCATCCAATGATCAAGCGCTACAGCGACCACGCCGCCAATGAGCGGACCTTCCTGGCCTGGGTTCGCACCGCGATTGCGGTGATGGCGTTCGGTTTCGTCATCGAGCGGTTCGATCTGTTTCTCGAGGTCATGGCGCCGCAATTGTCGCAGCGGCAGCTCAGCGCCCACAGCCAGATGTTTGCCAACGTGGCGGGCTTGGCCTTCATTGCCATCGGCGTCGCAATGATCGTGCTTGCCGGCGTTCGGTTTCTCAGAACGTCAAAAAACATTGAGTCCGAGGAGGACGTACCGAGCACCGGCGAACGTCTCGACCTCGCGCTCGCACTGCTGATCGCCCTGCTCGGCGTCGCGCTATTTCTTTACCTGGCGCGCGCGGTACTGCCGGCGATCTAAAGCATCAATGCTTCTGCCGCTCGAGCCGCGCGATCGCGGCCTGGATCGGCTCGAACGGTCCGTATTTGTGCTGATGCTCGCTGAAGTGATCGGCATAGGGACCGTAAGCAGCATCGATCGGCTTCTTCAACAGTTCGGGAAAGTCGTGCTCGAGGCCGGCAAGATGCGGCCGCGGATGCGACAAAACGTAAGCGGCGATGTCCCAGGCCTCGTCGAGGCCGAGCTGCGGGTCCACGTAGTCGGTGCCGTGCGGCATGTTGAAGTGGATGAAATTGGCAAAGGTGATCATCCGCGCCATTCCGGCGCCGTCGTTGAAAGTGTCCTGGCCCCACAGGGGCGGCACCAGATAGCCGAGATCGGAATCCGCGACGTTGTTGCGCAAGCCCGATCCGTCGGTGTTGTGGCAGGCCGCGCAAGTGCTGGCGTAAAGCGGCGCGCCGCGCGCAGGCGAGGCCGCGCGTTTGAGTTCAGGCATATGTCCCGTGCCCATGCCCGGCAAGCGCTGGGCCGGCTTCACGCCGCTGCCGATAAACTTGATATAGGCGACTATTTTTTGCATCTCCGGCGCATCGACCGGGAGCGGACGGCCGTTCATGCTGCGCGTCATGCAGGAATTGATGCGGTCCTCGATGCTGATCTCGGCGCCGGTCCGGGCGCTATATTGCGGAAAATCGCCGTAAAGCCCGAACAGCGGGATGCCGAACTTCTTGGTGCCGGCCTGCAGATGACAGTTGGTGCAGGCGAGATCGTTGCCCGCATAGCGTTTCGACGCGTCGGGCACGTTCGGTCCGATATAGGCGTAGGTGGCGGTGATCAGATCGCGGCCCTCGCGCACTTCAAGCCCATGCGCATCGCGCGGCAGGGCGCCTACCTCGGGTATGGTCCAGAGCGTCGGTTTCTTTGTATCCGGCACCTCGGCGATCGCCGCCGCTGTGAGCAGTTGCGCAACTGCGAAGCCTAAAAGCCAGTATTTCACGACGACCCCTTATCCGAAGAAGCGCGCGGAGCATCATCCCACCATCGATCGCTTGAAATTATGCGCTGATTCGCCCGACTAGCCACGCCGCGCCGCCGCTGGGCCGGGCAGTTAAGCCATCACTAACGGACCCAAAGGTAAAAGGTCGGCGGAGCCGCTACGGGTCGAAAGCAAACATTCCCCGGTTTGATCGGAACACCGGGATCAGTCGCAGGCTTGCTGTCACGGCGCGTTATTTTCCCGCTGTGACAGGTCTGCGCTGCGCCGCGGGGGACCGCGCGCAGAGCTGGGGATGCATCACGAGTAATGCGTATCAAAGCTGCATTTGCGACCCTCGCTGCGCCCCGCAGGGTGTGTTCGGGGAGACTCGCCGCTGGCCTGCGGCTGCCGTCCGCATGTCGCGCGATGGTCCGGCCGCGGCCGAAGGCGGTGTTCTTTTCGCTGCTGCTGCTCGCCGGCTGCGCCACCTTCAATAAGCCCATAAATGTGCCGGTCGCCGTCGGCTCAAGTCCGATGGGGCAATTCATGCCTCCGGACGTGGGTGGCGATACCGCCGTCGCGCTCGCTTTTTCCGGCGGCGGAACGCGCGCCGCCGCTTTCTCCTTTGGCGTATTGCGCGGCCTCGATCGTCTGCCGACGCACGGCGGCAAGAGCTATCTTGACCGGGTGATATTCGTGTCGGGCGTGTCCGGCGGCTCCATCACCGCGGCCTATTACGGACTCAAGGGCCGCGGGGCGCTGGCCGATTTTCGCGAGCGCTTCCTCATCCGCAACGCCGAAGAGGATTTGAACACGACGGTTAGCCTCGGAAATATCGCCCGCGGTCTCGACGGCGGCGTGAACGACGCGACCAGGCTGCCAGCGTGGCTCGACCGCAACCTTTTCGACAATGCGACTTTGGGCGACCTGTTTCAGCCCGGCAAGCCGCTGGTCTGGATCAACGCGTCCGATCTTTACAACAGAACGCCGTTTCTGTTTTCGCCGGAAACGTTCGCCGCGTTGTGCAGCGACATCAGAAAGTATCCGTTGTCGAACGCGGTCGCCGCCTCGGCCGCGGTGCCGGTGGCGTTCGTGCCCACCGTGCTCGAGAGCTTTCCAACGGCGTGCTCGACGCCATTGCCGCCATGGGTCGGCCGCGTCATCGCCGATCGCAATTCCGGCGCGCAGGTGCGGGCCTTCGCCGAAGCGCTCAGGCATTACCGCGAGCCCGGGCAGATCGAGTATCTGAAGCTCGCCGACGGCGGCATTACCGACAATTTCGGTCTTTCAGGGCTGGTCATCGCGCGGGCGGCGGCGGACAAGCCCTACTTTCCACTCACGCCGGAAAAGGTGGTGCGATTGCGCCGGATCATCTTCCTAGTGGTCAATGCCGGCCAGGCTCCGGCGGGAGATTGGTCGCATACCATCAACGGGCCCTCCGGCGCCGATCTGCTCAATGCCGTGACGGACACGGCGGTGAACTCCGCCGTGCGCAGCGGGTTCGATGCCTTTCGCTTGAGCCTTCACGATTGGGAAGACTCGATACGCAAATGGCGCTGCGGCCTCTCGGCCGCCGAAGCGCGGCGGCTCGGGGCGTCGGGCGATTGGCGTTGCAGCGGCTTCTCGTTCGATGTTGTCCAGGTCGGATTCGATTTGTTCGATCCGCAACGCGCCGCCAAGCTGTCGTCAATCCCGACGCGCTTGAAACTGCCGACCGATGATGTGGACCTGTTGATCGAGTCGGGCAGCGAGGCCGTTCTCAATCATCCGGCCTTTAAGGGCCTGTGATTGCATCGCTGTAAGGTGGTGGTGCCCAGGGGCGGAATTGAACCACCGACACCTGCATTTTCAGTGCAGTGCTCTACCAACTGAGCTACCTGGGCCCAGAGCAAAAAGGGATTTGGCTCCGTACTCTCGCTGCGGCGCCTCCTTGACGAGGGGGCCTCGCAAGAGCGCCGTCTTATAGAGGGTCGCTCCCAGGCTGTCCAGAATAGGGATTGCCGCGATTTCCCAAGCCTAGTGCTGTGTTCCGCCCTCGTCGTCCCGCTGTTCGTCCTCCTCTTCGTCCTCGGTCACCGGCACGGCATAGACGCCGGACAGCCAGCGATGCAGGTCGACGTCGGCGCAGCGCTTTGAGCAGAACGGCTTGAACACCTCGTCCACGGGCTTGCCGCAGATGGCGCAGAGTTTGCGGTTTTTGGCCTCAGGCATGATCGGAATATGGGGCCTGCCACTGCGGCTGTCAGCGCCCCTCGTGGTGGTGGCGTCAGACGATATTGAGCCAGCCGAAATGGATCGGATAACCCTCGCCGCCAAGCAGCGTCAGTGTCTCGTAAAGCGGCAGCCCGATGACGCACGAATAGGAGCCGACCAATTTGACTAGAAAACTTCCGGCGATGCCTTGGGCGGCATAGCCGCCGGCCTTGCCGCGCCATTCGCCCGAGGCGAGATAGGCTTCGATGTCCTGATCGGACAGCCGCTTGAAGCGCACGCGGGTTTCGACATGGCGCTGCCGGAACGTCTCCTTCGGCGTCACCAGACAGACCGCGGTATGGACGCGATGATTGCGCCCGGACAAAAGCCGCAAACATTGCGCCGCCTCGTCGAGCAGCTCCGCCTTCGGCAGGATACGGCGGCCGACGGCGACCACGGTGTCGGCGGCGAGGATGTATGAGCCCTTCAACTCTTCATCGATGCGGACCATGTTGAGCGCGGCTTCCGCCTTGGCGCGGGCGAGCCGCGTGGCGCAGGCGCGCGGCAGCTCCCCGCGCTTGGGCGTCTCATCGATATCGGTTGGGCGCAGCGCGTCGGGCTCCAGCCCAATCTGGTTGACCAGCGACAGCCGGCGTGGCGAGCCTGAGGCGAGGACAAGTTTCGGACGGCCGATCATTTGAACCGGTAGGTGATCCGCCCTTTGGTGAGATCGTAAGGCGTCATCTCGACGAGCACCTTGTCGCCGGCAAGAACGCGGATGCGGTTCTTGCGCATGCGACCGGCTGTGTGGGCGATGATCTCATGCTCATTCTCGAGCTTCACGCGGAAAGTGGCGTTCGGAAGCAGTTCCGAGACGACACCGGGGAATTCCAGGAGTTCTTCTTTCGCCATTCGTTATCCGGCAGTGGTGGTCTGGCCAGCACCCTTGAGCCAACGACCTTGAAAACAGTATCGGCCAATTGGGCCGAAATTTGCGCGGAACCTAGCGGATGGCGGGCCGCTTCACAACTGCTGTGGACAGGCGGCTATGGCCTGCCGCATGCCCGAGTCACTTACCCGGTCACTCATTGCCGGTTCCCCGAGAGATGAAACGCTGCCTGATTCGGGCCAGAAGCTGGTCGCGCACTTCGCGATAGGCCTCCAGGCGCTGCTCGCGGCTGCCTTCGACGGCGCTCGGGTCCGCCGTCGGCCAATATTCGACATCGATGGCGTTGGTGCGCGTGATTTCGAGGGCGCGGTGATGCGCCTCGGGCGCCAGCGTGACGATCAGATCGAAATTGAGCCCCTCCCATTCCTCGATCTCCTCGAAGGTCACCGGCTTGTGCCGCGAAATATCGAGCCCGATTTCGTCCATCGCGGCGACCGCGAACGGATCGAGTTCGCCTTTGCGCACGCCGGCCGAGCCGACATAGATCGAGCGGCCGAAAATCTGGCCGAACAAAGCGGCCGCCATGGGCGAGCGCACCGAATTCAGCCCGCAGGCGAACAATACCGCCAGCGGACGGTCGGAGGGGCGGCTCTGCGGTGGCGGCATCGGGCGATCAAAGCGCAATCGACGGGATCGATCGCACTCCCAGGTTTTGAGGGCGCATGATCTTTGCGGAAAACCGGTATCCACTTTTCCGGATCATGCGCTAGCCCTTCCAGTGCAAGACCGTGATCAACGTGAACAGCCGGCGCGCGGTGTCGAAATCGAGATCGACTTTCCGTTTGAGCCGTTCGGTGACGAGATTGGATCCTTCGTCGTGCAGCGCGCGCCGCGCCATGTCGATCGCTTCGATGCGATCGGGCGTCGCGGTGCGGATCGCGGCGTGATAGCTGTCGCAGATGGTGAAGTAGTCCTTGACGATGCGGCGGAACGGCGCGAGCGACAGCATGTGCGCAATCACCGGCCTGCCGTCGGCGAGGCGGATATCGAAGACGAGCCGTGCGCCGGTGATGCCGAGTTGCAGCACATAGGGGCCGCCGTCATGGTCGGTCGGCCGAAAGCTGTTCTCTTCGATCAGATCGTAGATCGCGACGCGCCGTTCGTGCTCGATCTCGTCGCTTGAACTGCCGAGCGAGGCTTCATCCAGCGTCACCGCTGTGAGGCGGCCGGTTTTGTTCTTATCGGCGCCGCCGGCCGCCATCAGCGGTTAAGCCGGATCGCCACGGAGCGGGCGTGAGCCTCGAGCCCCTCCGCGGTGCCGAGCGTGATCGCGGCGCCGCCGAGCGCGCGCAATTGCTCGGGCCCGCATTTGAGGATCGACGTGCGCTTCATGAAATCGAGCACGCCGAGGCCGGACGAGAACCGCGCCGAGCGCGCCGTCGGCAGCACGTGATTGGAACCGGCGACATAATCGCCGATCGCTTCCGGCGTATGCGCGCCGATGAAGATCGCGCCGGCATTGCGGATGCGCCCTGCGATTGTCTCGGCATCGGCGGCGGCGATTTCCAAATGCTCCGGCGCGATGGCGTCGACCAGGGCTGGGGCTTCATCAAGCCGGCGCAGCAAAATCACGGCGCCGAAATCGGACCACGACGCGCTGGCGATTTTTTCGCGCGGCAGCGTCTTGAGCTGGCTATTGACGGCGCGTTCGGTGGCGTCGGCCAGCGCCGGGTCGTCGGTCAAAAGGATCGCCTGGGCGCTGGCATCGTGCTCAGCCTGCGCCAGAAGATCGGCGGCGATCCAGTCGGGATTGCCGTCCTTGTCGGCGATGATCAGCACTTCGGACGGACCGGCGATCATGTCGATGCCGACCTTGCCGAACACGATGCGCTTCGCCGCCGCGACGTAAGCATTGCCGGGTCCGACGATCTTGGCGACCGGCGCGATGGTCTGAGTGCCATAAGCAAGCGCCGCGACCGCCTGCGCGCCGCCGATGCGGAAAATCTCGTCGACGCCGGCAAGGCTTGCCGCCGCGAGCGCCAGCGGACTGAGTTCGCCATTGGGCGAGGGCACCACCATCGCGATCCGCGGCACGCCGGCGACCTTGGCCGGCACGGCGTTCATCAGCACCGACGATGGATAAGCCGCGGTGCCGCCCGGGACATAAAGTCCGACGGCTTCGATCGCCGTCCAGCGCGAGCCGAGTTCGACACCGAGCGCGTCGGTGAAGCGATCGTCTTTTGGCACCTGCCGGAGATGATAGGCCTCGATGCGTGCGCGGGCGAATTCGAGCGCGTCGAGCGTCTCGCGGCTGCAGGCTTTCACGGCCGCGGCGATTTCATCCGTCGTGACCTTCATCCCAGTGCGATTGAGATCGAGCCCGTCGAATTTGCGCGTGTAGTCCACAAGCGCTGCGTCGCCGCGGCGCGCGACGTCATTAACGATGATGCGCACGGCGGCTTCGACATCGGCGGCGGATTCCCGCTTGGTGTCGAGGAAGGCGCGGAATTTCTGCGCAAAGTCGCTGGTGCGGATATCGAGACGAACGGCCATCGGATTGCGATCGGAATGCTCGCTGATATTGCCACGAAGTCGGGTGCCGCGTCTGGCAGCCCGGCTGCGCGCTCAGTAGCAGCCCTTTGTTATTATAACAATTCTAATGTTCTGCTTTTGGATTGACAAAAAGTGCGATGTTCCCCAACTCCTTACGCATCATTTCAAGGCGAAGGAAACGCGCTGTGGCGATCGCAAACAAAGCGTCACTTGTCGGTCCGGCTCGTATCGGGATGGTGGCTCGACGGATTGTTCCGGCATTGATGATCGGCACGATTTTCGTTTTTGCCGCGGGCAACGCGCCGGCGCGCGCCGACGACGCGGTGCAGATGTCGATCACCATGAAGGATCATCAGTTCGATCCCGCCGAACTGCATGCGCCGCCCGGCAAGATGATCGCGATCCATGTGAAGAATCTCAATCCGATCGTGTCGGAATTCGAGAGCAGCGATCTGCATTTCGAAAAGATCGTGCCGATGGGCGGCGAGGGCGTCGTGTATGTGCGGCCGCAGCAGCCGGGCCGCTACAATTTCTACGACGATTTCCACCATGAGACGCAAGGCTTCCTAGTGGTGCAGTGACTTTCTGGTGGTGCAGTGAAGTGAAATGAGGGTGCCGTGCTCGCGTCGTTGCTGATCGTCTTCCGCGAAGTCTTCGAAGCAGGCCTGGTCGTCGGTATCGTTATGGCCGTAACGTCGGCCGTTCCCGGCCGCACCGCTTGGATCGCGGGCGGCGTCGGCGCCGGCGTCCTCGGCGCGTGCCTGGTGGCGTTGTTCACCAGCGGCCTGTCGGAACTTTTCAACGGCAGCGGTCAGGAAATATTCAATGCCAGCATCCTCGGCCTCGCCGTGGTGATGCTGACTTGGCACAATGTCTGGATGTCGCGCCACGGCCGCGAGCTCGTCGACGAACTGCGCGCCGCAGGCGAGGCGGTCGCCGCCGGTTCGAAATCGCTGTTTGCGCTCGCCGTCGTGGTGGCGATCGCAGTGCTGCGCGAAGGTTCCGAGGTGGTGCTGTTTCTCTACGGCGTGGCTGCCGCGCAGGGCGGTGCCAGCTGGTCCATGGTGGGCGGCGGATTTGTCGGGCTCATTCTCGGCTCGTCGGTCTGTCTGTTGACCTATCTCGGTCTGGTGACGATCCCGGCGCGCTATCTGTTCAGCGTCACCAGCGCGCTGATTGCGCTCCTGGCGGCCGGCATGGCGGCGCAAGCGATCGCGTTCCTCGAACAGGCCAATATTCTTACCGCGCTCGATGAGACGGTGTGGGACACGTCCCGGATCCTCAGCGATTCGAGCTATCTCGGCAAGGCGCTGCACACTTTGATCGGCTATGTCGATCAGCCGACCGCAATGCAGGTCGTCGTCTACGCTGCGACACTCGCCGCGATCGTCGTGCTGATGAAGCTGTTCTCGGCGCCGGTGCAGCACCGGCGGCCGCATGCAGCCTAAAGCATAACCGCCCGTTTACTCGGGAATGAGCCCGAGAGTTACGCTGTCGCGGTGTCCGCCGCGGAATGATCCGGGCACAAAGCCGCCGTGGTCACTTCGCCGAGATCGGCCAGCTCGGCTTCCAGACATTCGACATCGAGGCGAATGACGCCGCCGCCGGAGAAGGTCAGCGTGACGCTGCCGGCCGGCGCATCGGTCTCGGCGAATTCGACGGCGAGCAGATTGAGGCGGGCGTCCTTGCCGGCCTGATCAAGATTGCGGGTTTTGCAGGAGAGCACGCGTTCGAAGCGCAGCGCGGTGCGGCAGCGCCGGTAGTCGGCCTTGCTGTCGGGCTTGGCCTCGGCAGCGCCGATCCAATCGAAGCGGTTCATCGCCATCACGAAGCGATGCTCGCGCGG
>JBAUCK010000351.1:0-10963 GCA_049677525.1 Xanthobacteraceae bacterium
GCTGATGGTGAAACGAGGTCACCGTGGTTACGGGCCTCAAGCATCAGAAGGAGAAGCGCAGCATGGACCATTTTGCTGGACTGGACGTATCGGTCAAGGAGACCAGCGTCTGCATTGTGGATGACACGGGCAGGATCGTTCGGGAAGTGAAGATGGCGAGCGAGCCGGAGGCTCTGCTGGCGGTGCTGACGAATCCAGCCTACCACTTCAAGCGGATCGGGTTGGAGGCCGGGCCACTGTCGCAATGACTTTACAGCGCATTCGCCGAAGCGAGCTTGTTGGTGATCTGCGTCGAGACGCGGCACATGAGGGCGGCGCTGAAGGCGCAGATCAACAAGACCGACCGCAACCATGCGCGCGGTATCGCGCAGATGATGCGGGTGGGGCTTTACCGTCCGGTGCATGTGAAGACGCTACGCAGTCAGAAACTGCGGATGCTGCTGACCCATCGCAAGCTGCTGCAGTCGAAGGCCATCGCCGTTGATAATGACTTACGTGCGACCTTGCGCCACTTCGGTCTCAAGGTGGGCATGGTCGGGACGATGAAGTTTGAGGCGCGGATCAAGGAGCTGGTCGAGAACCTAGGCGATTTGGCTATGCTGGTTGCCCCGCTGCTCATTGTCCGGCGGGTGCTTTGCGAGCAGATCGGCATCCTGCACCGCCGCTTGCTGACGATTGTCCGGGATGATGACGTGTGCCGGCGCCTGATGACGGTCCCTGGTGTCGGTCCCGTAGTGGCGCTGACCTTCCGTGTCACTGTCGACGTGCCGGCTCGCTTTAAGAGTTCCAAGGCGGTTGGGCGGTAGTTGGACTGACGCCATCCCGGCACCAATCTGGCGAGAGCGATCGCCCAGGCGCCATATCGCGATGCGGCGACGAGATGATGCGGATCATGCTCTACGAAGCGGCGCAGGTCATGTTGGTGCGTTCGACACAATGGTCGTGGCTCAAGGCCTGGGCGATGCAGATCGCCAAGCGCCGCGGGATGAAGAAGGCGATCGTGGCGCTGGCACGACGGTTGGCCGTGATCATGCACCGCATCTGGGTCGATGGCACCGAGTTCCGCTGGACCCGGGACGTCGCAGCAGCATGAGGTCCATGCAGGGTTAAGGGCGATAGAGGAACTCGAGCCTCATCAATCGTCCCGCGAGGGACATCATTCCACCGCTGGGTGGAGATCAAAACGCCGCGAACGTGTTGCCCGTGATAAAAGATATCCGGAAGACCGGCGCCAAGTCCCTGCGAGCCATCGCCGACGCGCTCAATGCGCGGGGTATAGCTACGCCGCGGGGCGGCAAGTGGTACGCCGCGTCGGTGAGCAACGTCCTGGCGCGGGTGTAGTGTTATGGGCGAGTTCTTTAATTCCGGCGGCGATATAGTCGAGCTTGGGAAAATAATACGGAGGATACGCCGGATAGCACCATTCACCGTACACGAGCGCAACGAATCCTGAGCCCCAAATTAAATACTGGCTAGGCCGCGTCGAGTGGGATACAGCACGTGTTTGAAAAAAGGTTGGGAGGCGTCAATGCTTCGCGTCATTCGTTGGGCACTCGTGACAGCTGCGCTGATTTCCATTGGGACGCCGTCGTTCGCTCAGGCACCCCAGGGGCAGAAAGTTGGTTCGCTCACGTGCAGACTTTCTCCCTCGATCGGCTTGATCATCGGTTCCCAACAACGGATGGCATGCCAGTTTGTACCGGATAGCGGGTCGCCGCCGGAATCCTACGCCGGTGTGATGAACAGATTGGGGCTAGACGTCGGCATCAGCGCGGGTGGTGTCTTGGTGTGGGCGGTTTTTGCGTCGACGACGACCCCGCGTCCGGGCGCGCTTGCAGGTGTTTATGGGGGCGCGAGCGGTAGTATAGGGGTAGGGTTGGGTGTCGGCGCGAATGTTCTGTTTGGCGGTTCAGGCCGTACGATCTCGCTGCAGCCGGTGTCACTCCAAGGCTCGGTCAGCTTAAATCTGGCTCTTGGAGTCGCGGGCCTTACGCTTACTTGGGTGCAGTGAGGCATGAGCGGTCCGACAATATGGGACTATCTCTTAGAACCGCTGACTGCTCTTTGAAAGTTGATCGTGAGAGGACCATCAATGAAAATCGTATCCCGCTTCCTCGCCGTGGCAGTGCTCGTTCCTGTGGGCATCACCGCGTCAAGCCACGCATGGGCTCAAACGGACATGATGAGTACGATTCTTGAGAAGCTGACGGCACGTGTCCAAAAATTTGAGAATTCCTGTGGCGACGATATTAAGAAGTTTTGCGTCGGCGTCACGCCGGGCGGAGGTCATCTCATTTCCTGCATGCAGGCCTATGAGGACAAGATAAGTGCCAAGTGCGCATACGAGCTGGACGAGGTCGAACTGGATCTTCAAGCAACCAACGACCAGCTGAAGGAAGCATGGGGTGTCTGCCAAGGAGACATCGCAAAATTGTGCGGAGATACAAGGCCTGGCGAAGGCCGCATTTCGGCGTGCCTAACGTCCAATAAAGCGTCGGTTTCGCAGAGTTGCGTAGAGGCCATCGAGAAACTCCAAATCAAGTGATAACCGAACAGGAAGCACTACCTGGCCGAAGCAACCAGCTCCGCAGCCTCCGGTGGAGTGAAATAGTTTGGATCAGTCTGGAGACGCCGATGCGCAAGCTGGTTTTTGGTTTGGCGTGATTCAGAGACATATCTTCAGAGACATATCGACCTTGATCTAGCCCGTCGGGGCTGGTCGCATAATGATCGCCCGCTGGTTGCCGGAGTACCATTGGCTGACACTGGCGACGTTTCTAACAAAGTCGTCGAAACCAACCGTGGTGTATCAAATCTCTGATTGGACTAACCGCTCATCCTGGCGCGCCCGCTGAGTTCGTGCTCCGCAGCATCTTCCGTTCTCGTGATGCGTAATTTACCGAAAATTTGTTCGACTAACGCCGAGCGATCCAATTCGCACTGGTGAAGGGTCGAATAGCGCCCCAGCGGGACCGGTGGCAATACGTACAACGTAAAGCTACCAATGAGACCATGTCAGCCCCTCATTCTTGCGCTTAGGTTATAACGTCAGTGCTCCCGCTGCACTGCCTGCGGCCATCGGGGTGCGGTGATTCAGCATCCAAGCTGGGACGGCAACAGTCTCGGCTTTCTGCCGTTTCCGGCTACCCCAGCCGCTTCCGCCGAACCTCGGCCATCCTCGATTTGATATGCATCGGCTTCGGAGTCGGCTTTTTGCCAGTCCCTTCACAGTCGGGGCACTTCCCCGGCAGCCGTATTTTTTCATAGCGCCGCACAAACCGCATGACGATGTTTTGTCCGGTGCCGTAGCAGCCTGGACAGATAGTCATGTTCGTTCTCCGATTCGAACCTTAAATTTGGTCCGCGTCGGAATTGGGAACGTCGCGCGTTCGCTTAGCCAGGCGCTCGCATTCCCTGGGGAGCATGGCGTTCTCAATCTTCAGCCGATAATTCTCTCGGATCGTGCTCTGCGGATCAGCTTCAGTGTGGAGCCTGTGAATGTAGCAATGTGGTCGAACGGTTCTTCAACAAGATCAAGCACTGTCGCCGCGTCACGACGCGCTATGAGAAGCTGGCAGCGAACTACCTCGCTTTCGTTCGGCTATTAGGCTATGGCTGCGCGTTAATGAGTCCGCGTCCTAGTCGCGCGGCACCACGACTCTTCGGGGAGGGCCTTAATGCCGCACTGCGAAATACACCTCGCATATCGCGCGACGCAACTATACGACGTCTTCCGGGTTGGTCATCTGGCCTAGATCAGCCCAACCCATGAAAACAAGACGATGACTTCGTATTTCGCCGGTATTATCGATTTCATCGGCACGCATCCGCACTACGCTCTTACAGCGATTTTCTTGCTGGCGTTGTCAGAAGCAATCCCGGTGATAGGCACGATAGTTCCCGGCTCGACGCTTATTATTGGGATCTGTGCGCTCGCGACAAGCGCTCAAGTAGATCCATGGCCCCTCCTTGGTGCTGCGATCGTGGGAGCCATTTTCGGTGATGGTTTGTCCTTTTGGTTAGGCCGCCGCTACCATCGGGAGATTCTCCTGCGCTGGCCGCTTAATCGGTATCCGCAGTTCATCGACCGCAGCGAAACATTTATCAAGACATATGGTGGCGCGAGCGTCTTCCTGGCTCGTTTCATAGCGGTGGTGCGCGCATTTGTGCCGTTAGTCGCGGGAATCTTAGGAATGTCATCGCGCCAGTTTTATGCCGTCAATGTTCTGTCGGCTCTTGCCTGGGCACCGGCCCATGTTTTTCCAGGAGTGTTGCTTGGCATGGCGCTTAGCGTCGCTGGCCTCAGCCCAGGGCGGCTTGCTATCCTCCTAATCGTCGGGCTGATTGCGGTATCGGCTGCCGGCCAGATATTGCGCTATTACTTGAACCGGCGTCAGCGTCCGTTTCCAGCAAGTTTCCCTTTCAGACCCAGACATCACGCAGTCAAACCGTAATTCTAAGCCTTTAACGCTCTCGGGGCATTCCAACGGACGACCATCACAGAAAACCGTCGGCGCCATGATCGACGAAAGATGACATGGAACGGATATTCTCAGGTCTTTATTGGCATCCGACCTTGCTCAGAGCCCTCATCGCGATAATTTGTCTTGCTGGCGGCGCGTGGATCGTCGTGGAGCATTTCAATCCGGCGCCGCCCTCGACGATCACAATCGCAACAGGACCCAAAGGCGGGACCTACGATTTCTTTGCCCAGCAATATCGAGAGAAACTCGCCCGCGCCAACGTCACACTTAATATACGCATAACGGATGGCACATCGGAGAACATACGGCTTCTTGAGGACCCGACGTCCGGCGTTCAGGTCGCCTTCGTGGTGGGAGGAGTTTCGAATAGCCACGGGGCACCCGGCTTGCTGTCGCTGGGGCGCGTCGACTACCAGGTCTTCTGGCTATTTTATCGTGGGACTGAGACGTTGGATCACCTGACGCAACTTAAGGGCAAACGCATTGGTGTCGGTCCGGAAGGCGTCGTCACCACGCGCGTCCTCGATTCCGCCGGCGTCAATTCTAAGAGTGCAACGTTGTTGCCATTCACCGGATCGGCCGCGGTCGAGGCACTCCTCGAGGGTCGGCTCGACGCCATTTTCGTAGCGCTGGCGCCGGAATCCTCAATTATACAACCTCTGTTTCGAGACCCCAATGTTCGATTGATGAGCGTTTCTCAGACCGACGCTCTTACCCGGATTTTCCCAGATCTTGTCCGGTTGGTCCTGCCACAAGGGGTGATTGACCTTGAGCACAATATTCCCCCCAACGACATAAATCTCATCGGGACCACCAATGCCGTCGTCGTGCGTGAAGGTCTTCACCCGGAGATAATAGATCTATTGGCGAAGACACTTGTGGAGGTGCACGGCCGAGCAGGGATTTTTCAACGAGCCGGTGAATTTCCGACGCAAACCGATGCGGAATTCGCGTTCGCCGATGGCGCGCGTGAGTTCTACAAAAACGGTCCATCCTATTTAAACGAATATCTGTCCTACTGGACGGTCAGCCTCATCAAGAAAATAATCGCAATAATACTGTCTTGCGCCGTTGTTCTTGTGCCGTTTTCACGGATTGTACCCAATGTCTCCACATGGGTTGTTCGTGATCGCATGCGCGATCTCTACCGTCGGCTCAGGGCTGTTGAGGCTGAAATGCAGACAGACCTGACCGCCGCTCAGCTCGACGCACTTCAATCCGACGTGGAGATTATTGAACAGTCAGCTAACGAGTTGGGCGTGCCGGTACGGCACTCTGACCTGCTTTTCGAACTAAAAACCCACATCGATCTCGTGCGCCAGCGTCTTATCTCGCGTCGCGCCGCGCTACCCGGCGAGAAACGTAAGGTCGGTTAGGTTTCGACGGGTCTATCGCACATCATCAGTTCATCCAGTGTTCGCTATATGAATAGCCAGCCAAACAGCTTCGGAACAAATTTCATAACGACTTCTTCCCCGCAGTCACCATCCGCCTCGAGCAAGCAGCTTTTACCGTGGCTAGTCGCTGTCGCTTTTTTTATGGAGTCGCTGGACACAACCATTCTCAACACAGCCGTGCCGGTCGTGTCGGAGGCCCTCAATGTGGCTCCGCTGAGTATGAAGTCGGTGCTGGCCAGCTATACGTTGAGCCTCGCGGTCTTCATTCCAATTAGCGGTTGGATGGCTGATCGTTTCGGAACACGTCGGGTTTTTGCATCCGCGATCGGCCTCTTCACCCTCGGTTCCGTCCTCTGCGGCTTGTCGAGCGACATCCATCTCCTGGTCGCCTCTCGCGTCCTGCAGGGCTGCGGCGGAGCCATGATGGTCCCGGTAGGGCGGCTCACCTTGGTGCGGACGTTCGAGAAGTCCGAGCTTATCCGTGCCATGAGCTTCGTCGCCATTCCGGGCCTGATCGGTCCAATGCTAGGGCCTATCGTCGGCGGTCTTATTGTTGGATACCTGCAATGGAGATTTATATTCTTTGTTAATCTTCCAGTCGGGATTGCTGGCTTAATTCTCGTTTATCTGCATCTGCCGGACTATCGCGAACCGAATACCAAGCCACTCGACATTGTCGGGCTCATTCTGTTCGGTTCAGGCGTAGCGTTGCTCTCCTATGTGCTGGAGATATTCGGCGAGCATACGTTGAGCCCGGGAGAGATTCTGGGGCTATTATCGATTTCACTTGCGCTCATCGCCGGCTACGGACTGCACGGAGCGCAAATTGCGTTTCCATTGTTGCAGCTGAGTCTATTCCGCATTCGCACCTTCAGCGCAGCGGTCAGCGGTAGCTTTTTCACCCGGCTTGGTATTGGTGGAGTGCCATTTCTCTTGCCGCTACTCTACCAGGTCGGTCTAGGGTTCAGTCCCGTTCAATCGGGCCTGCTGATCATGCCTCAAGCGTTAGCTGCTATGAGCACGAAATTCCTCATGCCGAAAATTCTAGAACGCGTCGGCTTCCGAAGCGTGCTGATCTCGAACACGATCATCCTGGGCGTCCTCCTTATGCTCTTCGCAACTGTCGGGACCGGTACGCCGCTATGGGTTATCGTGCTGCAGGCGTTCTGCTATGGCGCCTTCACGTCTCTGCAGTATACCAGCATGAATACCCTGGTTTATGCCGATATACCTGACGACAGGGCGAGCAATGCAAGCTCCATTGCTAGCACGATGCAGCAGATGTCGGTCAGCTTCGGTGTGGCGGTGGCTGGACTGACCACAACGTTTTTCATACCTGTTAGCTCCAGCTCAGATTCTGGCGAGATGATACACGGTTTGCACGAGGCCTTTCTTTTCCTTGGCGGATTTACCGTCTTGTCTACGATCGTCTTCAGTAAAGTGAAAAGCGACGATGGAGCCAATGAGACTCGGCAAAAGGACCTTCATCTCGGGTGATAATAGATGCGTCGAGACGAAAGAGCCGCCAACTGAGGCGATACGATATCGGTCGAGGGTTGCTACGGCCTCCGAGCTGGCGGCCCGTGATATTGAAAACCTAAGCGATAAAGCTCGACCGGCAGAGGAGCGGGCGCGGCCAAACGCAGCCTGATCAGTGGCCTCGATTCGCGACATTCGTGGAGAGCAACCGAAGTCAAAGCGCTAGCCCAACTGCCGAGGTTTGACGCGTTTCGTTGTCGGCCGTCTGCGGCCCGAAGAAGTCGAAGGAAAGAAAAGCTCGGGGGCGTCGCGAACATACCTCGTTCCGAATTTTTTTCGCTCTGCCCCGGAGGCGCCGTCCACACATGACCCGTTGCGGACGTTCGCCTTGGATTCGACGGCTCTCCTTCATCGCGAACTGGGCCTTCAACTGAAGCCATCTTGTGTCTTGGCCGGGGTATTTGCCGCTAGGCGGAACAATCAAATCTAACTAATCTGTTTGTGCGTTACCCGAATTCCGAGCACCCAACAACATGGATGGCTTCAGCAGGATCTTTCATCCGAGTCCGGCCCTCGCGGGCATTGTCGAAGCAATCTGGAATTGGGAGATTCCTGATAACGAAGCTGCGAGAGGCGCGATTTCCATCGCGCTTCGCCCTCTGTCGGGCTGCGATGCGGGTTCGATGCTTCGCTTGTCGAGTCCCATTTCTACAATCAGTTCTTTTCCCGCTGAAGTATTTTTAGCCGACCAACACTGCGAAGCATCTGTAGCCTCGTGATAGTGCCTATTTCGGATGGCACCGACGCATCGGGGATCGACCCCGCAAGCGCGGTGAGCATCGGTTCCTACGGGCGTGGGCGCATCGAAAACGGATGGAACGCAGCAAGGCTGGCCTTAATTCGGAGAGCTACAAATGCCGAAGCGCGCACGCAAGATTGGCGTTCTTAGTCCCGTTTCCGAGGAAGGCATGCGGGATTGGTGGAATTCGTTGAAGCGCGGACTAGCTGAGCTCGGCTATGTCGAGGGCAGGGACATCGAATACGTTTGGCGCTTCGGGGATGGGAGGTTCGAACGCTTGCCGCAACTTGCAAAAGAACTCGTTGAGCAAAACGTCGACATCATTGTGCCCGCAACGCCCCCGGCGATACATGCTGCGAAGGCGGTGGCGAGCACAATTCCCATTGTTTTTCCGCTCGGCTCTGACCCAGTTGAGACTGGTCTCGTCACCAACATTGAACGGCCTGGCGGTAATATTACTGGGATGGCGACCATGTCACGGCTTCAAAGCCAACCGCGGCTAGCTTTGGTGCGCGAGTGTATGCCCTCCGATCGGCGCGTTGCCCTGCTTCGCCACTCGGCTAACTCAGCTCTCAATCTTCAAGTCGAAGCATCACGCACGGCAGCTTCGGGACTAGGATTTGAGCTGCTTGTGCTGGATTTTGCGATCGCCGAGGAGATAGAAGACGCATTCAGCGCTGCAAGCCGGCAAACAGCCGATGCGATTTTATCACTGTCAGATCCAATGGCGCTCGGCAGTGCTGGCCGCATCGGTGATCTGTCAATTAAACACCGGATTCCAGTCGTCTCACCCTTCCGCGAGATTACTGAAGCGGGAGGCCTACTCAACCATGGACCGGACCTCTCGATGCTGTTCCGCCGGAGTGCGGCCTTGATCGACCAGATCCTCAACGGGGCGAACGCAGGCGATCTCCCGATCGGCAAGCCAACTGACTTCGAACTGGGCGCAAACCTCCGTGCCGCACGGAGTCTCAATGTCGCGATCCCCGCATCCATATCGTCCCGCGCTACTCACATCGTAGAGTAGGCTGATTGGCTACGTCCGTTTTTGGCCCAAAGCGGACGCGCCGGCGACTGACAGTCGCGGCCAAAATCGTTGATGAACAAGCTAGGCACACCGAGACAGAGGCTGTCCACGCTCCGCGCCGTTGGCTGTTGATAAGAAGCAGGGCTGCCAGTGGAGCAGCCGACCAAATTTGAATTCATAAATCAATTTGAAAACGGCGCACGATAGCTGGACCGAGGATCTGTATATACGACGCAGTGCACGGCCGAAGCGGTTTCGAGAGTGTCTCGACGAAATGGACGATGCGTTTGCGGGAGTTGAGAAAGCTTGTCAGTGGGATGATCATCCTCAATACGCGCTGGTGCATTGGGCGATGGAAACATCGGTCAAGGGCGCCGAGGGCTTTCCCGTCAGGCTCAGCGCGTTTGAGGTTGCGCGCGGTGTGAAGCTGGGCGGCACGAACGCCCAGTCGATTGCGAATCGTGACGAAGCACTGCAACGCGCCGAGGAGATGCGACCGATACTCGGCGAGCTTGCCGGTATGTCGGCCAACAAGGCTGCGGCGGAGCTCAACCGCAAAGGCATTGCCACACCGAAGGGTGGTCAGTGGCACGCCCTGACGGTCATGCGGCTGCGCGAGCGGTTGAAAAGGAGCACCGCGGCGTAGCGCGCTGGACTCACGCGCACCCGCGCGAGGGATTGGGACCCCGCACCGGCCGGCACTAGCTGGGGAGCCGGGGATCAGGCGGCGCGGGGGTCACATGCGACCGTCGAACGGGAAGAACTCCGGTCGCACTCCAATCTCACGTCGCCGTATCGCCACCGACAAGTCCGGCCGCTCTGGCGTGACTCTTTATCAGAATTTCTTGGCCGCGACGCGCCTGACGCCCGCTTCACTCACTTGGCCAGTCTTCTTCCTCATCGTTGCCAATGTCATGTTCGCCGGGAATTCCGGTATGCGCTTCGATAGATTCTTATTCAACGTATCGCCGCGCTTTTGTTGAATCTGACCGCCCTTTCCGCTGTCCTTGTCGCGATGGCGACCATCCAATCCCTTCATGATCGTGCTTCCTCTCCCACATCAGCGCTTCCTGCGCTGATTCAAGTGTGTACATTAGCACGATCCGAATAAAGCAACACGTTCCCAGCCCGGCCACCGAGCCGGGCTTTTTCATCACAGCAAGCGGATGCGATGATGCGGCGGGTACTGTAGCGGGCTACGCGGCGACGGCTTCACCGCTCGGCATCTCGGCTGCCGATAACCGGCCACCGGCGTAATGAATTACTCGCGCGGGAGCGGGGAAAGGCCCCTCCACCGGTTCCTGAACGTGAAATCGTGTGAAGCCACACCCGGCGTGAGCCTCCCGAGCGCGCTCAGGAAAAAGCATTTAAGCTCTGAAGGTTAGGGCAGGGGCGTTGCCTGCCGGTTGTACCGCTAGTCAAGTCAGAGGGGAGAGCCCACGTCATCCTGCGTTATTCCTGGAGGCAGAGAGACGTCATGCGCTAAAGCGACGCAAGGCTCGTATTCAGTCGTACTTTTGTCGCACCGCCGTCGTCCTCAGCCCTGACCAGTCAACTGTCGGCACTCCTTGATGGCCGCGGCGCGGCGTTTCTCGATGTAATCAGCCAGATCGGCCAAATGCACCCCACGCTGCGCTTTCTGACTGCGTTCAATGCGCACGATCGGCAATGCAATGTCGCCGCGAAGTGCCTTACGCAGCAGCTTCTCAACCGAGAGATGCCCGAAGAAGTCTCTGCAGACTTGCTCGAGCGGCACCACCGTTCGTCCGCCGTACTG
>JBAUCK010000352.1:0-4754 GCA_049677525.1 Xanthobacteraceae bacterium
GGGCACAAAGAGAAACCAAGGAACCAAATAAGAAAGATATACCCGCTAACGCGGGTTCTTCATCGGGCAGCAAATACGCCTTTGAGGCTGGCGTCATCAGGCAGACAGAAAAGGATTTTGGGCAATGGCAGACAGCCTTCTCCAATCTCGATCTGCGCGCCGAACTGATCGCGCTGCGCCCCTGGGCCGAAGAGCAAGGCAAAGGTCGATGGTTCAATGTCGTCGCCAATGCGCTCGCCAAGCGCAACCGCGAGGCCAAGATTGCCATCGAGCGCAGCAAAGGCGATGCGGATTTCAAGTGGAATGGCATCGAGGGGGTTATCTGAGATAGCAAACACCTTCTTTGAGCATCTCGGCATTAAGATCGCCAACGGCTTGACGCCTTGCCGAACGTGCGTCTCACCGTCAGATACGACTTTGATTGCGCCGGAGACCTCTCGATCAATCTGTTCCCGCCCCTGCCAAATCACGGCATCCGGGCCGGTTTCGTCGCCGTATCTAATTGGCACGCGCCGTGTATCTCGGAAATACAGTTTATCGTATCCATGGCACCAATGCGCCTGAGACGATCGGTCAGGCTGTCTCGTCCGGCTGCTTCCGCTTGGTCAACGACGACGTGATGGACCTATACGGCCGCGTGCAGGTTGGCACCCACGTCATCGTTCGGCAGGACTGACACCTTTCTGCAACCCTGGGCGCGACGGCGTCTTTGCCCACCCGGCCGATGTCCGCTGCAGCGTCACGGTCAGAGAGCGTCGCCGTGCCGCTAATGGCCCAAAGCGACCACTGTCCCGAATGACCGCAATGCTACTTTCGCTTCTTTGACATCGGCTTGCTGGCCTTCACCCTTTTGGCGAGGTCAGCATTCACGATATCGGCGATTTTTCTCATCACCATCGCATGGAGACGTGGCGATTTTTCGATGGTGGTGTGCGATAGACCCATATCTGCGGTCAGATCGACATTGGAGAGTTCGCCCTTAAAATCCGGGCCAGGAACGACTTTTTTTCCGAAGCCGTTCTGCTGATAAAAATTCACCAAATGCAGCACATTCTTCGGTACCGGCCGCGGATCAGTTGCGTCGAAGGTGACAATTAAGTCGACTGGGATATTGTGCTGATTAAGGTAATTCGCGACATCGAACGTTGCATTTGCGCCCAGCGAATGGCCAATGATGACGATAACTTCTTTGTGGCCGCGAAAATAACGATCTGCTGTCCGCCGTGCCACGGTCTGCCAGCCGCTGGTGCTGTAGACTCGTGCGCTGTAACCTTGACGGTTGAGCTGGTCGGTGAGCGTATCCATGCCGCGTGAAAAGATATCGGCAAGTCCGCGCAGGAGATCAATCTGCACTTGCGCCGGTGCCGCTAGTGACGCAGCCGCTGGCTGGCCAGAAGTTTGAGCCAGTGAGACACCGCTATGCGCGGTCGCCGCGCAACAGAGCATGCTGCAAATCACGCCGCGCAGTATCAATGTTCGGAAAGGTCTCATAACGATTCTCGCATTTTGATCCATGCGTGCAGAGCTGCGCGCGTTCGACTGAATGAAAGGGACACTGTCACACGAATTGGCTGCTCGAAACGTCGCAACCATTGGCGCGGATGCAAGGCGGACATCGAAAGTTGGGCGGCCGCGGCAGCTAATGACCCAAAGCGGATAATCGAGATCGTCTCAGTGAGAAGCGGCAACACGCGACCTGTGCGGAATAACGGTAATTGAAGCAGCCTCCGGCGTCGCTCAAGATTGCGATCGTTCGGTCCGCTGACAGCTAGCAGGTAACGCCAGTCGCACAGCGCCGATCAGCACGCCGATGGCGCCGATTGACTCCTGCAACACTAACTGCACTGCCCGGATGACCAACGCGAGCTTGTGCTTGGTCAACAGACAACACGATACCCGAAGTTGCCGAGCTTTCGACGGATACAGGCATCGCGCTAAGCACCCCACCGGTTGCGGCCGCTACGCAGATAAGGGCGGCTTTCTTATAGAATTTGGACATGATGTCCTCCCTTTGTTGTAAGGTCTTTGAGGCACTAGGCGCTAGATGGTCATCTGTTCAGACTCGACGCAGATAAGCCTGCGCTCGTGCACTTAGCTCTTTTCCGGAATGCCATTTTCGCAACAGGATTATGTGCTGGCTTAGCGCCCGCGTTGCGATGACGCAAGCTACGAGTGTCGTTATGGTACAGCGTTCGATCCTGATGCACCAGTGGCCCGCCAGCATCCACTAACGCGCCCGAGACGCGAAAAGCCGCTGATGCAATCAGCGATCACTTTTGTGGGATGGGCAGGTCCCTAGCCGCGAGGAGTCTGATAGCGTAGAGAGACTTGCCTCAAAAGGCGGAGTGGCTGCCTGAAACCTGAATATGAGCTTGCCGCGCAAGCTTGGCCTACCTGTGACCATCGACGCGAAGTCCCCACGCTCCGTAATGGTGCGACGCAGCATTTTTTGCGGTCGAGCAGGTGCCTGATCAAAAATAATCCTGCCACGCCGCCGCTCTACGCCCGAAGCCAAAGGTGAAGTGCAATGAAACGTCGGGATTTCAATCGGATTGTGCTTGGCGCTGGGGTTAGCCCCGTCTTCGCGAAATCGTCGCTCGCGCAAATGTCGCCCGAGGAATTACCAACTAAGTCTTCGAAGGTGGCCGCACCAAATATCATTATCAAGAATTCGCCACGCACCTACAATCAGATCAATGTCCCGCGCAAATATACAGCGGGTCGACGACGCTTCACCATTTACTGGACCTGGAGCTATCCCTGGGAAGCCAATCGCGACGTAACCGAACTCGACAATCGTTTCTCGACTATGACTGAGGTGCGGCGGGTTGGTTGGCCGCGCTACGAAGAACCTCAATGGTTGGAGCGGGAATTCCTGCAAGGCATCGCTGGAACGCTGGAATTATTTCATCTGTCGACTGTGCGGTTTCAGAACATTGTTGGTGAGGCCACAGGACACCCCGTCGTCGTTTACCAGCGGGTTGACCAAGCGGGTCAACGCTTGCCGGTGGACGAGGCCATCCTCGGCGACACCGATACGATGATGATTTTCGGTCTGGATCACATGATCACCGAACAGGAGGCCAGCGCGGAAGAGATCGAAGCGGTTCGAAAATTTCTGACGCGGGAAGGGACTTGCTTGCTGATAGGACCCCATCACGATGTCGGCGTGTCGAGCGACCCGGCTGAGCGTCAAATGGAATATGTCCACCACGGCGATCCCTTGGTTCCGAGGCAGCAGCGCTTCGGCCTCTACACGCGCTCGCTCATGATGGGATTGGGCGTGCCGGTAGAGAACCGATGGGGCCTGCGACCCGCGCTCTCGCCGGATACGGGTCAGATTGCTCCGTTGACGGCGATGAGGGACCTGGATACGCACGGGTGGCTTACCGGCGTTTCAACGTTCAATTTCCACCCCCACCTGCCGCATTACGCGCTGACAACAGACGATACCAAGTTGGTTCGCGTTTTGGCACAACAGCCCGTGGATATGTCGCACCCGCACCCGTTCACGGAGGCCGGAAATCGTGAGTTCAATACATTTCTCTGGATGCCGCCAAGCGGGACACGAGCAGGCGATATTTTACTGGTCGACCTAACGATGTTTACGACGCTGTTTGGTGGCGCCGAGAGTCTAGACCGATTCTGGAATAACCTGGCCACGCGGACGTAGCCGAATCCAAAGCCTACATACCGAAGACGATGATGCGCGAGATGCCGTCACGACAGAACGTGAGACGACACATTATAGAAGGAGGGAACCATCATGTCGCAGGATCAATTTGGGAAGCCGACCCGCCGTGCATTCCTTGGCACGGCAACCGTCGCGACAGCGGCATCACTGACTGCACCTGTCGCAAGCGGGGCGCAGGGCGCCGGCGCAAGCGATCCCGTGGACGCGACCAAACTGGCGCAAGCTGATGCGGACATCCCTACACAGTTGATGTCACGTGCAAAGGCGGGCGACTGGACGAAGCCGGCGGCCATGGCAATCCCTAAAGAGGGATATTTCGAGCTTGAACAGGGACGATACGGTCCGATTTTTCCGAAAACACCGGCCAACTATGGCTTCACGATTATTGCCAAGATCAAGCCAGGCCGCGAAGAAGCGATCCGTGCGTATGGAAAAAAAATAGAAACAGCCGTAGCCGGCGATCCAACCGTTCTCGCCCCGCTCAAACTTCACTACCTGAGATGGGTCCTCTTCAACATCGGCGGCGATACTTATTTTATGTACCAGGGCATCTTCGATACTGACTTTGATAAATATACCGAAGATGCGATCACTCTCTTTAAAAAAACCGGCGTCGATACGGTTTTCGAGAACCTTGACGGCTTTCCAATGGATTGGAAGACGAACGCTCCGGCCTTCGGTAAATTCGTCCGCGAACATCAATGCCCAAGCTTTCTCGAGTACGGCGAGTATCCGTTCGTCACCGCCGACGAGATAAAGAAGGCTCTTAAAGTGAAGGCATCTTTGTCCTCAATGCTCGATCAGATGCAATAGTGGAGTCTGGGCAGCGATGCCGCCTACGTATGGCGGTCCTTCCTACTGCACACGCTGACAAATGTCTCATTGATCGGTTGAGAGTATGAGAAGCGTTGATGCTTGAGCTAGACGACATCCAATACATCCTGCTTACGCGCGTGCCAGCACTGACTGGACGATATGAATTTCTTTCGTTTCAGCAACCCGCTCAGGGGCGCGCATGGTTTCCTTGGCACTCGTCGCATACGCTTCCATGGCGAAGGCC
>JBAUCK010000353.1:0-9964 GCA_049677525.1 Xanthobacteraceae bacterium
GCACGCTCGGGCGCGAAAAGTATCAGCGATCTGAACGGGAAAAAGGTGAGCTTCAACAATAAGGGCAGTGCGACGGCGCAATTTGTTCCCAAGCTATTCAAGATTTTGGGAGTCAACGTGGAGGAATTGTACCTGTCGCAAGGGGATGCGTTGGAGAAACTCCGCAATGGCGAAATAGATGCAACCATATGCTCCTGCCCGGCGCCGGTTCCGGCATACGCGACGGTTAAGCCGGAATGGGGCTTGCGGTTCGTTTCCGTACCCTGGGCAAAGTCGATCCAGGCGAATTATCTGCCCGCCGCGATCAGAAATGAGGATTATCCCGCTCTTATCGGCAAAGACGAAACGGTGGATACAATTGCCGCAAGCACTGTCCTAATTTCATTCAATTGGCCAAAAGGCACGGAGCGATATGAACGGACCGCAAAGTTCGTAGATGCGTTTTTCTCGAAGTTCAGCGAGTTCCACAAGCCGCCGCGTAATCCGCTTTGGAAAGCGGTAAATCTGGCCGCAACCATTCCGGGATGGCCCCGTTTCGCGGCGGCCGATGAATGGCTCAAAAATTGGCGCGCGGGTCAGGCCCAAGGTGAAGAGGCGAGTTTCAAGCAATTCATGAGCGAGCGGGGAGGGGGCATGCCATCAGAGCAGACAGATCAGCTCTTCCGTGAATTTCAGACTTGGATGGCCAAGCAGAAATAACAATCTGCCCCGGCAGAGCTGCGTGCGCTGGCATCTGCCAAAAGAGACGCGGGCTCGGGTGCGCCTTAACGTCTCGTTTGGGAATCCGGCGCATAATTGAGACTGGCATCGTTCCTTGAAAATCACTGGCCCCGATTTGAATCGGGGCCTTTCCCGTTCAGCGGAGACTGACCGTGGCGAGGATTTTGCTAATAGCGGTCGCCAGCCTTGTTGTTGGGGACGCGCTCGCTAACAGCGCACAAGCACAAAGCGGCCAGGAAAACGGGCAGTGGCGCGCATATTTCAGCGGCGGCCCCACTAATTGCAGTTTGGCAACCTTTGAAGATTGTCTGCAGACGATCAAGGGAAAAGCCGCTCTTTGCGTTCAGAATGCAGTCCCACAGTCCGAGTCGAATGCCGACACGGGCAATGAGCGGCGACATCACTCCGCTCGCCGATAACCTGAATACAAAAATAGGAATGGGCCGGTGCGTGGATCATCGAGGAACCATAAATGACGGCCTCGCAGCTGAAATACTCTCTCAGATATTCCGCCACGATTTGCGCCGGGTACTTTCGCTGCTTTTCGTAGGGCAATACGCGCCTGCCGATCTCGTCTTCCATTTGCCTGATAAAATCGTAGCGTGTGTGCGCATTCAGGTCATTCCTTGTCCATGGTGCAGAATTGCGACATTCGTTATACTTCGAGGCGATGGAAGCGTCAGCATCGGTCCGTGGTGAAATCGTCGGGGGGCTGGTCTCTGCGGCGGTCGCGATACCGCTCGCAATGGGCTACGGGATGTTTGCCTTTGCCTCGCTCGGCGAGAATTACTTTGCCGACGGCGCGTTGGCTGGATTGGCGACGGCGCTCGTCGTCGCCGCTGTCTGCGTGCTGCTCGGTGACAAGACCACGACGGTCTATGCCCCGCGGATCAACAGTACCTTCTTCCTGGGTCTCCTGATCTATGGGCTCGTTCATTCCGATGCGCCGGAGATAATTGGGGGCGGCGTTCCGCTTATTCTTGCGATTGGATTTTCCGTCGTGTTGCTTGGTGGGTTGCTGGAGGCTTTATTCGGTCTCGTCAAACTGGGCACGCTGATCAAATTCGCGCCGCAGCCGGTCATAGCGGGCTTTCAGAACGTCGCGGCACTGCTGTTGTTCCTCGTGCAATTGGGCAATGTTTGCGGGTTCGATCGCACCGTGCCGTTCACGCAAGTGCCGGAGCATTTGGGGGCGATCAAACCGCTGAGCCTGATGATCGCGGCCATCACGTTCTTTACGATGTGGAACGCTCGCAAAGTCGTGACAAACATACCACCAATGCTTATCGCTATAGCGCTTGGCTGCGCGCTATATTTTGTCTGCCAGCTTGGCGGCCTTGGCGGGTATCTCGGCCCAGTTATTGCGAGCGGACCGCGCACGCCCCTGGGGTTGACCGCCTTTCCCTATTTTGCCGACCTCAAACGTAGCGGCGACCTGTTCGCCTTTGCGCCGACGATCATAGGCGGCGCGTTGGCGCTTGCCAGCATCGCCTCGATCGACGCCTTGCTCTGCGCCAAGCTCGCCACAGTGCCCGGCGAAGGGCGCCGCGACGGCGACCGTCTCCTGCTGCGGCTTGGCGTCAGCAGTCTCGCGGCGGCCTGCACGGGCGGCATCACGGGCGGTATCAACATTGGGGCGAGCATCACTAACCGAACGTTTGGTGGGCGTACGCGGCTTTCGGTCCTGATCAATGCGGCGGCACTTCTGGTGGCAAGCGTGCTGCTATTTCGCTGGCTCGGCCAAATGCCCCGGGCCGTGCTCTCCGCGGTCATCATGGTGATTGCGGTGCAGCATTTTGACGTCTGGAGCCTGCGGCTAGCAAAGGAGCTTTTCCGCGGCAGCGGCGTGTATCGCATCAGGGCAGCACTCGACCTTCTGGTCGTTGTCATCGTCGCAGTACTGGCGCTTGTCCTCAACATCGTGCTCGCGGTGTTCATCGGCTTCGCGATCGCTATCGTGCTGTTCGTGCTTTACATGAGCCAGTCGATCGTTCGGCGAAGCTATCGCTGCGATTCCATTCATTCCCGCAAGTCGCGCATCGCGCCAAAACGGGCGCTTCTCGAATCTGTCTCCAAGAGGATTCTCGTCATCGAGCTGCAAGGAGCGCTGTTCTTCGGCACAGGCGAGACGATCGCCAATGGGGTTGAGAAAGCGCTTAAGCAAGACACATCGTGTATCATCCTCGACCTGCGCCGCCTGACCGAGATCGACAGCACAGGTGCGAGTATCGTGCTGGAGCTCAAATCGGATCTCGTGCGACGTAAAACCGACATGCTCCTGGTTGCAGGCGATCAGACGCTGGCGATCGAGCGCCTGCATGATTTCGGTGCTGTTTCCGCATTCGGGCGTGCGGACATTTTCCCCGACGTCGATCGCGCCATTGAACGAGCAGAGGACGACCTGCTGCGCGCGGAAGCACAGATGAGTATCGACGAAATCCCGTTGCACGAGTCCGGCCTTTTCGCCGGATTTAGTCCGGCAGACCTCAACGTCATCCTGTCGCAAATGGCGCCTAAACATTACGAGCGCGACGACGTGGTGTTTCGTGAAGGCGACCCCGGCGACGAACTTCTGATCGTCACAAAAGGCACGGCGAGCGCTTATCTTCAGTTGCCAAATGGCGCCAATGTCCGCCTGGCGACGTTCGCGCCTGGAACCGTGTTCGGCGAACTAGCCATTCTCGATCGTGGGCCGCGCTCGGCCTCGGTCTTCGCAGACAGTGAGCTCTCCTGCTACGGTTTCACGACGGCGGCTTATATCGACTTGGCCGAAAAGGCGCCTGCCGTAGCAATCCAGTTCATTGCAGCAATTGGCCGTGAGTTGAGCGGACGCCTGCGGTCAGCTAACCGCACCATCCATCACCTCGAAACCTGATTGGTACGACGGTACAGAGATATTCCGCCTTCACGCTGAGGTTTCACGCTAATGGCGCTGACCTCAGCAATGCTAAGAATTCGAACAGACGGGTGATTGCCTCATGCCGAAGGTCATGAAAGTGAAGATCCATTTAGGGGCAGGTCCGAAAGCGCATTCTTGAAGCCACGTACGTCATGCCGCGTTATTGTATAAACGGCCTTCGCCTCGCCTAAATATTCTTCGAACATGCGAGCGGTCCCTTTGCACTCGTAGTTCGTTTGGGGAGATGCACCCCGTTCCTTGACGAACTCCGGCACGATCTCGCTCAACGTTTTTGTGCTGCTATCACTGATTATACGAGCGGCGAGGGCGTCTGTTGCCACAACAGGCTCAGGCTTTGCGGTGAGCAGAGGGTCGGTTGGCTGCCCGTTAAAGTCGCCTTCATCGCGTTCAGCACCTCGGGTGAGGGATTCCAGTTCGGCGACTGCCAATGCGCGCAGTGCCGCTCGCCACTCTGGTGTGCCAAATTGGGCGCTGAGATTTCCGTTCCGTTGGTACCTATCTGCAATTCGGCCCACAGTTTCTAGAAAACCTCGGTTGTCGAATGCTCCGCTGATGACGCCCCTGAGTGCAGTCACATAGGAGTCGTCTACAAATTCATGGGCATAGCGATGATCCGTATTTCGCAATTCGTCGTCAAACTGTATTTGACCTTCGTAGTGAACAAGCGCCAACTGCCGGGCGTGAGTGACCGACCGCGACGCGGGGGAGTTGCCTTTACCCTTATGGCTTTCGCCTCGGCTCGCGCGGCGTCGATGCGACCTTGAAGCCGTGCGACAGTCGCGGGGAGCCTTCGGATTGCTTCGGCGCGGCTTGTAGCACTAAGGGCGGCCCAAAGTTCTGTCTTGCCGACGTTCACGCGCAAAGCATGAGGGACCGACACGCGGGCGTAAAAGCCCGAATCCCTAAGCACCAGGTGGCGGACTTTCCGAACCACTGCGTAATCTCCAATGGAAATTCTGTAGCAAGAATATGAGAAAACGCATCAATTGCTTATCTCTGGGATGGTTGGTCTCCTCTCTTCGGTACACTCATCATTGCGGCTCTATGTGCCACTTGCGCGCGTGCACAAGATGCGGCACGGCCTCCGGTTGGCGGCGTTGCCTCGCCGCCAGACGCGATGATCTTCTATGCCGCGCATGCCGGGGAGGAAGCCTGCGGCGCCAATTGCATCGAGTGGATCGCGGCCGAAGGCGCCATCGAATGGGACACTTCAAGCGGCCGTTTGCGTTCCTCGACCGGTTCGGGCAACGCAAGCGTCCGGTCGTGCTCAACATCACCGGCGGCGGCAATCTCAAGACCGCGATGTCGCTGGGCAAGATCCTCCGTGATCGCAAGCTCGATGTCAGTGTCGGCCCGACGATCGTTGCGAAATGCGCGCATGCGGCCGAGGCCGATTGCTTTGCGCTCAAGCGCTCCGGCCAAACGCTCGATGCCAGGATCGATACGTCATCCGTCGAGTGCGATCTCGCCTGTGTCGTAGTTCTCGCCGGCGGCGTCCATCGCACGCTGCCGGCCGACGCCAGGGTCAATTATCGGTTCGGTCCAGATCAGCAACCCGCTCGTCCCCAATATCTCCCAGGACGTCAAACAGGGCCTGCATACCTATTACGACGATCAGATCGGGCTTTATCTGGCGCAGATGGGCGTCAATCCGCAGATCGTCGACATCATGGACCGCAACGCCAAAGCCAAGCGCGCCACGCAGCTGACGAACAGCGATTGGCTGCGCTCGGGATCGTGACGGGTTTGGCGTTGTGAGGGAGGCGTTGGCGACGCTTGCAGCGCGCGAAGTCGTCGCGCTCGGCCAGCTGAGAGTTCAATTCGCATACTCTCGCGTCATGGCCGGGCTTGTCCCGGCCATCCACGTCTTTGGCTCTCGAAAAGTAAGACATGGATACCCGCAACAAGTGCGGGCATGACGAGCGATGAAGGCCCTTACCGCCTGCCACATCGTCCGTTATCATCCCCATCAAAGATGATAATCGTTCGGGGGATGGAAACATGCGAAGGGACTTCGCCGCAATTGCGCTTGTCTTTCTGGCGCTCGTTACTCCCGCCCACGCCGACACGTTCCCTTCCCACACCATCACCTTGATCGTGCCTTATCCGCCGGGCGGCTCGACGGATGTGGCGGGCCGCATCCTCGCCGACAAAATGGGCGCGTCGCTCGGCCAGCCGGTGATTGTGGAGAATGTCGGCGGCGCTGGCGGCTCGATCGGGGTCGGGCGTTTGGCGCGCAGCGCGCCGGACGGCTACACCATCGATATCGGCCAGTGGGACACCCATGTCGGCGGCATCATCTACAATCTCAATTACGATCTGGCGCACGACTTTGCGCCGATCGGACTGGTCTCGCTCAATCCGCAGCTTCTGGTGGCGCGCAAATCGTTTCCGTCCGACGATCTGAAATCGCTGATCGCCTGGATGAAGGCGCATCCCGGCGACGCCAAGCTCGTCAATCAGAATGCGGGCGGTCAGATCGGCGGGCTCCTCTTGCAGAAATTGACCGACACCAAATTGCTGCTGGTGCCTTATCGCGGCGCCGCGCCCGGCATTACCGACATGATCGGCGGCCAGGTCGATCTCATGATCGCGCAGGGCGCGGTGACCTTGCCGCAGGTGCGCGCCGGCACCTTGAAAGCGATTGTGAACTTGTCGCCGCAACGCTCGCCGTCGATTGCGGATATTCCCTCAGCCGACGACGCCGGCGCGCCGGGCCTTTATGTCTCGGGTTGGTTCGGCCTCTATGCGCCAAAGGGCACGCCGGCCGATGTGATCGGCAAGCTCAATGGCGCGATGGTGCAAGCGCTCGCCGATCCCGCCGTGCGGACGCGCTTTGCCGAGCTCGGGCTTGATGTCGCCTCGCGCGAGCAGCAGACGCCGGCCGCGCATGGCGCCTTCACCCAAGCCGAGATCGACAAGTGGTGGCCGATCATCAGAGAGTTTGGCATCCGCGGCGAGTGAAGACGTGGCTTCGCCCAAAGCCTATTTCATGGTCCGCTCGGTGGTGATCGAGGAGCTGCGGCAGAAATTCGATCGCTGGTATTCGCAGCAGCATCTGCCGATGGCGCTTACCGAGTTCAAGTGCGAGAAATGCCGGCGATTCTGGAGCGCGGCGGATGCCGGCGTGCACTACGCCGTTTATCAGTTCGCCGACATGGCGCGGCTCGACGCGGCGCTGAAGTCGGATGGCTTCAAGGGCCTCGTCGCCGACTACGACAAAACCTGGCCCTCCGGCGTCGCCCGTACGCGCGATATCCTCACGCTAGTCGAGGAACGCGGCGCATAAGGCTGGTGCAGGTGCTCCGCGACGCAGAGCTGATGCGCAGGGCAGGGTGGTGACGGCGGCGGCCGCAGCGGCTAGTGCTCTCGCCCCTTTTCGTTCGCCGCCGCCGGACCACGCCGATGCCGAGAAAGTTTGAAGATATTGCCGTATTCGCAGCGCCCGGCGTGTTCGTCGTGCTGTGGGCATCCGGATTCGTCGGCGCCAAATTGGGCCTGGCTTATGCCGAGCCTTTGACGTTTCTCGCGTTGCGCATGGCGGCGGCGGTGGCTTTGCTCGGTGTGGTCACGCTTTTGACGCGGCCGAAATGGCCGAGCCCGTCCGGCATTGCGCACAGCGCCATCACCGGTTCGCTGATCCACGGCCTCTATCTCGGCGGTGTCTTTGTCGCCATCGAGAGCGGGCTGTCCGCTGGCATGATCGCGCTCGTCGTCAGCCTGCAGCCGGTGCTCACCTCGACGCTGGCCAATCGCTGGCTCGGCGAGCGCGTGCGCGCGCTGCAATGGCTCGGTCTCGCCCTCGGCGTTGCCGGCGTTTATCTGATCGTGCGCGACAAGGCGACGACGGGCGGCGCGACGCCGTTCGCCTGGGTTTCAGGCGTGGTCGCGCTGTCCGGCATCACCGTCGGCACGCTCTATCAGAAGCGCTTCGGCGGCGGCATCGACTGGCGGCCGGGCCTGTGCATTCAATATGGCGCGGCTTTGCTGATGTTCACGCTCGGCGCCTTCGCCTTCGAGACGCGCACCGTGCACTGGACGCCGCAATTCCTGTTCGCCATCGCCTGGCTGGTCCTGGTGCTGTCGTTCGGCGCGGTCTGGCTGCTCTATTATCTGATCCGACGCGCCGCAGCGACGCGCGTGGTCAGCTTGTTTTATCTGACCCCGCCGGTGACGGCGCTGATGGCCTGGGCGCTGTTCGACGAGCGGCTCGCGCCGCTCGCGCTTCTTGGCATGGCGGTCTGCGTCGCCGGCGTGTTCCTGGTGAACTGGAAGCCGAAAACCTCCTGATCATCGCCAGCCGCCGCCGCCGTTCACGTAGACCGTGTCCGCGGTCATGAACGGGCAGGCGTCCGAGCACATGAACAGCACCAGCTCGCCGATCTCCTCCGGCTTGCCGAAACGCTTCATCGGCACGTCTTCGAGGAAACGCTGGACGAGCTCGGGCGAGGATTGCGCGGCGTCCTGAAACGGCGTCTGGATCGGCCCGGGCGAAATCGACAACGCGCGGATGCCTTGGGTGGCGAATTCGCGCGCCACGCCCATGGTCATTGTCACCACGGCGCCCTTGGCCGCGGCGTAATGGATCGAGGAGCCCGGCCCGCCGCGGCGATGCGCCATGCTCGCCATATTGACGATGACGCCGAACCTGTCTTTCAGCATAGGCGGCAGCACCGCCTGCATGGCGTAAAACGTGCCGCTGACGTTGAGATCGAAGGTCTTCTTCATCAGCTCATCGTCGATGTCGAGAAATTTGGAACGGCGGATCGCGGCGCCCGCCGAATTGAACATGAACTGTACGCTGCCGAAGGCATCGATCGCGCGCTGCACCATGCCGCTCACTTGCGTGCGCGAGGTGACGTCGGTTTTGAGCGCCAGCGCCTGGCTGCCCGCGGCGTTCACCGCGGCCGCGGTCTCGCGCACGGCGGCTTCGTTGATGTCGGCGCAGACCACATTGGCGTGCTCGCGGGCGAAGATCAAAGCGGTGGCGCGGCCGATGCCGCTTCCTGCGCCGGTGATGATGATGGTCTTTCCGGCGAAATAATCCGGCGTCTTTGTCATGAGCGTTGTCCCCCGCGGCTTCGTTCCGACTGTCTTGGTCGAGCGGTTTTGCGGCGGCCGTCGCCTGACGGCGCCGACCGCCCCGATTTCATCGTCGTGATCCGCCGGCCCGTCGCGTGCGGCGGTTGAGCGCAATCGGCCTATCTTGGTGTTTTTACGGCAAATTTACCAACCACAAATAGATTGACCGCAATAATGGCTTATTAGCTCTACCGGGGCCGGAAACATCATGTTCAATCGCTTTTCCATTAGCGTCCTGCTGAAATCCGTCATCGCGGTCATGGGCGCCGTGATCGTCGTCATGCTGGCGCTGAGCGCGCGCGAGTCTTGGACCCGGCTACAGATCGCCAACCGGATTTCTGCCGTCGCGAACATCTCGGCCTACATGTTCACCGCGATGAACAGTCTGCGCGTCGACCGCGCCTCGACGCTCCGCGATCTCGTGGCCGACAAGCAATTCACGGCAGTCGGCTCGCTGATCAAAGACTCGCGCGACAAAGAGATGCCGGCCTTGAACAGCATGCTGCCGCTTCTCGCCGCCGCCGATTTTCCCGAGCGCGACCAGGCGGTCGCCGATCTCGGCGGCAAGATCAAGCAACTCGCCGACCTTCAACCGCAATCGGCGGCCGCATTGCTGCAGCCGAAATCGGCGCAGCCGGCGGGGCTTGGGGAGGCGTACAACAAGCTCGGCATCGCCATGACCGATGCCCTCGACGCCTGGGGCACGCGGCTGGTGAAGTCCATCTCGCTGCAGGATCCCTATGTGGATCAGCTTCTCGAGATCAAGCAGCTCGCCTGGGTCATGCGCAACTCGGCCGGCGAAATGTCCCTGCTTGTATCCAACGGGGTCGGCGGAATCGCGCCGCCGCCCGACGCGATGACCACTTACACCACCAATGACGCCAAGCTCGACACCGCCTGGGCCGCGGCCACCGATATTGCGTCGCGCCTGCCGCCGACGCCCGGACTGACCGCCGCCATCGACAAGGTCAAAAGCGACCTCTTTGGCAGCGGTTATCCCGAGCAGCGATTGAAGGTTCTCAAGCAACTGATCGCCGGTGAGCCGACCGGCTTGACGGTCGAGCAATGGTCGCCGATGTCGGTCGGCAAGCTTTCGCTGGCGCTTGACGCTGCCAAAGAGCAGGCCGCCGCGCAATCGACGACGGCGTGGCACGATCTTCTCGTGTAGGTCGCGCTCCTGGTCGCCGCCTGCATGCTTGCCGGTGGCATGATGTTCTTCGTGTCGCGTCACGTGACCGGCCC